>NZ_JAFCWW010000018.1:0-102940 GCF_049897765.1 Pseudomonas sp. TWP3-2 | reverse complement strand
CTGCCGCCAAAGCCGGTAGTCCATTACTGTGTCCCATGACTAACTCGTCGTATCGTTTTATCAGGCGGGCATCTAGCCCAGTCATTTGATATCCATGCCGTCCCTTTATAGACCAGGATCGGGAGATGTGTAGATACCAATGCAGCGATGAGGCCAGTACAGCCACCACAAAAATCAATGTGCCTCCCCAGCCTTCAACCCCTGCGGCAATTTCTTGGTCAACAAAATCGCCAACATACTGATCCCTAGCGCAATCCCGACAAAGTGAAACGCATCGTTGTAGGCCATGATCGCCGCCTGCTGATGCACGATTTCACTCAACTTGCCCAGCGCCGCCGTGTCACTGCCAAACCGGTCGGTCATCGACGCCATGCGCTCGGCCACCTGTGGATTGGTCGGCACAATCGCCTCGCGCAAATAATCGAAGTAAGTCTTGGTGCGCGCATCCAGTAGCGTGGCGAGCAACGCAATGCCGATGGCGCCGCCGAGGTTGCGCAGGATGTTGAACAGGCTCGACGCCGATCCCGCGTCCTGCGGCAGAATGTACGCGGTGGCGATCAGCGAAATGGTGACCATGATCAGCGGCTGACCCAGCGCACGGATGATCTGGATCTGATTGAACTGCGGCCCGGCGAAATCCGGATTCAGCACCCCCGAAGAAAAACTCGCCAGCCCGAACAGCCCGAAGCCCAACGTACACAGCCACTTTGGCGAAATGTATTTCATCAGCTTCGGCACCAGCGGGATCAGAAACAGCTGCGGCACACCCATCCACATGATTACTTCGCCGATTTGCAGCGCGTTGTAGTTCTGGATCTGCGCCAGGTACAGCGGCAGCAAATAGATCGAACCGTACAAACCGACGCCCATGCCCAGACTGGAAATGCTCGACAGGCCAAAGTTGCGATTGCGCAGGATGCCGAGGTTGATCAGCGGATTCGGCTTGGAGATTTGCACAATGACGAAGGTGATCAGACTCACCAGTGCAATGCTGCCCAGCATTACGATCAGACTTGATTCGAGCCAGTCCTTGCGATGGCCTTCTTCAAGAAAAACCTGCAAACAACCGAGACCGATTCCCAACGAGAGGATGCCGGTGTAGTCGGTGCTTTTCAGCAGTTCCCAATGCGCCGCTTTCTTCTCCAGACCGTACATCAGCCCGGCGATCATGATCAGCCCCGGCGGGATGTTGATATAGAAGATGTATTCCCAGCCCCAGTTTTCCGTGAGCCAGCCGCCGAGAGTCGGACCGATGGAAGGGGCGAAAGTCGCGGTCATGGCGAACATCGCCATGCCTTTGGCGCGGTGGTGTTCGGGGAGTTTGATCAGGGTCAGGGTGAAGGCCAGCGGGATCAGCGCGCCGCCGGTGAAGCCTTGCATGGCGCGAAAGACGATCATGCTTTCCAGGCTCCAGGCCATCGAGCACAGCAGCGATGAAAACAGAAATCCTACAGACACCCATACCGCCAGCCGCCGCGCCGAGAGCAGCTGCACCAGCCACGCGGTCAGCGGAATCATGATGATTTCCGCCACCAGATAGGACGTGGAAATCCATGAGCCTTCTTCCAGCGTCGCCGATAGCGCGCCCTGAATGTCTTTCAGTGAAGAGTTGGTGATCTGGATGTCGAGCACTGCCATGAACGCACCGAGCATCACGCTCATCACCGCAATCCAGTCGCGCCGGGTCGGTTCGCCGACCGGGCGGATCAGCGAATCACCGGCCATTGTCCGGGGCGTCTTTGATGTTCACGGTCGCGGTGACGGACATGCCCGGGCGAATTTTGCCGTGCAGCGGATTGTCGGCCTTGAAGGTCAGTTTCACCGGAATGCGCTGCACGACTTTGGTGAAATTGCCGGTGGCATTGTCCGGTGGCAACAGGCTGAACTGCGCGCCCGATGCAGCGAACAGACTGTCGACCCGTGCCTCGATTGGCGTGTCGCCATAGGCATCGAAGGTCAGCTGGGCTTTTTGCCCCCCCTGCATGTGGCCGATCTGGGTTTCCTTGAAGTTGGCCTGCACCCAGATGTCTTCGTCGGGAACGATCGACAACAGATAAGCGCCGGCCTGTACCACTTGGCCATTGCGTGCGGCGCGCTGGCCGACCAGGCCGCTGATTGGCGCGTGGATTTGACTGCGAGTCAGGTTCAGTTCGGCTTGGGCGATGTCGGCGCGGGCGTTGGCGATCTGCGCGTCGAGGCGTTTGATCTCGGCGGCCAAGGCGTTGACCTGCTGACGCTGACTCTGCGCATCCGCCTGGGCCTTGGTCACCTGCGAACGGGCAATGTGGTTGTCGGCGGCGAGAGTGGTGACGCGTTCTTCGGAGACGTAGCCCGGTTTGCGCAGGGCCTCTGCGCGGGACAAATCGATCTGCGAGCGGCCGAACGTGGCTTGCGACGAGGCGACTTGCGCGTCGCTGGAGGCGATCAGGCTGGCTTGTTGGGTCAGTTTGCTCTGTGCTTGCAAGCGTTCGGCTTCGCGGGTGGCGAGGGCGGCGTTGGCGCGATCCACGGCGAGGCGGAAATCCTCACCTTCGAGGCGCACCAGCAACTGGCCCTTTTCCACGTGCTGATTGTCCTGCACCAGCACTTCGTCGATGCGCGCGCTCAATTGGCTCGACACACGGGTGATCTCGCCCTGGACATAGGCGTTGTCGGTACTTTCATAAAAGCGCCCTTTGAGAAACCAATGGGCGAAGAAGCCGCCGGCAATCAACAGGACCAGCAGCAGAAATATGAACAGGCGACGCTTGAGTTGGGCAGGCATGGGGCAGACTGTAGTCGAGAAATTGTAAGGAAAGTTATCAGCAGGCGAATCTGGCATACAGTCGACAAGCGGTAAATGCCGTCTGCTGATCTTCGGCCATTCACCACGGCGAACGGGCGTTACAGACGCAAACTTGGCTTAAATGCCCTGCCTGCTGGAGCGGGGCGGGTGTCGCCTGTTACCATTCGCCGCTTATTGATCTTTGCTTTTCATTCTTTTCGAGACATGCCATGACCACCGTCCGCACTCGCATCGCGCCATCGCCTACCGGGGACCCCCACGTAGGTACCGCTTACATCGCATTGTTCAACTACTGCTTTGCCAAGCAGCATGGCGGTGAGTTCATCCTGCGCATCGAAGACACCGACCAGTTGCGTTCGACCCGCGAGTCCGAACAGCAGATCTTCGACGCTCTGCGCTGGCTCGGCATCGAGTGGAGCGAAGGCCCGGACGTCGGTGGCCCGCACGGCCCGTATCGCCAGAGCGAGCGCGGCGATATCTACCAGAAATATTGCCAGCAACTGGTTGACCTCGGTCACGCCTTCCCATGCTTCTGCACCGCCGAAGAGCTGGATCAGATGCGCGCCGAGCAACAGGCTCGCGGCGAAACCCCGCGTTACGACGGTCGTGCGCTGCTGCTGTCCAAGGAAGAAGTGGCTGCGCGTCTGGCCGCCGGCGAACCGCACGTGATCCGTATGAAAGTGCCGAGCGAAGGCGTGTGCGTGGTGCCGGACATGCTGCGTGGCGACGTCGAGATCCCGTGGGATCGCATGGACATGCAAGTGCTGATGAAGACCGACGGCCTGCCGACCTACTTCCTGGCCAACGTGGTCGACGACTACTTGATGGGGATCACCCACGTACTGCGTGGCGAAGAGTGGCTGCCGTCCGCGCCGAAACTGATCCTGCTCTACGAATACTTCGGCTGGAAGCAACCGGAACTCTGCTACATGCCGCTGCTGCGTAACCCGGACAAGAGCAAGCTGTCCAAGCGCAAGAACCCGACTTCGGTGACGTTCTACGAGCGCATGGGCTTCATGCCGGAAGCGATGCTCAACTACCTCGGTCGCATGGGCTGGTCGATGCCGGACGAGCGTGAGAAGTTTTCGTTGCAGGAAATGGTCGACAATTTCGACCTCAAGCGTGTGTCGCTGGGCGGGCCGATTTTCGACATCGAGAAACTCTCGTGGCTCAACGGCCAGTGGCTGCGTGACCTGCCGGTGGAAGAGTTCGCCAGCCGCTTGCAAACCTGGGCACTGAACCCGGAATACATGATGAAGATCGCGCCGCACGTGCAGGGCCGGGTTGAAACCTTCAGCCAGGTTGCACCGCTGGCCGGGTTCTTCTTTGCCGGTGGCGTGAATCCGGATGCCAAGCTGTTCGAATCGAAGAAGCTTTCGGGCGATCAGGTTCGCCAGTTGATGCAGTTGATTCTGTGGAAGCTCGAAAGCCTGCGTCAGTGGGAAAAAGACAGCATTACCGCGACGATTCAGGCGGTGGTTGAATCGCTTGAGCTGAAACTGCGCGATGCGATGCCGCTGATGTTTGCTGCGATCACCGGGCAGGCGAGCTCGGTGTCGGTGCTCGATGCGATGGAAATCCTCGGGCCGGACCTGACCCGGTTCCGTCTGCGCCAGGCGCTTGACCTGCTGGGTGGCGTGTCGAAGAAAGAAAACAAAGAGTGGGAAAAGCTGCTGGGCGCAATCGCCTGATCCCCTGTAGGAGCTGCGGCACGCTGCGATCTTTTGACTTTGGTTTTTAAAAACAAGATCAAAAGATCGCAGCCTGCGGCAGCTCCTACAGTTCCATGCAGGTTGTAAACCTCCCGAATTTGCGGGGGAGGGCGGTAAGTGATTGTTATGTCGGCAAAAAACTTTGAAATATTTTAAAAATAAGTTTGACAGCCCTCCGAAGCGCCATTAAGATTCGCCCCGTCCTCAGCGATGACATCAACGATGAGGGGCTTTAGCTCAGCTGGGAGAGCGCCTGCATGGCATGCAGGAGGTCAGCGGTTCGATCCCGCTAAGCTCCACCAATTTACACTTTGAAGCCTGGCCACACCGGCTTCGAAGCGATCAACACTCAGCGTTGATCAGTTGTATAGAAGGGTTTGCGTCCCCTTCGTCTAGTGGCCTAGGACACCGCCCTTTCACGGCGGTAACAGGGGTTCGAGTCCCCTAGGGGACGCCAGTTTTACAGAAGTGATGTTGCAAGATGTCACTCCGCCGCGAGGCGAAAAATCCGGGGCTTTAGCTCAGCTGGGAGAGCGCCTGCATGGCATGCAGGAGGTCAGCGGTTCGATCCCGCTAAGCTCCACCAATTTTACAGTTCAAGGTCTGGCCACACCGGCCTTGAATCGATCAGCACTCAGCACTGATCAGTTGTATAGAAGGGTTTGTGTCCCCTTCGTCTAGTGGCCTAGGACACCGCCCTTTCACGGCGGTAACAGGGGTTCGAGTCCCCTAGGGGACGCCACGATTACCCGCTCTGCGGGATTTATAAGGGTCATTCAATTATTGAATGGCCCTTTTGTTTGTCTGGCGTTTGGCCAAATCTCCTTTTTCCCTAACACTGTGCTTCAGACCAGCGGTCATATCTTTGACTTGCAGAATATTATTATGAGAATAATATTCTAATCGTAATATTCGGAGGCGACGATGAACGACAAGAAAGCTCAAACCCGCGAACGCATTCTCAAGGCCGCCAGCTCCGCGCTGATCCAGCGTGGCCCGGCCGAACCGAGCGTGGGCGAAGTGATGGGCGCCGCCGGCCTGACCGTCGGTGGCTTCTATGCGCACTTCGAAAGCAAGGACGCGATGATGCTGGAGGCGTTCAAACAGCTGCTGGGTCGTCGCCGCGACCTGATCGCCGACATGGACAGCGAACTCACCGGCGAAGAGCGTCGCACGCTGGTCGCTGCGTTCTACCTGTCGCGCAAGCACCGCGACTCCAGTGAAGCCGCCTGCCCGATCCCGGCCTCCATCGGCGAGCTCGGCCGGCTGCCGGAGGAGTTCCGCATCGCGCTGAACGAGCACCTGGAATTGATGATCGCGCAGTTGGCATCCAGTCCTGAAGACACTGACAAAGCATTGGCCGACGTGGCCTTGATGGTAGGTGGCCTGGCACTCGCAAGAGCGCTCGGCCCGGGTGATTTATCCGATCGATTGCTGCGCGCCGCCAAGTCGGCGGTGCGTTGACCTGAAGGCGACAAGCCTGAGGAGAGAGCGATGAGCACGTTGAAGTGGGTTCGCGGCGTTAATGGCACCTTAGGCTGGTTCGCACCACAACTGGTGGCGAGCAAAATGCGCTTGGCGTTCATGACGCCGCGCGAACGTCCACTGCGTGATTGGGAATTGCCATTGCTGGCGAACTCCGAACGTATCACGTTGCGCTTCGGCCTCTCGGCACTGCGCTGGGGGCAAGGCCCGGCAGTGTTGCTGATGCACGGTTGGGAAGGGCGGCCGACGCAGTTTGCTGCGCTGATCACGGCCCTGGTCGACGCTGGTTACACGGTCGTTGCTCTCGATGGTCCGGCTCATGGGCGATCGCCCGGTCGCGAAGCCAATCTGGTGCTTTTCGCCCGAGCCATGCTCGAAGCGGCCGCCGAGTTGCCACCCCTGCAAGCCGTCATCGGCCACTCGATGGGTGGCGCCAGTGCGATGCTCGCCGTGCAACTGGGCTTGCGCACTGAAACACTCGTCAGTATTGCCGCGCCAGCGCGGATCCTCGGCGTGTTGCGCGGCTTCGCCCGCTATGTCGGCATGCCGCCCAGAGCACGTTCGGCATTCATTCGTCAGGTTGAGCTCGACGTCGGCATGCGCGCCGCCACCCTTGATGTCGCCCACTATCAACTGGATATGCCAGGCCTGATCGTGCATGCCGAAGACGATAAATTAGTCTCGGTCAAAGAATCGCAACTGATCCACGAATCGTGGTTCGACAGTCGTCTGCTGCGACTCGAAAGCGGCGGCCATCAGCGCGTGCTCGCCGATCCGCGGGTGATTGATGGCGTGTTATCACTGCTGGCCGGGCGCAGCCTGCAGGCGCGGCAATCGGCGTAGGCATCCGTTACACTGCCACGGTCGAATAATCTGACCGGGAGTGAGGCATGGGCTGGGATCGGGCAACGCCGTTTACCATTGATCTGCAAGTGGGCGCCGAGGACATCGACGGCCTCGGCCACGCGAACAACGCGGTGTACGTGACCTGGCTCGAACGCTGCGCCTGGCGCCACTCGCAACGGCTGGGTCTGGATCTGGTCGAGTATCGCCGTCTGGATCGCGCAATGGCCGTGGTGCGTCACGAAATCGATTACCTTGCTGCTGCCTATGAAGGCGACGAATTGCAATTGGCGACCTGGATCGTCGATTGGGATCAGCGCCTGAAGATGACGCGGCACTTCCAGTTGATCCGCCCCAGCGACCACACCACGCTGCTGCGCGCCCAGACCACGTTCGTGTGTATCGAGCTGTCCAGCGGCAAGCCCAAGCGTATGCCCGTCGAGTTCATCGAAGGTTACGGCCCGGCGATCCAGACGGCGGACATGGGTTTAACCGGCGAAACCCAGTAAACTGCGGCACGTTTTTTCTTTAAGTAGTGTTTTCCCCATGCAAATTGCCTTGGCGCCGATGGAAGGGTTGGTCGACGACATCCTGCGCGATGTCCTGACCCGTGTCGGCGGTATCGACTGGTGCGTGACCGAGTTCATCCGGATCAACGATCAGTTGCTCACCCCAGCCTATTTCCACAAGTTCGGCCCGGAACTGCTCAACGGTGCGCGCACCCGCTCCGGTGTGCCGCTGCGCGTGCAGTTGCTCGGGTCCGATCCGGTGTGCCTGGCGGAAAACGCTGCGCTGGCCTGTGAGCTCGGCTCCGAAGTCATCGACCTCAACTTCGGCTGCCCGGCCAAAACCGTGAACAAATCCCGTGGCGGGGCGGTGCTGCTCAAAGAACCCGAGATGCTCAACAAGATTGTCGAACACGTGCGCCGCGCCGTACCCGCGCACATTCCGGTCACCGCCAAGATGCGCTTGGGCTTCGACAGCCCCGACGGTTCGCTGGTGTGCGCCACGGCTTTGGCTGAGGGCGGCGCCGAACACATCGTCGTCCACGCCCGCACCAAGACCGATGGTTACAAGCCGCCAGCGCATTGGGAGTGGATCCCGCGCGTGCAGGAGGTGGTCAAGGTTCCGGTGTTCGCCAATGGCGATATCTGGAGCGTCGAGGATTGGCGTCGCTGCCGCGAAATCAGCGGCGTCGAAGACATCATGCTCGGTCGCGGCCTGGTCTCGCGGCCGGATCTGGCGCGACAAATCGCTGCTGCGCGCGCTGGCGAACAAGTGGTCGAGATGACCTGGGCCGAGCTGCTGCCGCTGATCCAGGACTTCTGGCTACAGGCAAAAGCGCAGATGACAGCACGTCAATCGCCGGGTCGCCTGAAGCAATGGCTGGCCATGCTCACGCGCAATTATCCGGAAGCGGTCGAGCTGTTTACCCTCCTGCGGCGTGAAACAGAACTCGATCAAGTCTCGCGTTTATTAGGCTTGCCGGTGTCAGAAGCCGCGTAAAAAAAATTGAAAATAATCTCTTGAAATCAAATCAGCGGTCCCTATCTAAGGGTTACGCGATGCCGAATTCGGGTCGCGGCGACAAAAAACCTTGCTGATTTCTTTCAGGAGATTTGAACCATGAGTACTGCATTTTCCCTCGCACCACTGTTCCGTTCCTCGGTAGGCTTCGACCGTTTCAACGATCTGTTCGAAACCGCCCTGCGCAACGAGCCAGGCAGCAGCTACCCACCTTACAACGTCGAGAAACACGGTGATGATCAATACCGTATCGTCGTCGCGGCGGCCGGTTTCCAGGAAGAAGACCTGGAACTGCAAGTCGAGAAAGGTGTGCTGACCATCAGTGGCGGCAAGCGTGACAACAACGAAGGCGTGACCTTCCTGCACCAGGGCATCGCCCAGCGTGCATTCAAGCTGTCCTTCCGGTTGGCAGATCACATCGAGATCAAGGCCGCCGATCTGAGCAACGGTCTGCTGAGCATCGACCTGTTGCGCGTGATCCCGGAAGAAGCGAAAGCCAAACGCATCCCGATCAGCGGGGCGCAGAAGCCGGCGTTGCAACACTGATTCACGTGTCGCAACACAATCGTCTGAAAAGACCATAGGCCGTTGAATGGAGGCCCCGATACGTCGGGGCCTTTTTTATGTGCGGGGAAACCACCGCAGCGTTTGCCGCTGCTGCCACGGCTCTTTACAATCCGCGCAGTTTTGCTGACCCCACTCCTTGCCGGTCAGCCTGGAGCCTTTTTTCATGGACGAGATTCAACAGCGCTGGCTGTTCGCCCTCTCTGCGCCGATGGCGGCGCTCAATCCGGGTGCGGGTTACGCAGACCCCGAGTTCTGCGACGACAAATACATCGATCTGCAATGTAGCTGGGGCATTGATGACCGGCCGCAGCTGTTGGCCATGTTCGAAAGGATGGCCGATCGCGGCCACGCCACTCACCTCGAAGATGCCTACCTCGCCTGGCAGCGCTGTTTGCCCAGTGAATGGCAGGCTTTGCTCGACACGCTCGAACCGCGTGAACGCATTCTGCATGAGTACGCCAGTCGCACTTTTGGCAATTGTGGGCCTGGTGGGATCCTGTCCTGGGACTACGGGCGCATGAGTTTTCTCTTGCGTTGCGCAGTGCGCAACAAGTGGATCGAGCCGGGCGAAAGTCTTTGGCTGCACAGTCGGCTGGCGATCAGGGCGCAATTTCACTACGGCAGTTGGCTGGCCTATTTCAATGGCTTCCTTACAGGGCGCGCATTCTGGTCATGTCTGAGCAAAAGTGACGATCAGTTGGCTTTTGAACTGGATCGACAAGGGGTGAACACCTACAACCTGCTGATTGCTCGCGGACTCGATCAAAATATCCCGGATTTTCTGGCTGACTTGCCCTGGCATATGGATCTGGACTTGCCGCAGCGTCCGGCTTCCCTGCAGGAGTTCGACTGGTCATGAGTTGCTGGATAAAACTGGGCATCGAGCCCACCACCGACGAAACACTGATCCGCACCGCGTATCGCGCACGCTTGCCGCAGCATCATCCGGAAACTGATCCCGAAGGCTTTCAAGCCCTTCGTCAGGCCTACGAAGGCGCGCTCCGTCTGGCCCGTGAAGATGGCGACGAGGCTGAGGATGAATCCGAAGATATGTCGGCGGATGAATCGGTGGTCCAGCAGATGTTCATCGACTTCGATGGGCTGCTGAAGGATCCGTCGCGACGCTTCAATCCGGATGCCTGGCAGGCTTTCATCAGCAGTCTGGATCAGTTGCCGCTCGGGGTGCTGGATGACGTGCGTTGGGGCATGCTGCGCAAACTGACCGACGCCGGCCCTGTGTCTCACCGCTGTGCAAATGCGCTGGCCAAGCGCATGAGCTGGGAACAGCAATTGCTCGAGCTGGATTTCGATCACGCCCGGCATGTGGAGCAATTCCTCAACCGGATCAAAACCGCGGATCCTTTTGATACGACGCTGATGAGTGAATGGTCGCAAGCGGCGCAGTGGGAAACGCTGTGGTATGCGCGCAGTCTCGACTTCATCTTCAATCAGCGTCCGCTGCGCGAATTCGTCGAGTTCGCCAGTCGTGCGACCTGCTTGCCATGGCCCGACGATGCGCAGTTCCTCAAGCGCCTGGCGATGCAGTTCACCCAGGCGGGCATCGCGGTTACCGGGCTGGAGCAGATATGTGCCGAGCAGCAGCGCGCAGCACCGGATGACGTCGACTGGTTGTATCTGCTGGCGTGTCAGAACAGTTTGCTCGGGCTGGACGATGCGGCACTGCCGTGCTGGATTCGGCTCTGGCAGGAGCACCGCCATCCCGACGCCGAGAGCCAGTTGCTGGCACTGTGCGCGAAGCGTCAGCCAGACTTTTTACCTCTGCTGATTCAGGCTTTCGATCGTCTGCAAGACTTCAGTGACTGGCCGGACGATCTCGGGGATGTCACTCAGGCTTTTGGCAGTCCCGCGCAACGTCCCGAGACGTTGATGCGCTGGCTGGAGATCGCCAATCTCGACCTGAAGGTGCTGGCGAAAAGCTTTGTCGACTGGCAGGTGCATGGCGACGAGTTGCCACTCCTTGCGCAGTTGCTGGGGGCGAATGCCGACACCCGGTTGCTGCGGCTTTATCGGCATGCGTGGGCGTTGCATCGTGGTGAGGCAGATCTGCTGCAACAAGTATTGGACGATCCGTCCCCGGTGGATGCGCTGGAAGGCTTGGTGCTGAGCGGGTTCAAGTTGCAGGCTGAACAGCAACTGCGCTGGTTGACTCAGGCGCCGATTCCTCTGGCGATGAAGGCCTTCGTCGACGCTGACGCTGACTCGGCGCAACTGCCCGAGGCTCTGACCAAAGATGCGCCGCACACGATTTGCCGATTGTGGCTGCGCAGAATGCGTCCTTACAGTCACGCGGCGCTGGAGCGCATCGATCAGGCGTTCAAGCTGAGCGATTCGAAGGCCGAAAGCGATCTGGCGCCGCTCAAACTGTTGCTGGAATTGAGCCAGCGCGGCGTTGTGTTGCCGGCGATCGGGCAGGGCGAGGCGGCCTGGCAATGGCATGCCCACACCGCGTTCCTGCTGGCGTTGCTTGACCAGGCGGAGCGCTGGATGCAATTGATCGATGCGCAATGTCTGGAGCGCCTGACGTTCAATTCCCTGCATCCGGTCAGCCGGTTGCAACCGCAGTTGTCCCGACTGCAACGCGAACAACTTGAACTCAGCGCAATGCTCGGCTGGTTGCAGTCGGCAGACCCGGTGCATGCCATGCTCGCCCGGCAATTGCTCGGTGTTCAGGAGGCGCTCGACAGTCCGCGACTATTAAGCAATGACCGCTTGTTCGAGTGCATGCGCAGCGACATGCAAGCCTTTGACGACGACTTGCTCGGGCGCATGGTCTTGAGTGCTGCGCTGTATCACGACCCATTGTTCGATGCGAAGCAGCGCAGATACTTGATCGACCGGATTACCGAGGTCGTCAATCCACAGGATTGGTTCGACGGCTTTCGCCACGGTTCGATCAAAGGCGAGCCGCCACGGCCACCGCGTCAGGCACTCGAGGATGATGAAATCGACTGCGAGGCCTTTTATCTGGCACTCGATGTGCTCAAGGATCTGGTGCGTTATGGCAGCGCCGGCGTGCCTCGGCAGAAAACCCTGTTGCGGATGCAGCGTGCCAAAGACAATCCGGCGAATGGGCTTGGTTTGCGTTTCGCCTTCAGCGCACTGCTGTCCCGGTGCGAATGCCTGCTCCTGGCCAAAGGCGCCAGCCGTGCGGCGCCCGCCGCAGCTTTCTGGCGTTTGAATACACGGCTGGGGCGCGGGGCGTTTTTCTGGCAGGTACTGGGCACTGTGTTGCTTACGCCTCTGGCGGCGTTGCTCAGCGGCACGCCGCTATCGGGGATCGTTGTGCTGTTGTTGGGCATCGCGCTGCTGCTTGGCATCATTCTCCGGCGCCTGCATGACATCGGACGCGGTATCCCGACGCTGCTGCTGCTTGGCTGCCTGTCGCCGTTCCTGCCATTTCTGCCGTTGATGCTGTTCGCCTTCCCGGGCGACAAATTGCTCAATCGCTATGGTGTGCCACCGGACAGTGCAGGTGAAGACTTGCTGCCCGGTGGCCTGCAGGCCGCATTACGGCAGCTCGACAACTAGAGGCGCAATTGATCCAGCGCCTTGTTCAGCTGAGTCCGCTGGCTGGCAATCTGCGCTGATTGCTGGCTGGCGAGCACGGTGGTGAAGGTCGCCAGCCAGTCAGCGATCTGCTCGCGTTCGTCGCCAAGACTCTGCATCCACGCCCGCTCCAGTCGCGCCAACAGCGTGCGATTGGGCAGCGCGTCGCGCGGATGAATCTTCAGCGTGGTCAGGCGTTCATGGCTAGCCTGGCGCGCTTGCGCGTCGAGTCCGGTGGGGCTGCGGTCGATGCTGTGGCTATGGCGTATGCCAGTGGCCAGCAGCGTGACGTCGACTTCCAGCAAACCATTGATGTCGTAACTGAAGCGTACGTCCAGATCCTGGATTTGCTCGCTGGGTGTCAGCTCTATATTGAAGGCGTCGATGAAGATGTTGTCGCGCACCCACGGCCGCTCGCCCTGATACACCTCAATGCGGATCTGCGTTTGATTGGGGTAAGAGGTGTGGAAATGCTGCACCCGGGATGTCGGGATGACGGTGTTGCGTTCGATGATCGGCGAAAAGGCGCCCTGGATGTGCTCGCCACGATTGCTGGAAATCCCCAGCGTGTACGGACAAACATCCGTCAGGATCAGCTCCTCGATAGCCCCGTCGCGCGCCTTGCACGCCGCTTGCGTCGCTGCACCCAGCGCGACAATCGTATCCGGGTCGAGATGGCGATATGGCAAGCGTCCGAACAGCGTCGCGACCATTTGCTGCACCGCGGGCATGCGCGTGGCGCCACCGACCAGCACCAGACTGTCGAGGTCACGCGGTTTCAACCGTGCATCGCGCAGGGCTTGTTCGATTGGCGCACGCAATCGCGCCAGCAGCGGTTCCCAGATTTTCAGTGCAGACGCTTCGTCCAGCGACCATTGATACGCGGTGTCGGCATGCCGCCAGCTCAGGTGCTGAATGCCTTCGGCAAGTTTGCACTTGAGCTGTTCCAGCGCATCACCGAGGCTGGCCATGGCGTGCACGTCGATATCCGCAGCGCTGAGTTGCCAGTGTTTAAGGCAGGCGTGCAGCAGCGCTTCGGTAAAGTCTTCGCCACCGAGAAAGTTGTCGCCAGTCGATGCGTGAACTTCGATCAGCGGCAGCGCATATTCCAGCACCGTCACATCAAACGTGCCGCCGCCCAGATCGAAGATCAGGGTGCGTTCGAACTTCTGTTCATGCAGCCCGTAAGCCATGGCTGCAGCGGTCGGTTCATTGATCAGGCGCGAGACTTTCAGGCCGGCCAGTTCGGCGGCGAACAACGTCCGTTTGCGTTGCTCGTCGCTGAAATACGCCGGTACGGAAATCACCGCTTCAGTCACCGGGTGGCCCAAAAAGGCTTCGGCATCCTGTTTCAGCGAACCGATGACCAGTGCGGACAATTCCTCGGGGCTGAACTGGCGGCTGCCCAATTCGATCTGTTTGTCGCTGCCCATGAAGCGCTTGAACGCTGCTGCGCTGCGTTGCGGATGAGTGGTCAGTCGAGCCCGGGCGGCTTTGCCCACCAGAATGCTCTCGTCCTCATCGAGGCTGATCACCGAAGGCGTCAGCACCTCGCCGAGGGCGTTGGGAATCAACTGTGCGCGGCCGTCCTGCCACACGGCAATCAGGCTGTTGGTGGTGCCAAGGTCGATGCCCAGCAAGGCCGGGCGGGGGAGGGTTGCATCCTGCATGTCAGATCTCGTTGGCGCGTTGCAAAAAAACGCGACCCTACAGGTTGCGGGAAAACCTGGCAATTGCTCGTCCGACCGATCAGTCGAGCAATGTTTTCAGTGTCTCCAGCGCCACCGGCCGGCTGTGCAAAAAGCCCTGATACAGATGGCAACCCAAACCCTGCAAAAACTCCAGCTGCTCGGGCGTTTCCACACCTTCGGCGATTACTTGCAGGCCCAGACTGCGCGCCATGGCGACAATGGCGCGGATGATCTCGGCATCGTTGGGATCGGTGGTCGCGTCGCGAATGAACGACTGATCGATTTTCAGGGTGTCGACCGGCAGTCGCTTGAGGTAGGTCAGCGATGAATAACCGGTGCCGAAATCGTCCATGGCGAAGCTCACGCCGAGTTTTTTCAGGCGACGCATTTTGCTGATGGTGTCTTCCAGATTCTGGATCACGATGCCTTCGGTGATTTCCAGTTTCAGCAGCGAACAAGGCAGACCGTGGCTGCTCATGCTGTGTTCGATGCGTTCGACGAAATCGTTCTGGCGGAATTGCCGAGGACTGATGTTGACGCACAGGCTGAACGCCAGCGGATCGACCAGACCTTCGTCGATCAACTGTTTGAACGCATCGCAGGCCTCATCAAGAATCCATGTACCGACTTCAAGAATCAGCCCGCTGTCTTCCAGCACCTTGATGAATTCGGTGGGCGACTGCGCGCCGAGTTCCGGGTGATTCCAGCGCACCAGCGCTTCGGCACCGATGATGCGGTTGTCGCGGGCATCGACTTGCGGCTGGTAATGCACTTTGAATTCGCCACGCGATAACGCCAGACGCAGGTCGGTTTCCATGCGCAGCCGTTCGCTGGCGGCTTTCTGCATGGTGTTGTGATACATCTGCGTGGTGTTGCGCCCGGAATCCTTGGCCCGGTACAGCGCGATGTCGGCGCGTTTGAGCAGGTCGGTCGGGGTCGAGCCGTGATCGGGAATCAGCGCCACGCCAATGCTCGGCGTGACTTGCAGGCGCTGGCCATCGAGGAACATCGGCTCCGAGAGCAATTCGCGAATGGTGTCGGCCAGTTCGCGCACCTGTGCGCTGACATCATTGCGCGAGCCTTCCAGCCCGCTGAGCAATACCACGAACTCATCGCCACCCAGACGCGCGACGGTGTCTTCCATACGTACGCTGGCTTCAAGCCTGGCGGTGACGATCTTCAACACGGTGTCGCCGACCGGATGCCCCAGCGAATCATTGATGTGCTTGAAGTGGTCGAGGTCGAGAAACAGCAGCGCACCGCGCAGGTTATGGCGTTTCAGCAGGGCGATCTGCTGGCTCAGGCGATCCATCAGCAGCGCGCGGTTGGGCAGATTGGTCAGCGGGTCGTGATAGGCCAGATGGCGGATCTGCGCTTCGGCGTTTTTCAGCAGACTGACGTCACGCGCAGTGAGCAACAGGCAGGCAGTTTCGTTGAGGGTGATCGGCTCGACCGAGACTTCCACGGTGAGCATGTCCCCGCGCTTGTTGCGCCCGAGCATCTCCTGATGATGCACGCGGCCCTTGATCTGCAATTCGGCGAGCAGTGCCGAGCGCTGTTTTTCCTCGGCCCAGATTCCGACCTGATACACGGTTTTGCCGACCACTTCGTCGGCGCGGTAACCGGTCAGACGACAGAAGCCGTCGTTGACCTCCAGATAGCGCCCGGTGTCGCGTTCGGTGATGGTGATTGCGTCGGGGCTGGAATGGAACGCCTTGGCAAACTTCTCTTCGCTGGCCTTGAGTGCCGCTTCTGAACGTTGCTGCTGGGTGATGTCGCGCAGCGTGGTGACGATGCACGGCTGATCGCCGACGCTGATCTGTCGGCTGGAAATCACGCAGGTCAGCGACTGGCCGTCCTTGTGTTGGACGATAATCGCGACGTTGCTCAGGCCCTGTTCGCGGATCACCCGTTCGATGCGTTGCAGGCTTTTTGCCGAGGCATCCCACAGACCGATTTCCTCGGCGGTGCGGCCGATGATGTCGGCGGCGCTCCAGCCGAAGGTCTGGGTAAAGCTCGAGTTGATCTCGATGAATTCGCCGCTGTCCTGACGGGTCACGCAAATCGGGTCGGGGCTGACCTGGAACAGCGTGGCGAATTTTTCTTCCGAGGCCACCAGGCGCTGCTCGCGCTCGACCTGATCGGTGATGTCGAGCAAGGTCCCGGCCATGCGCAGTGGCGCGCCGTTGTCATCGCGATACAGGCGGGCGCGGCTCTCCAGATAGCGCGAACTGCCGTCCGGCAATTGCACGCGGTAGGTCAGCTGATAATTGCCGGCCGGGCCTTCGCGCAGGCTGCGGTAGGCGTCGCGCATGCTCTCGCGTTCTTCGCCGGGCACGCCTTCGAAAAACTCCTCGAACGACTCGTGAAACGGTATCGGCTCCAGCCCGTGCAATTGCGCGGCGCGCGCCGAGCCGTAGAGCATGCCGCTGGGAATGTGCCAGTCCCAAGTGCCGAGTTGCGCCGAATCGAGTGCCAGATCGAGGCGTTCCTGACTGTCCTTGAGCGCAAGCTCGGCGGCTTTGCGTTCGGTGGTGTCAAGAAAGGTGCTGAGCAGGTACGGCTGGCCTTCAAGTTCGACTTTTTGCGCGCTGAGAATGCCGTCGAGGACTTGGCCGTTGCTGGCGCGAAATTGCACTTCCATGCTGACCAGTTCGCCCTTGGCCATGGTTGCCTTGACCAATTCCTTGCGTTGCTCGGGATGCACCCACAGGCCCAGTTCGAGGGTGGTGCGGCCGATGGCGCTCTGCACCGGCCAGCCAAACAGACTTTCAAAATACTGGTTGGCCTCGCTGATCAACCCGTCTTCCTGGCGGGTCAGCAGCACCATGTTCGGACACAGGTGAAACAGTGTGGCGAAACGTTTCTCCGAGCTGCTTAAAGCCTGTTCGCGTTGACGCTGGTGGGTGATTTCGCGAATCACCCCGATCATTCGGGGCCGGCCATGCTTGTCCGGCAGCAGACTGCCGTTGATCTCCAGCCAGTGCAGGCTGCCGTCGGGCCAGCGGATGCGGTGGTGCATCGCCTGTTCCAGCGGTGCGCCGGCAATCACCGCGTGAAAGGCGCGCACGGTCTTCGCGCGATCTTCCGGCGGCAGCAAGTCGAGGTATTCGAGGTCTTCCGGTAGCGGTTGCCGGGGATCGAAACCGAACAACGCCTGAGTGCCGCGCGACCAACTGATCTGCCCGCGCTCGATGTCCCAGTACCACGCGCCCAGCCGCGCGCCGTTGAGCGCGGCCAATAGTTGCGGCGCACTTTCCCAGCTCTGCTCGGAACGACGCGGGTCAATGGCCTGAATACGCGGCATCGGCGGAATTCGGTCAACAGATTTGGGCATTGTTCACGAGCCTTGAGCAGATTTTGGCGTTAGGCACAGGGATAAGTGGCTCTATAGGAGTAGCACAAGTTAGCCGAGAGTCCCTGGCAGATCGATTTGCGCATCCAGCAAGGCCATAAATGCCCGTGCCGCGTTCGACAGCGTCCGTTCAGTGTGCAAGATATAGCCTAGCTGGCGACTGAGCTGTATGCCCGGCAAAGCGATGCTCGCCACCTGTTCGTCGAGCATGGTGCGTGGCAATACGCTCCAGGCCAGGCCGATAGAGACCATCATCTTGATGGTTTCCAGGTAGTTAGTGCTCATGGCGATGTTTGGCGTCAGGCCCTGCGCCTCGAACAGGCGATGCACGATGTGGTGGGTAAAGGTGTTGCCGCCGGGGAACACTGCCGGATGAGCGGCGATGTCCGCCAGATTCACCGGGCCGTTGTTGATCAGCGAATGCTCCGGCGCCACCACGAAATCCAGCGGGTCGTCCCAGACCGGCGTGGCTTTGACCAATGCGTGCGGCTCCGGCGCCAGCGTAATCACCGCCAATTCCGCGCGGCCGTGGAGAATTTCTTCGTAGGCCACTTCCGAATCGAGAAACTGAATATCCAGTGCGACCTGTGGGTAACGGCGAGTGAACTCCCTTAATAAGGGTGGCAAGCGGTGCAGGCCGATATGGTGACTGGTGGCCAGCGTCAGACGGCCGCTGACCTCGCCATTGAGGTTGGTCAGCGCGCGGCGGGTGTCGTCGAGCACATTGAGAATCTGATAAGCCCTGGGCAGCAGGGCGCGGCCGGCCTCGGTCAGGCCGACCTCACGGCCAAGCCGATCGAACAAACGCACCTTCAACTGTTGTTCCAGCCCGGCGATGCGTTTGCTGATGGCGGGTTGTGTCAGGTGCAGACGTTCGCCGGCGCCGGAGAAACTTCCGGTCTCGGCAATCGCGATAAAAGCATTCAGGTTGGCCAGATCCATGTTGGTATTCCAGTTGGTTATCCAAAGCATAAAAAATATGAATTTGAGTTATTTAATCTAACCCCATAGGATCGACCTCACAAGCCAAAGGGTTATTGAATCGTCAAAGCCCGGGGCATAGAAACAAGCTGATGAGGAACCGTCTGATGGCCGGCAAAACGCTCTACGACAAGCTCTGGGATTCGCATTTGGTCAAGCAGCGCGACGATGGCTCGGCGCTGATCTACATCGATCGTCACATCATCCACGAAGTGACCTCGCCGCAAGCCTTTGAAGGTCTGCGTCTGGCCGGGCGCAAGCCGTGGCGCATCGATGCCAACATCGCGACCCCGGACCACAACGTACCGACCACCCCGGAGCGCAAGGGCGGCATCGAAGCCATTGCCGACCAGGTCTCGCGTTTGCAGGTTCAGACCCTCGACGACAACTGCGATGAATACGGCATCGTCGAATTCAAGATGAACGATGTGCGCCAGGGCATCGTCCACGTGATCAGCCCGGAGCAGGGCGCGACCTTGCCGGGCATGACCGTAGTTTGCGGCGACTCGCACACCTCGACCCACGGCGCGTTCGGCGCACTGGCGCATGGCATCGGCACTTCCGAGGTCGAGCACGTGCTCGCCACTCAGTGCCTGGTCGCGAAAAAAATGAAGAACATGCTGGTTTCCGTCGAAGGCCAATTGCCGTTCGGCGTGACCGCCAAGGACATCGTCCTCGCGGTGATCGGCAAGATCGGCACCGCTGGCGGTAACGGCCATGCCATCGAATTCGCCGGCAGCGCGATCCGCGATTTGTCGGTTGAAGGCCGCATGACCATCTGCAATATGTCTATCGAAGCTGGCGCCCGCGTGGGGCTGGTGGCCGCGGATCAGAAGACTGTCGATTACGTGAAGGGCCGTCCGTTTGCACCGAAAGGCGCCGAGTGGGATCTGGCCGTCGAGTCGTGGAAAGATCTGGTTTCCGATGCTGACGCCAAGTTCGACACCATCGTCGAACTCGACGCTACGCAGATCAAGCCGCAAGTCAGCTGGGGCACCTCGCCGGAAATGGTTTTGGCCGTTGATCAGAACGTGCCGGACCCGGCCAAAGAGATGGATCTGGTCAAACGCGACTCGATCGTCCGCGCGCTGAAATACATGGGTTTGACCGCCAATCAGGCGATCACCGACATTCAGCTCGACCGCGTATTTATCGGATCCTGCACCAACTCGCGCATCGAAGACTTGCGCGCAGCAGCGGTGATCGCCAAGGGCCGCAAAGTCGCTTCGACCATCAAGCAGGCCATCGTCGTGCCGGGCTCGGGTCTGGTGAAGGCGCAGGCTGAATCCGAAGGGCTGGACAAGATTTTCCTTGAGGCCGGTTTCGAATGGCGTGAGCCGGGTTGCTCGATGTGTCTGGCGATGAACCCGGATCGTTTGGAGTCCGGCGAGCATTGCGCTTCGACCTCCAACCGTAACTTCGAAGGCCGTCAGGGCGCCGGTGGCCGTACCCACCTCGTCAGCCCGGCCATGGCCGCTGCGGCGGCGGTGAACGGTCGTTTCATCGACGTTCGTGAATTGATTTAAGGAGCGCAGCATGAAAGCTTTTACCCAGCACACTGGACTTGTCGCGCCTCTGGATCGTGCCAACGTCGACACCGACCAAATCATCCCGAAACAATTTTTGAAATCGATTAAACGCACCGGTTTTGGCCCCAACCTGTTCGACGAGTGGCGGTATCTGGATGTCGGGCAGCCGTATCAGGACAACTCCAAGCGCCCGCTGAACAAGGAGTTCGTGCTCAACGCCGAGCGTTATCAAGGCGCCAGCGTGTTGCTGGCCCGCGAGAACTTCGGTTGCGGCTCCAGTCGTGAACACGCGCCGTGGGCACTGGAAGAGTACGGTTTCCGCAGCATCATCGCGCCGAGCTATGCCGACATCTTCTTCAACAACAGCTTCAAGAACGGCTTACTGCCGATCATTTTGAGCGACGCTGAAGTCGATGAATTGTTTAAGCAGGTTGAGGCCGAGCCGGGCTATCAATTGCAGGTCGATTTGCAGACGCAAACCGTGACCCGCCCGGATGGCAAGGTCTACAGCTTTGAAATCGAAGCGTTCCGCAAGCATTGCCTGCTCAATGGCCTGGACGATATCGGCCTGACTTTGCAGGACCACGAAGCGATTGCGACGTTTGAAAGCAAGCATCGGGCGAGCCAGCCGTGGTTGTTTCGCGACGCTTGAGATTGATGTCGTCAGAGCGGGCCCCATCGCTGGCAAGCCAGCTCCCACAGGTTTTGTGAACGCTGCACTGTGGGAGCTGGCTTGCCAGCGATGAGGCCCGAACAGGCACCAAAAAATCAAAGGAAAATCCCAATGACCAGCACCGCCCACACTCAGGTTGTCCAGAAGCAATTCGGTGAACAGGCATCCGCCTACCTGAGCAGTACTGTTCACGCTCAAGGCACCGAGTTCGCGCTGCTGCAGGCCGAATTGGCCGGGCGGGGCGAAGCCAGGGTGCTGGACTTGGGGTGCGGCGCCGGTCATGTGAGTTTTCATGTGGCATCGCTGGTGAAAGAAGTGGTGGCTTACGACCTGTCGCAGCAGATGCTCGACGTGGTCGCCGCCGCCGCTGTTGATCGCGGTCTGAGCAACGTGTCCACGGTCAACGGTGCCGCTGAGCGTCTGCCATTCGCCGATGGCGAATTCGACTTCGTCTTCAGCCGTTATTCGGCGCACCATTGGAGCGACTTGGGCCTGGCCCTGCGCGAAGTGCGCCGAGTGCTGAAGCCGGGTGGTGTTGCGGCGTTCATCGATGTGTTGTCGCCGGGTAGTCCGCTGTTCGACACCTACCTGCAAAGCGTCGAAGTGCTGCGCGACACCAGCCATGTGCGCGATTATTCCGCCGGTGAGTGGTTGCGCCAGGTCAGCGAGGCCGGTTTGCATACGCGCAGCACCACGCGGCAGCGGTTGCGGCTGGAATACAGCAGTTGGGTCGAGCGCATGCGCACTCCCGAAGTGATGCGTGCCGCGATCCGCCAATTGCAGCAGTCGATGGGCAACGAAGTACGCGAATATTTTGAGATTGAGGCCGATGGTTCGTTCAGTACAGATGTGCTGGTGCTGTGGGCCGAACGCTAAACAGTATTTTTCCGGGCGCGCCGCTTGATGGCGCACCGACTGAAGACATGAGGAAAGCATGAGCAAGCAGATTCTGATTCTCCCAGGTGACGGTATTGGCCCGGAAATCATGGCCGAGGCGGTCAAGGTGCTGGAGCTGGCGAACGACAAGTACAGCCTGGGCTTCGAATTGAGCCACGACGTGATCGGTGGCGCGGCCATCGACAAGCATGGCGTGCCACTGGCCGACGAAACCCTCGACCGTGCGCGCGCTGCCGATGCCGTGCTGTTGGGCGCGGTTGGCGGCCCGAAATGGGACACCATCGAGCGTGACATTCGCCCTGAGCGCGGCCTGCTGAAAATCCGTGCGCAACTGGGTCTGTTCGGCAACCTGCGTCCGGCGATCCTCTATCCGCAACTGGCCGAAGCATCCAGCCTGAAGCCTGAAATCGTTGCCGGTCTGGACATCCTGATCGTGCGTGAGTTGACCGGTGGCATCTACTTCGGCGCACCGCGCGGCACGCGTACGCTGGAGAACGGTGAGCGTCAGGCTTACGACACGCTGCCGTACAGCGAAAGCGAAATCCGCCGCATCGCCCGCGTCGGTTTCGACATGGCCCGCGTGCGTGGCAAGAAGCTGTGCTCGGTGGACAAGGCCAACGTGCTGGCTTCCAGCCAACTGTGGCGTGAAGTGGTCGAGCAAGTGGCCAAGGATTATCCGGACGTCGAGCTGAGCCACATGTACGTCGACAACGCGGCCATGCAACTGGTACGCGCCCCGAAGCAGTTCGACGTGATCGTCACCGACAACCTGTTCGGCGACATCCTCTCCGACGAAGCGTCGATGCTCACCGGTTCGATCGGCATGCTGCCGTCGGCCTCGCTGGATGCCAACAACAAGGGCATGTACGAGCCTTGCCACGGTTCGGCACCGGACATTGCCGGTAAAGGCATTGCCAACCCGTTGGCAACCATTCTGTCGGTATCGATGATGCTGCGTTACAGCTTCAATCTGCACGCTGCGGCCGATGCCATCGAGCAAGCCGTCAGCGTGGTGCTCGATCAAGGGCTGCGCACTGGCGACATCTTTTCGGCTGGTTGTACAAAAGTCGGTACGCAGGAAATGGGTGACGCTGTAGTCGCCGCGCTGCGGAATCTGTAATCTCTCGGGCCCGCTGCGCAATTCAATACAAAGCA
This sequence comes from Pseudomonas sp. TWP3-2, assembly GCF_049897765.1. Classification (NCBI taxonomy): domain Bacteria; kingdom Pseudomonadati; phylum Pseudomonadota; class Gammaproteobacteria; order Pseudomonadales; family Pseudomonadaceae; genus Pseudomonas; species Pseudomonas sp. TWP3-2. Next base: position 80,173 of record NZ_JAFCWW010000018.1, on the reverse strand, counting down.
GCGGCCCACTTTTCAAGAAGGTGTAGTTGCGATGAAACGTGTAGGTCTGATCGGTTGGCGCGGTATGGTCGGTTCCGTGCTCATGCAGCGGATGCTGGAAGAGCAGGATTTCGATCTTATCGAGCCGGTGTTTTTCACCACTTCCAATGTCGGTGGCCAAGGCCCGTCCGTGGGCAAGGACATTGCTCCGCTCAAGGACGCTTACAGCATTGAAGAGCTGAAGACCCTCGATGTGATCCTGACCTGCCAGGGCGGCGACTACACCAGCGAAGTCTTCCCGAAACTGCGTGAAGCAGGCTGGCAGGGTTACTGGATCGACGCGGCTTCGAGCCTGCGCATGAATGACGACGCGGTCATCATCCTTGATCCGGTCAACCGCAAGGTGATCGACCAGCAACTCGACGCAGGCACCAAAAACTACATCGGCGGCAACTGCACCGTCAGTCTGATGCTGATGGGCCTGGGCGGTCTGTTCGAAGCCGGTCTGGTCGAGTGGATGAGCGCCATGACCTATCAGGCAGCCTCTGGTGGCGGCGCGCAGCACATGCGCGAACTGATCAAGCAAATGGGCGTGACCCACGGCGCTGTTGCCGAGCAACTGGCGGATCCGGCCAGCGCGATCCTCGACATCGACCGTCGTGTGGCTGAAGCCATGCGCAGCGAAGCCTACCCGACCGAACACTTCGGCGTACCGTTGGCTGGCAGCCTGATTCCGTGGATCGACAAGGAACTGCCGAACGGCCAGAGCCGTGAAGAGTGGAAGGCGCAGGCCGAGACCAACAAGATCCTCGGCCGCTTCAAGAGCCCGATCCCGGTTGATGGCATCTGCGTGCGTGTTGGCGCCATGCGCTGCCACAGCCAGGCATTGACCATCAAATTGAACAAAGACGTGCCGATTGCCGATATCGAAGGGCTGATCAGCCAGCACAACCCTTGGGTCAAACTGGTACCGAACCAGCGCGAAATCAGCATGCAGGAGCTGAGCCCGACCAAGGTCACCGGCACTCTGAATGTTCCGGTTGGCCGTCTGCGCAAGCTGAACATGGGCACCCAGTATCTGGGCGCCTTCACTGTCGGCGACCAACTGCTGTGGGGCGCGGCCGAACCGCTGCGTCGCATGCTGCGGATTCTGCTTGAACGTTGATCGCTTGAAGCTGTGAAACAACCCGCGCCCGGAAACAGGCGCGGGTTTTTTTGTTTGGGGTTCTCGGTTGTCTGGTTTGGCCTCATCGCTGGCAAGCCAGCTCCCACAGTGATCGGTGGTGGGCACAAATCTGATGTACACCTTCGAAACCTGTGGGAGCTGGCTTGCCAGCGATGAGGCCAGAACAACCAATACAAAACCCCGGCAGAAATTGCCTGCGTAGCGGTCACCCGGTAAAGTGCCGCTCCCCCCGTTTCGCCAGAGGTAGCACCATGAGCCAGACCATTGATATTGCCGTGATCGGCGCCACCGGTACTGTCGGCGAAACCCTCGTACAGATTCTCGAAGAACGCAAATTCCCGATCGGCACGCTGCACCTGTTGGCCAGCAGCGAATCGGCGGGCAGTTCGGTGCCGTATCGCGGCAAGAACGTGCGCGTGCGTGAGGTCGACGAGTTCGATTTCGCCAAGGTCAAGCTTGTCTTCTTCGCAGCCGGCCCGGCCGTCACCCTGAGCTATGCCGCCCGTGCGCACGCTGCCGGTTGCTCGTTGATCGACCTGTCCGGCGCCTTGCCGGCCGATCAGGCGCCGCAAGTGGTACCCGAAGCCAATGCCCAAGTGATAGCCAGTCTGAAAGCGCCGTTCCAGGTCAGCAGCCCGAGCCCGTCGGCTACCACACTGGCCGTGGTGCTGGCGCCGCTGCTGGATCTGATCGATCTGCAATACGTGCATGTCACCGCTAATCTGGCCGTTTCCGCACAAGGTCGCGAAGCAGTTTCCGAACTGGCCCGCCAGACTGCCGAGCTGCTCAATCTGCGTCCGCTGGAGCCGACATTCTTCGACCGGCAGATGGCGTTCAACCTGTTGGCGCAGGTCGGTACGCCGGATGCACAGGGCCATACGCTGCTGGAAAAACGCTTGGTGCGCGAGCTGCGTCAGGTGCTGGCACAGCCTTTATTAAAGATTTCCGCAACTTGTGTTCAAGCCCCGGTGTTTTTTGGCGATAGCTTTAGCGTGACCTTGCAGTCAGCGAGCGCGGTCGACCTGCAAAAGGTCAACGCTGCGCTCGAAGATGCGCCGGGTATCGAGCTGGTCGAGGCCGGTGATTACCCGACGGCGGTCGGTGACGCGGTAGGGCAGGACGTGGTCTATGTCGGGCGGGTGCGTGGCGGGGTCGACGAGCCGGCGGAACTTAATCTGTGGCTGACGTCAGATAACGTGCGCAAAGGCGCGGCACTCAATGCTGTGCAGATCGCCGAGTTGTTGATAAAAGACCTGCTGTAAAAGATACTTGGCAACAATTTGTCGACTGATTCTAGCCGGGCGCTATGCTTGGCCGGAGCACTTGATAACGTTTCACCCTCCGGGACTTTCCGGGGCATCAAAGAAATGATCGCGCGCGACATGCTGTCGTCGTCGCGCGCAATGCCTTACGGCAGCGGCAATCAATATCTTCTCGCTGGCCGAGGAACGTTCAAACAAAGGATGAGGCTATGGTTCAAGTTCGCAAACTGGTGTTAGCAATAGCGGCCGCCTCGGCGCTGTCCTCCGGTATGGCGCATGCCCTCGGGCTCGGGGAGCTGACCCTGAAGTCGACCCTGAACCAGCCGCTGCTGGCGGAAATCGAGCTGCTCGATGTCAAGGATCTCACCGCTGCCGAAGTGGTGCCGAGCCTGGCCTCGCCGGAAGATTTCGCCAAGGCCGGCGTCGATCGCCAGGCCTTCCTCAACGACCTGACCTTTACCCCGGTGCTCAACGCCAGCGGCAAAAGCGTGCTGCGTATAACCTCGAGCAAGCCGCTGTCGGAACCGATGGTCAAATTCCTCGTGCAGGTGATGTGGCCCAACGGCCGTCTGCTGCGTGACTACAGCGTGCTGCTGGATCCGTCGAAGTTCTCGCCGCAGACCGCTGACGCCGCTGCTCAGCCTGCGCCGACTTCGACCATCACCGCACCGAGCACCGGCGCGACCCATCCGAACCAATACACCACCACGCCGCGCGATACCCTGTGGGAAATCGCGGCGAAGGCACGTACCGGCGGTTCGGTGCAGCAGACCATGCTGGCGATCCAGGCCTTGAACCCGGATGCGTTCATTGGCGGCAACATCAACCGCTTGAAAACCGGTCAGGTGCTGCGTCTGCCGGACGCCGTACAAAGTGCTGCGTTGCCGCAATCGGCGGCTATCGCTGAAGTCGCGGCGCAGAACGAAGCCTGGCGTCAGGGCCGTCGTTATGTGGCCAAGCCGGGCACCGGTCAGCAACAGCTGGATGCCACCAACCGTGGTCGCGCCAACACTGGCGCTGCACAAAACGCCAAGGACAATCTCAGTCTGGTCTCCGCCGAAAACGCCAAGGGCCGTGGCAAAGGCCCGGCCGGTGATGCCAAGGCGCTGAGCAACAAACTCGCGGTCACTCAGGAAAGCCTCGACACGACTCGTCGTGACAACGAGGAACTGAAAAGCCGAATGTCCGATCTGCAAAGTCAGCTGGACAAGCTGCAACGTCTGATCGAACTGAAGAACAATCAACTGGCCAAGATGCAGGCTGAAGGGGCGGGCGCTGCACCGGCCGTGAATTCTGCTGTTCCAGCGATCACTGCCGAGCTGGCTGCCACACCGCCAGCCACGCCAGCAGAGGCCGCAGCGGCAGCGCCTACGCCAGAGTCGGCTATTGCGCCGCCGGTTGAAACACCAGTCGAGCCGGTGGTTGGGCCGGTCGTCGAAACGACGCCTGCCGCTGACGACGAGAAAACCTTCAACGAACTGCTGACCAATCCGATCCTGCTGGGTCTGGTCGGTGGTGGTGCGGTGGTGTTGTTGCTTCTGCTGTTGCTGCTGGCGCGTCGCCGCAAGGCTCAGCAAGAAGCTGACAAACATCTGCGCATGGCGCGCGCGCTGGAGGAACAGTCGTTCTCCGCCGATGACGATCTGCCGCAAAGTAGCTTCGAAGGTCTGGAAACGCCAGCCGCCAGCGTGACTCTGGCGCCGGCGCCAGTCCCTCCGGCACCTGCTGTGGTAGTCGCGCCAATCGTGATGGCCGAGCCGATCTCCGCGCCACTGGTTGCGCCGTCGGGCGAGCGTTCCGATGACGTGCTCGACAAAGCCCAGTCGCACCTTGATGCCGGTCGCCTGAATCAGGCTGCCGCGTTGCTGGAGGAGGGCATCAGCCTGGAACCGCAGCGCAGTGATCTGCGTTTGAAACTGATGGAAGTCTACGGCCGTCAGGGCGACCGCGATGCGTTCGTGGTACAGGAGCGTCAACTGGTTGCCAATGGCGACAACTTCGCCAAGGTCGAAGAGCTGAAAACCCGCTTCCCGGCCATGGCTGTGGTTGCAGCAAGCGGTCTGGCGGCTGCCGCCATCGCCGCCGAGCTGGACGCGGAATACGTCAAGGAATTGCTGCTGGATGAGGACGAAGCGCCGGTTGCCCCGGTGGCTGTGCCTGCAGACGATCTGGACAGCACATTTGACTTGAGCCTGGATGATCTGGACAACATCACGCCAATCGAGCCAGTTGCTGCTGTCGAGCCTGAAGCACCGGTCGAGCTGGACGAATTCCCGTCCGACGATGACCTGAGCTTCGAGTCGGTGCTGCAACAGCAGACCGAGATCAAGGAAAACCTCGATGACCTGTCGGACTTTGACCTCGATCTGGACCTCGGTGCCGATCCTGCGCCGGCACCGGTAGAGCTGGCGGACGATGATTTCCTGCTGGATCTGGACGAAGGCGTGAAGGATCTGCCGCCAGTTGAAGCGCCGGTCGCGGCAGAAATGCCGGACGACCTGGAGCTGCCGGCCGATTTCGATCTGTCGCTGGCTGACGAAATGGACGCCGCCCCAGCCGAGCCGGATGCGTTCGAAAGCGAACTGAACGACGTCAATGCCGAGCTGGATAGTCTGTCGGGCAGCATTAACGAGCCGACTTTCACCGAAGCTGATGCGGCGCTGGGTGATGAGCTGGGTGAAGATGATTTCGACTTCCTCGCCGGTACCGACGAAGCCGCGACCAAACTCGATCTGGCTCAGGCCTACATCGACATGGGCGACAACGACGGCGCGCGCGATATCCTCACGGAAGTGTTGACCGAGGGTAACGAGAAGCAGCGCGGCGAAGCGAAAGAAATGCTTTCGAGCTTGTAAGTCAGGCTCGTTTGTAAAAAAACGGCAGCCCTTTGAGGTTGCCGTTTTTTTGGCAGATCAAAAGATCGCAGCCTGCGGCAGCTCCTACAGGGAAGTGCCGATTTCTGCGCAGGAGCTGCCGAAGGCTGCGATCTTTTGATCTTGAAGCCTTATAATGCCCGCCTTTGTAGATCAGCAGGCTGTCCCACCTTGGCAAACATCGATACCCCGGCCGCCGAAATGGCACCCGAAGGCTTTTTTCGCGTCGCACTCGGCGTTGAGTACAAAGGCTCGCGCTACAGCGGCTGGCAGCGCCAGTCCACCGGTGTGACCACGGTGCAGGAAACACTCGAAAAAGCCCTGTCGAAGGTCGCCAACGCGCCGATCTCGCTGCAATGCGCCGGGCGTACCGACGCGGGCGTGCACGCCTGCGGGCAAGTGGTGCATTTCGACACCACGGTCGACCGTTCGCTAAAAGCCTGGGTCATGGGCGCCAACATCAATCTGCCCCACGATGTCAGCGTCAGCTGGGCCAGAGTCATGCCGGCGCATTTTCATGCGCGGTTCAAGGCAATTGCCCGACGCTATCGCTACGTGATCTACAACGATCAGATCCGCCCGGCGCACCTCAACGAAGAAATCACCTGGAATCATCGTCCGCTGGACGTCGAGCGCATGGCCGAGGCCGCGCAATATCTGGTCGGCACCCATGATTTCAGCGCGTTCCGGGCCGGTCAGTGCCAGGCCAAGTCGCCGATCAAGAAGATGCATCACTTGCGCGTGACCCGTCACGGCAAAATGATCGTGCTCGACATCCGTGCCAACGCCTTCCTGCACCATATGGTGCGCAACATTGCCGGCGTGCTGATGACCATTGGTGCGGGCGAGCGTCCGGTGGAATGGATGAAGGAAGTGCTGGAAAGCCGCGAACGGCGTTCCGGCGGGGTCACGGCGCATCCGTACGGTCTGTATCTGGTGCAGGTCGAGTATCACGACGAGTTCCCGTTGCCTGAGCGTTTCATCGGGCCACATTTCCTTACGGGTTTCTCGGAACTTGACGGCTGACGCCCTCGAACGCATTTGTTACCATCCGGGACTTTCTCGGATTTGCCTTGGGGTTTTTATCGACATGTCAGCCGTTCGCAGCAAGATTTGCGGGATTACCCGCATAGAAGATGCGTTGGCCGCCGTCGAAGCCGGGGCCGATGCCATCGGTTTTGTGTTCTACGCTAAAAGTCCGCGCGCCGTGACCGTGCAGCAGGCAAGGGCGATCATTCAGGCGCTGCCACCGTTCGTGACCACGGTCGGCCTGTTCGTCAACGCCAGCCGCTGCGAGTTGGGGGAAACCCTCGATGCCGTGCCGCTGGATCTGTTGCAGTTCCATGGTGATGAAACCGCTGCCGAGTGCGAAGGTTGGCACCGTCCCTATATCAAAGCTTTACGGGTCAAGGCCGGCGATGACATTGCCGCCGCCTGCGACGCTTACCCGAGTGCCAGCGGCGTGTTGCTCGACACTTACGTCGAAGGCGTGCCCGGCGGAACCGGCGAAGCCTTCGACTGGTCACTGATTCCGCAAGTGCTGAGCAAACCATTGATTCTGGCCGGTGGCCTGACTCCGGATAACGTCGCTGACGCAGTCGCCCAGGTCCGGCCCTACGCCGTGGACGTGAGCGGCGGAGTAGAGGCGAGCAAGGGCATCAAGGATCACGCGAAGATTCAGGCTTTTATCAACGCAGTACGCAAAACGACGATGTGACGGCTGGCAGACTGCCGCCGTCCACAGCTTGGTAGAAAACAGGCTGAGGATTTTTTGGGTCGTACGCAGGTCAGTTTTGCTGACCCGGCCATCCATCAATCATCGCCACCCATGAATTTAGCTGAAGGGCATACGCGGGGCCGCGAACCAGAGCGTTCGGGCCGCCGGTACTGGAGATAGAAAGCATGAGCAACTGGTTGGTAGACAAACTGATCCCTTCGATCATGCGTTCCGAGGTCAAGAAGAGCTCGGTGCCTGAAGGTCTGTGGCACAAATGCCCGTCTTGCGAGGCTGTGCTGTACCGTCCGGAACTGGAAAAGACCCTGGACGTTTGCCCCAAGTGCAACCACCACATGCGCATCGGCGCACGTGCGCGCATCGACATCTTCCTTGATGCCGAAGGCCGCGCCGAACTGGGTGCAGACCTGGAGCCGGTTGACCGTCTGAAATTTCGCGACGGCAAAAAGTACAAGGATCGCCTGACCGCTGCGCAGAAGCAGACCGGCGAAAAAGACGCGCTGATCTCCATGAGCGGCACCCTGTTGGGCATGCCGGTTGTGGTTTCGGCGTTTGAATTCAGCTTCATGGGCGGTTCGATGGGCGCAATCGTCGGCGAGCGTTTCGTGCGCGCTGCCAACTACGCGCTGGAAAACCGTTGCCCGATGATCTGCTTCGCCGCTTCCGGTGGCGCGCGGATGCAGGAGGCTCTGATCTCGCTGATGCAGATGGCCAAAACCTCGGCGGTACTGGCGCGTCTGCGTGAAGAAGGCATTCCGTTCATCTCCGTACTGACCGACCCGGTCTACGGCGGTGTTTCCGCCAGTCTGGCGATGCTCGGCGACGTGATTGTCGGCGAGCCGAAAGCCCTGATCGGCTTTGCCGGTCCGCGCGTGATCGAGCAGACCGTGCGTGAAAAACTGCCGGAAGGCTTCCAGCGCAGTGAGTTCCTGCTGGAGCACGGAGCGATCGACATGATCGTGCACCGTCAGGAACTGCGTCCGCGTCTGGGTAACCTGCTGGCACAAATGATGGGCCTGCCGACGCCGAAATTCGTCGCTGCGCCAATCGAGCCGATCGTTGTTCCGCCGGTGCCTGCCAACGTATGACCGAGCGCACCCTTGGCGAGTGGCTCGCCTACCTCGAGCAGTTGCATCCGTCGGCCATCGACATGGGCTTGGAGCGTTCGCAACAGGTAGCGTCCCGCATGGGGCTGGGCCAGCCGGCGCCTCGGGTGATAACGGTCACCGGCACCAACGGCAAGGGTTCGACCTGTGCTTTCGTGGCTTCCTTGCTGCGGGCGCAGGGCCTGCTTGTTGGTGTCTATAATTCTCCGCACCTGCTGCGTTACAACGAGCGGGTGCAGCTCAATGGCGTCGAAGCCACTGATGCACAGCTGTGTGAAGCCTTTGCCGCGGTCGAGGCCGGGCGTGGCGATACGTCCCTGACTTACTTCGAAATGGGCACCCTTGCGGCGTTCTGGCTGTTTCAACAGGCCGGGCTCGACGCTGTGGTGCTGGAAGTCGGTCTGGGCGGGCGTCTGGACACGGTCAATGTGGTCGATGCCGATATCGCACTGGTCACCAGCATCGGCGTCGATCATGCCGATTATCTGGGCGACACCCGCGAATCCGTGGCCTTCGAGAAGGCCGGAATTTTCCGTCAGGGCAAACCTGCCCTGTGTGGCGATCTGAACCCGCCGCAGCCATTGCTCGACAAGGCGCGCGAGCTGGCGTGCCCGTTCTTCCTGCGTGGACGCGATTTTGATCTCGGGATCACCGATCAGCATTGGCAGTGGCGCGGCACCGATGCCCAAGGGCAATCGGTCGAACTGCGTGACTTGCCGCTGCTCGATCTGCCGATGGAAAACGCCGCGCTGGCCTTGCAGGCTTATTTACTGCTGGGCTTGCCGTGGGACGCTCAGCAGATTGTTGGCGCATTGCAGGCAACCCGCGTGGTCGGGCGTCTGGATCGTCGCTCGTTCGACTGGAACGGCAAGCGCCTGAATCTGCTGCTGGACGTGGGGCATAACCCGCACGCGGCGGAGTATCTGGCGCGGCGTCTGGCCAGTCGGCCTCCGGTCGGCAAACGTCTGGCGGTGTTCGGTCTGCTGGCGGACAAGGATCTGGATGGTGTTATCGGCGAGTTGAGTGCTAGTGTCGAGCACTGGGCCGTGGCACCGCTGGATTCGCCGCGCGCGCGTCCGGTGGGAGAGTTGCAGGCAGCACTGCAGAACCTTGGTGCGTCGGTGACGTCATACGACAGTGTCGCGGCCGCCCTCGAAGGGCAGTGTGCCGTGGCCAGCAGTGACGACGAGATTCTGTTGTTCGGATCATTTTATTGTGTTGCCGAGGCCCTTGAATGGCTGGCCCGGCGCTCCACGGAGGAAGCGGCAAATGGCTTTGCTGGATAAAGCGTACAAACAGCGCATGGTCGGTGCTCTGGTGCTGGTGGCGCTGGCGGTGATTTTCCTGCCGATGCTGTTTACCCGTCAGGATGAGCAGCGGCAAGTGACCGTCGAGGCGCCGACCGCGCCGCAAGCGCCGGCTGTGGCGCAGATTCAGATGGAGCCGGTGGCGGTGACCGATCCACGCGTCCTGCCGCAAGAGCCAGTACCAAGCGACGAAGAAGTCGCTGAGCAGACTGCGCCGTCGATGCCGATTGCCCCGGTAACGCAAGCTCCAGCGGCACCCGTTGCGCAGGCCAAACCGGCTGTCCCGGCGCCCGTCACCAAGCCTGCCGCCGCACCGGCCCAGCCAATTGCCGCTGCACCGGCCAAGCCGGATACCATGCAAAGCCGCGTCGACGCCAATGGCCTGTCGGTAAGCTGGTCGGTGCAACTGGCGAGCCTGTCGAGTCGTGCCAGTGCCGAAGCCCTGCAAAAGAACCTGCGCAGCCAGGGCTACAACGCCTACATTCGCTCTGCCGACGGCAAGAATCGGGTGTTTGTCGGGCCGCTGATCGAGCGCGCCGAAGCCGATCGCCTGCGTGATCTTCTGGGTCGCCAGCAGAACCTCAAGGGTTTTGTCGTACGCTTCCAGCCCGAGCGCGGCTGATATCTATCGATACGATAGGAATGCACTGAAAATCGCAGCTTACCGACAGCCATGCGCTCTGCTAAAATGCGCCGCCTTATCCGTCTGTAGGCTGCACTGTGCCATTTACCTGGGTTGACTGGGCGATCGTTGCAATCATCGCCATCTCCGCTTTGATCAGTTTGAGCCGCGGCTTCGTCAAGGAAGCATTATCGCTGGTGACCTGGATCATCGCAGGAGTCGTCGCCTGGATGTTCGGTGGCGCACTGTCCGAGTACCTCGCCGGATACATCGAAACCCCATCGGCTCGCGTGATCGCGGGCTGTGCCATCATGTTTGTCGCCACACTGATCGTGGGCGCAATGATCAATTATCTTATCGGCGAGTTGGTTCGCGTCACCGGGTTGTCCGGGACCGATCGATTCCTCGGCATGGCCTTCGGCGCTGCGCGTGGCGTGTTGCTGGTGGTCGTGGCGGTCGGGCTGTTGAGCCTGGGGCCGGTACAGCAGGACGGGTGGTGGAAAGAATCACAGCTCGTGCCAAAGTTTCTATTGGTCGCAGACTGGTCCAAAAACCTGATTCTCGGGTGGAGCAGTCAGTGGCTTGCCAGCGGTATCAGCGTACCCGCTGATATTCCGTTCAAGGAGCAACTCATGCCGTCGGCCAAAACGCCGCAGTGAGTGTTGCTCAGTTCAGATCCATTAAGTAGGGGTTGCGTCGCATGTGTGGCATCGTCGGTATCGTCGGTAAGTCGAACGTCAATCAGGCGCTGTATGACGCGCTAACCGTGCTCCAGCACCGCGGCCAGGACGCTGCCGGTATCGTCACAAGCCATGATGGCCGGTTGTTCCTGCGCAAAGACAATGGTCTGGTGCGTGACGTGTTCCAGCAGCGTCACATGCAACGCCTGGTCGGCCACATGGGTATCGGCCACGTCCGTTACCCGACCGCCGGCAGTTCGACCTCGGCCGAAGCTCAGCCGTTCTACGTCAACTCGCCTTACGGCATTACCTTGGCGCACAACGGCAACCTGACCAACGTTGAGCAGTTGGCCAAAGAGATTTACGAATCCGACCTGCGTCACGTCAACACCAGTTCCGACTCGGAAGTGTTGCTCAACGTGTTCGCCCACGAACTGGCCCAGCGCGGCAAGCTGCAACCGACTGAAGAAGACGTGTTTGCCGCCGTCACCGACGTGCACAACCGTTGCGTCGGTGGTTACGCAGTAGTCGCGATGGTCACCGGTTACGGCATCGTCGGTTTCCGTGACCCGCACGGCATCCGTCCAATTGTGTTCGGCCAGCGTCACACCGACGAAGGCGTCGAGTACATGATCGCCTCCGAAAGCGTTTCGCTGGACGTGCTCGGTTTCACCCTGATTCGCGATCTGGCGCCGGGTGAAGCGGTCTACATCACTGAAGACGGCAAGCTGCACACCCGTCAGTGCGCGACCAACCCATCGCTGACCCCGTGCATCTTCGAACACGTCTACCTGGCGCGTCCGGATTCGATCATCGACGGCGTATCTGTTTATAAAGCACGTCTGCGCATGGGCGAGAAACTCGCCGAGAAGATCCTGCGCGAGCGTCCAGAGCACGACATCGACGTGGTCATCCCGATCCCGGACACCAGCCGCACCGCCGCGCTGGAACTGGCCAACCATCTGGGCGTGAAATTCCGCGAAGGTTTCGTCAAGAACCGTTACATCGGCCGTACCTTCATCATGCCCGGCCAGGCCGCGCGCAAGAAATCGGTACGCCAGAAACTCAATGCCATCGAGCTGGAATTCCGCGGCAAGAACGTGATGCTGGTGGACGACTCGATCGTTCGCGGTACTACTTGCAAGCAGATCATCCAGATGGCCCGTGAAGCTGGCGCGAAGAACGTTTACTTCTGCTCCGCTGCACCGGCCGTGCGTTATCCGAACGTGTACGGCATCGATATGCCGAGCGCGCACGAACTGATCGCGCATAACCGCTCGACTCAGGACGTGGCTGATCTGATCGGCGCAGACTGGCTGATCTATCAGGACTTGCCTGACTTGATCGAAGCGGTCGGTGGCGGCAAGATCAAGATCGAGAACTTCGATTGTGCGGTGTTCGACGGCAAGTACGTCACCGGTGACGTCGACGAGGCTTACCTGAACAAGATCGAGCAGGCGCGCAACGACCTGTCGAAGGTCAAGACCCAGGCGGTCAGTGCGATCATCGATCTGTACAACAACTGAGTTTCTACCGGCCCTGAGGGGCCGGTTTTGTATCCGGCAAAAGACACTTATTTTTTCGCGAACAGGGCAAGGAGAGACAGCATGAGTCAGGAATGGGATGCCGGTCGGCTGGACAGCGACCTCGAAGGCGTAGCGTTCGATACCCTGGCCGTACGTGCCGGTCAGCACCGCACGCCGGAAGGCGAACACGGTGATCCGATGTTCTTCACTTCCAGCTACGTGTTCCGTACTGCTGCCGACGCGGCTGCGCGCTTTGCCGGCGAAGTGCCGGGCAACGTCTACTCGCGTTACACCAACCCGACCGTGCGCGCGTTCGAAGAGCGCATCGCTGCGCTGGAAAGCGCCGAGCAGGCAGTCGCCACCGCCACTGGCATGGCCGCAATCATGGCTGTGGTGATGAGCTTGTGCAGTGCTGGCGATCACGTTCTGGTGTCGCGTAGCGTGTTTGGCTCGACCATCAGCCTGTTCGAGAAGTATTTCAAACGATTCGGCATCGAAGTTGACTACGTGCCGCTGGCCGAACTGCCGGCGTGGGATGCGGCGATCAAGTCCAACACCAAATTGCTGTTTGTCGAATCGCCGTCCAATCCATTGGCCGAGTTGGTGGATATCGCCGCGCTCGCCGAAATCGCGCACGCCAAAGGCGCGATGCTGGTGGTCGACAACTGCTTCTGCACGCCTGCGTTGCAGCAGCCGCTGAAGATGGGCGCTGACATTGTCGTGCACTCGGCGACCAAGTTCATCGACGGCCAGGGCCGTTGCATGGGCGGCGTGGTTGCCGGTCGCAGCGAGCAGATGAAAGAAGTTGTCGGTTTCCTGCGCACTGCCGGGCCGACCTTGAGTCCGTTCAACGCCTGGATCTTCCTCAAAGGCCTGGAAACCCTCAGCCTGCGCATGAAAGCGCACTGCGCCAACGCGCAAGAGCTGGCCGAGTGGCTGGAGCAGCAGGACGGCATCGAGAAAGTGCACTACGCCGGTCTCAAGAGCCATCCGCAGCACGAACTGGCGCAGCGTCAGCAGAAAGGCTTCGGCGCGGTGGTGAGCTTCGAGGTCAAGGGCGGCAAAGAGGGCGCGTGGCGCTTTATTGATGCGACCCGACTGATTTCGATCACCGCCAACCTTGGCGACAGCAAAACCACCATCACTCACCCGAGCACCACCTCCCACGGTCGTCTGGCGCCGCAAGAGCGTGAAGCGGCGGGCATTCGTGACAGCCTGATTCGCATCGCGGTCGGTCTGGAAGATGTGGCTGATCTGCAAGCAGATCTGGCGCGTGGCTTGGCGGCACTGTGATCGAGTTGTCCGCGCCGAAGGCCGGGACTCATGGCCGAGTTGCGCTGGTCACGGGTGCCGCACGCGGTATCGGTCTGGGCATCGCGGCATGGCTGATCAGCGAAGGCTGGCAGGTGGTGCTGACGGATCTGGATCGGGTGCGTGGTTCGAAAGTCAGCAAGGTGCTGGGCGAGAACGCCTGGTTTATCGCCATGGATGTGTCGGACGAGAGTCAGGTTGCGTTGTGTGTGGCTGAAGTGTTGGGTCAGTTCGGTCGTCTGGATGCACTGGTGTGCAACGCAGCGATAGCCGATCCGCACAACATCACGCTGGAAAGCCTCGATCTGGCTTACTGGAATCGCGTGCTGGCGGTGAACCTCAGTGGGCCGATGTTGCTGGCCAAGCACTGTGCGCCGTATCTGCGCGCGCACAATGGGGCGATCGTCAATCTGGCCTCGACCCGCGCCGGGCAGTCCGAGCCTGATACCGAGGCCTACGCGGCGAGCAAGGGTGGTTTGCTGGCCCTGACGCACGCCCTGGCGATCAGCCTCGGGCCGGAGATTCGCGTCAACGCGGTCAGTCCGGGCTGGATCGATGCGCGGGATCCGTCTGTGAGGCGTGCCGAGCCGTTGGCTGATGCCGATCATGCGCAGCATCCGGCGGGCAGGGTAGGCACGGTCGAAGACGTCGCGGCGATGGTGGCCTGGCTGCTGTCGAAGAATGCCGGGTTCGTGACAGGGCAGGAATTCGTGGTCGACGGCGGCATGACCAAGAAGATGATTTACTCGGAATGACACGTTTTTGTCTTTTTCAGAAAAACTTCAATCCTGCTATTGACTTAGGTTCGCTACCTGCGTAAATTTCGCGGCCTCGGAGATGCAAACGGGTGATTAGCTCAGCTGGGAGAGCGTCTGCCTTACAAGCAGAATGTCGGCGGTTCGATCCCGTCATCACCCACCACTCCCCGAGAAACTTGCGCAAGCAAGAGCGTAGGCTGAAAGTGCCTGCACCGACGCGCAGCGGTAGTTCAGTCGGTTAGAATACCGGCCTGTCACGCCGGGGGTCGCGGGTTCGAGTCCCGTCCGCTGCGCCATATTTAACGAGTCAGACATTGTCTGGTTCGCGGTTGAAAAGCACCGAAGCTTTCGATCAAACGAGTTACTTGAGTGCAAGCTCAAAGCGATACGCAGCGGTAGTTCAGTCGGTTAGAATACCGGCCTGTCACGCCGGGGGTCGCGGGTTCGAGTCCCGTCCGCTGCGCCATATCTGTTTCAAGGACCACTGAACGCCTTGAAACACCGAAAGCAACCGCTGGTTGATTCGGAATCGATAGCAAAGACCCTGGTCGAAAGACCGGGGTTTTTTGTGTCTGAAATTTGACCGTCTCCTGATTATCCTTTTTTGTTTCTACCGGTTTGCTGCGGTGCAATGCCGCATTGATTTTTGATTCTTTAGTCAGATTTTTGTAACTGGTTGTTTGCGGCGAGCGCAGAAACCTTTAAAGTTAACCTTTCGGTCAGCTTTGCACTGTCATCACGGCCCTTTGCTTCGTCAAAAAGGGCTTCTGCAAGACTCGAGATCCCCAGCACATAACCACAAGGGCGGACCTATAACCGTCCAGAGGATGATCCATGTCCAACCGTGAAATATCCCGGCGCTCGTTCCTGCAGGGCGGGCTGGTAGCGGGTGTGAGCGTCACGCTTACACCGCTCAGCACTCAGGCGCTGGCTGCCTTGATGGAAAACAGCGTGACCGTGCCGTCCGAGCAGTGGCTCGGCAACAACGGCAAGGCGCGCCAGCGTAACGATGCTTTGTCCAAAGTCTGCGGCAGCAAAGTCTTCGCCCGCGACATCCGCGCCAAGGACATGCCCGGCTGGCCGCAGCAGCAAGGCCACGCCATGTTGCTGAAAACCATCAAGGCTGATCGCATCTACGACGGCTACGACCTGTCGTGGCTCGGCGACGACTTGCAGCCTGACCGCATCGTCACCGCTGCCGATCTGGACAAGGACGGCATCGTCTTCCCGGAAGAGCACGCGCCCGATCCGCTGTTGCCGCCGGGCAAAGTGCCGATGTTCATCGGCCATCCGGTGGCGATCCTGATCTGGAACGATTTCGAGCGTTTCCGTCAGGCCAAGAACAAACTCAAATTCAACGACAAAGCGATTCGTTACGGTGCGCAAGTGCCGTTCTACGAAGGCGATCCGTACGGCAGCTTCCGCTACGTGCGCGTCGGTGGCGCGACCTCGGCTGACGAAGACGAATTTGCCAGCCTCAAGGATTCGATCCTGTTCCCGATGCTGAAAAACCGTCGCCCGGTGTGGAATGCTCAGCCGAACCTGCACGGCAATCTCACCGAGCGCGGCCTGTTCTACGCCGAGCGCATGCAGAAACAGATCGACACGCCGCCAGACAATTGGCTGGTGTTCGACGAGCGCTACAAGACGCCATCGATCGAACCGGCCGCGCTGGAGCCGGACAACGGTAACGGTTGGTACGACCCCGCGACCAAGACTCTGCATTTCGTGGTCGCCACTCAGTGCCCACTGGAAGTTGCGACCGAGACCGCGAAGATGATCTCGCCGTCGCGCTTCGGCCTGGCCAACCTGAATATGCACCCGGGGTACACGGTCGGTTACGGCTCGAAAGACCACAATATTTTCGTCTACTACGCAGCCTTGGCGGCATTGTACGGCGCTGGCATGCCGATTCGCCTGGCCAACGACCGCTACGAGCAGTTCCAGAGCGGCATCAAGCGCCACCCGTTCGACATCCGCTACCAACTGGCGGTGGACAAGGACGACCACAGCTTCCAGATTTTCCGTTCGGAAATGAGCGTCGATGGCGGTGGCCGGATCAACTACAGCCCCTCAGTAGCGGCGGTTGGCGCCACGGCGGCGCAGTCGATCTACTACATGCCGCAGAACGACCTGCAAGTGACGGCCTATCATTCGCGCGCGGTTGAAGCGGGATCGATGCGCGGTTACGGCACTCTGCAAAGCATGGCAGCCACCGAGATGATGATCGACGAAATCGCCGGTCGCCTCGGTGTCGATGCCATCGACCTGCGCCGCAAAAACGCTCTGCGTTCGGGGATGAAAAACACCCAGGGCGCGATCCCGGCCGGTGCGCTGCGCCTGCACGAGATTCTCGACAAGGCCTCGCTGCACGAAGTCTGGAAAAACCGCGACGTCATCAAGAAACAGCGCGAAGCGGCCGATCCGGATAACTGGTACGGCGTCGGTTTTGCGATTTGCCAGAAAGACTTCGGCACCGGTTCCGAAGCGCCGATGGCCAGCATCGAATTCACCGCTGAGGGGCGCATTTCCCTGCGCCATATCGGTATCGAGATCGGCACCGGCATGTCCACTTCGCAAGCACTGGTTGTCGCTGATTTCCTCGGCAGCCCGGCGCACGAAGTGAAGACCGGCGAAACCGAATGGCAGGAAATGCAGCTGATCACTGGCGGCAACCCTTACACCATGAGCCAGGCCGAACAGGACAACTTCCTGCGCAACCCGCGTTGGGTCGGCAAGCTGGCGTCGGCCTCGTCGGCGACCAACTCTGCTTACTACTTCAGCCACGCCACCCGTGAAGCGGCACGCGTGTTGTTCAACCACGGTCTGTGGCCGGCGGCGCTGGAGATCTGGCGCCAAGGTCCATTCGGTGGGCAGGCCAACCCTTACGTGGTGCGTCGCGAAGATGCGCATTGGGTCGACGGCAAACTAACTGCCAACGGCATGCAGCCGCTGACGTTCGAAGAGCTGGCCAAGCGCTGCCACGAACGTGGTCTGGTGACCGGCGCGACTGTGCACGGCTTCAACCGCTGGAGTTGGGCCGAGGCCGAGTACAGCATCGACGGCGTGCGCGAGCGTTTGCCGCTCGACGGTCTGGCGGTGAAGTACGGCGACGGCGCTCCGAAAGCGAAAAAAGCGCAGATGAGCAGTAATGGTTTCCATCTGCTCGATCGGCAGAACATCGCTTATCCGGCGACTCAACTGAACAATGCGGCGGTGACTTATTACAGTCCTGTCGCGACGCTGGTCGAGTTGAAGGTCAACAAGGGTTCGGCTGAAGTCTCCGTGATTAATCACCACTCGTGGCTGGAATGCGGTCGCGTGTTGGTCGAAGAGCTGGTGCGCGGTCAGCTCGAAGGCGGGATTGCCATGGGCATCGGTCATGCCTTGATGGAAGAAATGCCGTTGTACGAAGGCGGGCCGGGGGAGGGTGACTGGAACTTCAACCGGTATCGCCTGCCGATGGCGCGCCACGTTGCGGTGTGGACGCAGACGGCGGAAATCCTGCCGCCGCTGTCACCGAGCGATCCGTCCAAAGGCATCGCCGAAGTGGTGATGATTCCGGTGGTCGGTGCCATCGGTAACGCTGTGGCTCATGCCATCGGCAAACGTGTTCGCGACCTGCCAATCACTGCTACGCGCATCAAGGAGGCCCTCAATGGCTAACCGTCCGCTTCAACTGACCCTCAACGGTCAATCCGTCGGCCCGGTGGAGATCCCTGATGACCTGCCGATGATCGACTACCTGCACGAATACAAGAACCTCACCGGTTCGCGTCTGGGCTGTGGCCAAGGCATCTGCCACGCCTGCGTGGTGATCGTCGATAACCCGGACGGCACCAGCGAAGAAGTGCGCACCTGCATCACTGGCGCACATTACTTCGAAGGTAAAAAAGTCCGCACCATCGAAGGCCACGCCACCCGTGACGAGCAGGGTCAGGTCACTGAACTGAACCCGATTCAGCAGCGTTTCGTCGACGAGTTCGCCTTCCAGTGCAGCTACTGCGCGCCGGGCTTCGTCAACGCCGCCACCGTGCTGGTGGAAAAACTGCAACGCCAGCCGATCGTCAAAAGTCAGCTGGAACAAGTCATCGAGGACAGCCTCGGCCATCACATCTGCCGTTGCACCGGGTACGTGCGTTATTACAGCGCTACTCGCAACGTGCTGACCGATCTCGGCCTGGTCAAGGAGGGTTAAGCATGAAGCAACTATTAACCCGCCTGACGCTGGCGGTCGGTTTGGCTGCGCCGATGTTTTTGGCGCATGCGGATGATCAGGTCAAGCGCGGCGAATACCTCGCTCGTGCCGCCGATTGCATGGCGTGCCACACCGCACCGGGCGGCGCGCCGTATGCTGGCGGGCTGCCGATCGTCTCGCCATTCGGCACGATCTACGGCACCAACATCACCCCGAGCAAGGAACACGGTATCGGTCTGTACAGTGATGACGAGTTCTTCGCTGCGCTGACTGAAGGCAAGCGTCGTGACGGCGCGAATCTGTACCCGGCGATGCCGTACACCTCGTATCACTTGATGCCTCGCGAAGATTCGGATGCGATTCACGCGTATCTGAAAACCGTCGAGCCGATCGAGCGTGCGGCGCCGGCCACCAGCCTGAGTTTCCCGTTCAACGTGCGTCTGGGTCTGATGGGCTGGAACATGCTCTACGGCAAAGACGTCAAGCTGGAGCCTGCCGAAGGCAAAAGCGCGGCATGGAAACGCGGCCAGTACATGGTCGACGTGCTCGGTCACTGCGGTGAATGCCACACTCCGCGCGGCTTGCCGGGTGCGATGCAGCAAGACAAGCGCATGACCGGCGGCATTCTCAATGGCTACCTGGCCCCGAGCCTGCTGGCGACTGATCTGGCGGCACGCGGCTGGAATCATCAGGATCTGAGCACGTTCCTCAAGCACGGCATGAGCGCGCAAGGCACGATGTTCAACGAGATGTTCCCGGTGTTCCACAACAGCACTCAGGGCCTGAACGATCCGGATCTGGCGGCGATGGCGACGTTCCTGCTTGGCGATCAACCGCCAGAGGCCAAGGCGCTGACCGAAGTGCCATTGGACAAGCTCAGCCCGAGCGCTCAACGTGGCCGTCTGGAATACCTCAACGTCTGCGCCGGTTGTCACGCGGCTGGCGGTGAGGGCAAGCCGCACATCGCTGTGGCCATGCGCGGCAACACTACGCTGCGTCTGGAAGACCCACGTAATTTGCTGCGAGTGATCGAGGATGGCATCGGCGAACAGAAATTCTCCGGGTTCGAACACATGCAACCGATGCCGGGTTTTGCCGACAAGCTCAGTCCTGGGCAGCTGACCGATCTGCTCAACTATCTGCGTCAGGGTTGGGGTGGTCAGACTGCTGAATTGGCGGTGAGCGACGTGCAGAAACTGCAAGCCGACGCCCCGACCGTCGAGCACAAGGCGCACTGACATGCAGCATCTCGATCTGCAGGTCATCCGCCGGGCGCTGGAGTGGTCGCTGGCCGGGCAGCGCATCTGGCTGTGCACGGTGCTGGCGACTTACGGCTCGGCACCGCGCGCGCCGGGTTCGCTGCTGGCGGTCAATGCTGGCGGGCAGTGGATGGGGTCGCTGTCCGGTGGTTGCGTCGAGGAAGACTTTCTCGAGCGCGTTGCCGAAGGTGCGTTTCTCGATGCGGTCAACGTGGTGCGTTACGGTGAGGGCGATGATCCGCGTTCGCGGGTCAGCCTGCCGTGTGGCGGCATTCTTGATGTACTGGTTGAGAAATTCGACGCCGACTGCGACGTGCAGGTGCATCTGCGTGAGCTGGAGTCGGCGTTGCTCGGTCAGCGTCGGTTGATTCGTGAGGTCGATCTGGTCTCAGGCGCGCGCAGCGTATTTGCAGATCAGGAGCAGGGCGCGCGGATCGAGCGCGAGATTGATCGCGTGCGGATCCGCATCGGTGCGGCGCAACGGTTGTTGCTCGCGGGTTATTCCAGCGTGGCGCAGGCCTGTGCCGAGTTTGCGGTCGGTCTCGGCTTCGAGGTGATTCTCTGCGATCCGCGTGATGAAGTACTGGAGGGTGTAGTGCTGAATGGCGTGGAAATTCGTCGGCAATTGCCGTCGGTGTTCATTGCTGACGGCGGCTGCCATCGCGACACGGCGGTGGTGGCGTTGACCCATGATCCACGCATCGACGACCTGGCGATGATGGAAGCGGTGCGCACCGAAGCGTTTTACATCGGCGTGATGGGTTCGCTGAAGACATCGCAGAAACGCTTCGAGCGTTTGCGCCGGATAGGTGGGTTGGGTGAGGTTGAACTGGCGCGGATTCATGCGCCAATCGGGCTTAACCTTGGCAGCAAGACGCCAGCGGAGATTGCCTTGGCGGTACTCGCGGATATCTTGCGGATTCGTAGCGGGATTGCTCGCGATCGACTCTGACACAACCAATACTTGTGGCGAGGGAGCAAGCTCCCTCGCCACAAGTGTTTTTGCGGTCAGAAAATCTGATCAGAAACCGAGCTTGTCTCGCAGCCCGTAGTACCAGGCACCCATTGCCGCGAACGGCGTACGCAGCAATTGCCCGCCCGGGAACGGGTAGTGCGGCAGATCGGCAAACGCATCGAATCGTTCAGCCTGACCACGCAGCGCTTCGGCCAGCACCTTGCCGGCGAGATGCGTATAAGTCACGCCGTGGCCACTGCAACCCTGCGAATAATAGATGTTGTCGCCCAGGCGCCCGACCTGCGGCAAGCGCGACAGGGTCAGCAGGAAATTTCCGGTCCACGCGTAATCAATCTTCACGTCTTTAAGCTGCGGAAAGGCCTTGAGCATTTTCGGGCGGATGATCGCTTCGATGTTCGCCGGATCGCGCGCGCCGTACACCACGCCGCCGCCGAAGATCAAGCGCTTGTCGCCCGTCAGGCGGTAGTAGTCGAGCAGGTAGTTGCAGTCTTCGACGCAGTAGTCTTGCGGCAACAAAGTCTTCGCCAATTCATCACTCAACGGCTCGGTGGCAATCACCTGGGTGCCGCACGGCATGGACTTGGCCGCCAGTTCCGGCACCAGATTGCCCAGGTACGCGTTGCCGGCAACGATGATGAACTTGGCCCTCACCTTGCCTTGCGGCGTGTGCACCACCGGGTTGGCACCGCGCTCGATGCGCACGGCGGGGGATTGTTCATAGATAGTGCCACCGAGCGATTCCACCGCTGCAGCTTCGCCGAGCGCCAGATTCAGTGGGTGGATGTGCCCGCCGCTCATGTCGAGCATGCCGCCGACGTATTGATCGCACGCCACCACTTCACGGATGCGTCGTTGATCGAGCAACTCAAGCTGAGTGTGGCCGAAGCGCTCCCACAGGCGCTTCTGCGATTCCAGATGCCCCATCTGCCGCGCCGAGACGGCGGCGAATACGCCGCCATCCTTCAGATCGCACTGGATGTTGTACTTGGCAACACGCTCGCGAATGATCCGTCCGCCCTCGAACGCCATATGCCCGAGCAACTGCGCCTGCTTCGGGCCGACGCTGCGTTCGATCACGTCGATATCGCGGCTGTAACTGTTAACGATCTGCCCGCCATTGCGCCCGGAAGCGCCGAAGCCGACTTTGGCAGCCTCAAGCACAGTCACGCGAAAACCGTTCTCCAGCAGGAACAGGGCAGAGGACAGTCCCGTATACCCGGCGCCGATCACACAGACATCCGTCTCTACCTCATCCTGCAAGGCCGGACGTGGCGGTACGGCATTCGCCGACGCAGCGTAATAAGACTCTGGGTAAGGAGTGTTCGCCATCCTGCAGCCTCTGTTTAATATATTTTACGAGTGCACCGATCCTACCCGAGTTGAAAATCCTCCGCCAGCCTGGGCAAAAACCAGTGCCCATGGCGCGAAATTAAATATTTTGCATATTCATAGGGTTAGGTGAAAAAAAGGTGTTGACACCCCTCCGGAATTCCGTAGAATGCCGCCTCACAGCAGGCACGTAGCTCAGTTGGTTAGAGCACCACCTTGACATGGTGGGGGTCGTTGGTTCGAGTCCAATCGCGCCTACCAAACAAAATCCGCTCTGCTGGGCGGTCTAGAAGGGCTCACCGAAAGGTGGGCCCTTTTTTGTTGTCTGGCGTTTGGGCAAACTTTGAGAGTATTTTGGGAAAGCCTTTCCGCAGTGTCGATAAGGATTTTCGAATGCAGCATTCTCCTGCGCCAAAAATTGAACTCGATAAGTCAGCATCATTCATCGCTGAGATGGAATCAGCAAAAGGTCTTGATGAGTTCGAGGAAGCTTGGAAGTCCTTTCTATCTAGGCTGGAGCGTTGCTTTAACAAAGCCCAAGCACACTACAAGAAAAGCCCAAAATGGGATTCGTGGTGGGGTAAATACAAGCGGCTGAGAAGTGACGATGAGCTACTGTCGTATCTGATCAATGCTCGAGGTGCGGAAGAGCACTCAGTTGACCAAATAGTCGAGAAGCACCCCGGTAGCATTGGAATAAATCCCGCCGAAGGAAAATTGCTCTTCATCAAAGACATGAGGATTGATGAATTTGGCCGTCTTTCGATCGATTCTCCCCAGGATATTTCGATAACCTTCACTCCAGAAAAAATGGCGCTTCTCCCAATCAAAAATAGAGGGCGCGACTATCCTGTCCCGAAATTCCATTTGGGGCTCGCAATTGACCCTCATGACGTTTGTTGTATCGCAAAGCTGGTTCAAAATTTTTACGCGGAGTTTCTTGCAGCAGCCGACAAGTACTTTGTGAAGTAGTAAAGCTTTCAGCTCGGCGCTCACCTTCATGTAAACCACGGCGTCATCGCCATGGCCTCCTCGGTAGTGTTCAGTCATTTTAATGTCCGCGTGACCCAGCAGCTCTTGGATGTATTCCTGCGGGAAACCTTGCTGTTCGTACTGCCACGCACCAAGTGCGCGGATTTCGTGCAAGGTTGGTCGCACGCCGGGCGGCACTTCTTTGTAGGCCTCAGAATCATCCCGAGCCTGGGCGAATGACTTCGTCAGGTAGTCGGGTGTCACCGCGCTCCAGTAGGGCGTGGAGTCGAGTTGCGATCGCTTGCGGGCCTTCGGCGAATAGTGGGTCAGGTAAGGGCACGCAACCGGCGATCGCATGCACTCGGCAACGAACTCGCGCAACGCTGGCGCCATGGCAATCTCCAAGTGCGCCGGCTTCCCATAGTTCTGCGTCTTCCCGTGCGACACCTTGATGGTGTTCTGCTCGAGGTCAAAAGGCCGACTTCGGCCACATCACGATATTCTTCTGCCGATGAAGGCAGAGCAACCTAGGTCGGATGGCGCGGTTCAGATGGCCGCGTAATTCAAAATCACGTTCAAGCCCTCGACGGTATGGTGCTGAAGCTTTTTCTCCGCCTCTTTTTTGACCAGTGTCACCTCGGTCGAGTTGCTTTCGCACTGGTCTCCACGCTTACATGGAGTAAATGCCGGCCGTGTGCCATCATGCGATCTGAGCGCAATTCACCCGGTAAAGGATCAAATGATGGCAAAAAAAAATAGTGATGAACTAGTTGCCGAAGCAGACGTTAAGAAAAAATGCTTTATTGTTACTCCGATTGGTGCCGATAACACTTCTACTCGGAGAGCTGCGGATGGGCTCATTAACGCTGTTATGAGACCTGTGCTGACCAGCTTGGGTTTTGAAGTCTATGTAGCTCACGAAATTGCGGCGCCGGGTTCAATTACAAAGCAAGTAATTGAGCACGTTGTTTATGACGATTTGGTAGTGGCTAATTTATCTGAGCTAAACCCGAATGTTATGTATGAGCTAGCAGTGCGACATTGCGTAGGATTGCCAATAATCGTTTTGGCTGAGAATGGTACTAGATTGCCATTTGATATCTCTGATGAAAGAACATTGTTTTTTGAGAATGATATGGCTGGAGTGGTTGATTTAGGTCCTAGATTAGCCACCGCCGTTGAAGCGGCAATGTCACTGGAAGAGGCGGACAACCCAGTTCTGCGGGTCACAAGCAGTAAAGCCTTGCGCGAATCCGTAGAAATTGACGATGCGCAGAGTTTTCTTATTAAAAAGCTAGATTATATAGAGTCTTTTATTGGGGAGGTTAAGTCGGGAGCGATGTCCACCAATTTTGCGAAGGTTGCTAGCGAACCCGGTAATACGTGGTTGTACCAACTTGATCTAGATGGTGAGGCAATTAATTGCGAAAAGGCCAAAGTTGAAATTGGGTTAATGCCAGGTGTCATTCAAACATTAAATGTAAAAGCTTTCATCGATGATACTAAGGTTAGAGTTCGAGTAAGAACTACCATTGAACTGAATTTCTCGCTGTTAGGGGATATTTGCAATAAGCTCGGAGTAGGTGTTGTTGTAGGAACCCTGAGGACGGGCTCGGATCGTTGATTTTTAAAAGTTGAAGTCGCGATTCTACGCGTCATCGAAGGAGAAATTATATGCTCTACCCTAGATCTATATCGGTCTAGCTGACTCGATCGACATGCGCCGGGCTCAGCCATGCGCACTTTGGTCATTTCGATTGCGGGTGAATTCTCAATCAGCACACCGCTCGGCGCCAGCAAACTGCTCAGGGTTTGTCGCCCATAATGAATGGTCATTGCCGTATTGCCGCTTCGCTTCGATGCAGAACCCTGTCACGCGCTGCATAAATCGAGGCGGCCGCGAGCCGTTTTCAATCAGCGCCTTCCTGGTGACTGGAAATGCCATACCTTTGTTAACCGGAATAAGGTGACAGATTTATTTTAATAGGGCACCGCATCTTGATGCGGTCAACTTTGCGATTTGCAAATGGTCACTTCCCCTACGGGCGCCGCTCATTCTGTCTCGGGGCATTCAAAGTTCCACGAATAGATTTTCATGTCTTCGAGCTCTTCGCCCACCGTCCCGACTCCCAGGCACACACTGTTTTTTTTGTAATTAAAGCTGCAGTATCGAACGCCCTCTGTGCATGATTCGATTTCAATGAAGCCTTCTCGCATGAAAACGTTCTCGACCCCGTACTCTCCGGAATAAGTTGAGTTCGCTTTCCAGCCGTTTTCGATCAATGCCTGCCGGGCGACTGAAAATGACATGCCTCTCTTTATCGGAACGTCTGTCGCGTTGGCAAATGCGCTTGCACTGCATAAAAAGCTGATCAGAAGGGTGTGCAGTTTCATTTTTGGCGCGCCTGGCCTTGCTTGTGTTGGAGGGGGCCGGAATTATCCCCTAGAAGTGCCGCTCGTCGGCATCATCCACTGAAATAGTGTGGATATTTAACAGCTTACGGTTTTTATTAACCAGCCAGTTATCAAAAATACGTTGTTACACAACCAACATTTCAGTAATATCCGCCCCGCGTTCACCACCACGGTTTATGCATTTTTAAATCCCAAGCTTCCATCAGCTGCTTGGGATTTTTTTTGCCTGCGATTTGCCTCTCTCCGATTTTCGCTCCAGACCGACACTCAACGGCCGCGAGCGAATCCCTGCTTTTTCGACTACTACTCTCAGGCTGATTTCTAAGTCCGTCCGACGGGAGTCTATCGATGCTTTCTCATTGGTTTCTTGCAGCTATTCATCTGCTGGCATTTGCCTTGGGCTTCTGGGCCGTGCTGACCCGTGGCACTGCTTTCAGTCGCCTGGCGGCTGGGGCGGGGGAGGCTCGGCGTGTGTTGATCGCCGACAATCTGTGGGGGCTTTCTGCTTTGGTGTTGCTGGTGACTGGCGGCATGCGCGCCTTCGGCGGTTTTGAGAAGGGCACTGACTATTATCTACACCAGCCGCTATTTCATTTGAAGATGACTTTGTTCGTGTTGATTCTGCTGCTGGAGCTTGCGCCGATGATCACGTTGATCAAGTGGCGTATCGCACAGTCGCGCAGTGCACCGCTGGACATGCGGCGTTTGAAGCTGTTTGCGCGAATCAGTCATGTCGAAGCGCTGCTGATGGTGCTGATGGTGATTGCTGCTACGGGCATGGCGCGAGGCGTCACATTTGGGTAGGTGAGCGCGATTCCGAGCGATGTATCAGAAACGTCCGACAGCCAGTCATGGGAATGGCAGGTAACATCGGCTGCGAAAAGGGGAGTAGGGCGGGAGAGATGACAACGCAGGCGCCGTGACCTGTGGGGCGGGAAGCAGATGGCAATACGGCGCTCGAATCTTTAGCCAGTCATCACGCGAAGGCAAACGAACTGGCTACTGACTGCAGGTTTCAGGGGGTTTGTGGCTTGTCCGGAGCGGTCAGGCCAGCCTGAATGCGCTGGTAGATTTCTTCACGGTGCACGGCAACGTTTTTCGGGGCGTTGATGCCGATCCGAACTTGCTGGCCGCTGACGCCGAGAATGGTGATGGTGATGTCATCACCAATATTTATGCTTTCACCGACTTTGCGGGTGAGTATCAGCATGGTCTTCTCCTTGATTGCTTTGTAGGGCACCTGATTCAGACAGTGCAGAGGTCGGTGGTACGTATAGATTAGTGCGAAGTCTCACAATTTGGGTGCCTCATTCTGACGCGCAGATGCGGCATTAATTCCCAGCGCGTAACTATACAGGGGGAGCAATCATCAATCTCGTTGTTTTGTGCCCATTTTGCGGGGGCTTTGGCAGTATTTGCGATGTTAAGATCGCTGCTTTGAGAATTTCGAGGAAAACGTTGTGCGCAAACTGGTCTGGGTAATCGCGGCACTGGCATTGGCGGGATGTGGTGAAGGTAAAAGCGTGGACGCGCAGAAGCCGAAATCCGCAGCGGTAACGGCGCCTGCTGTCGCCGCAGGTCCGCAGTGGGATCTGGAAGTGCGTGGCGAAACTCCCCAGGCTGTCAGCGATCTCAGCGGTTGGCTGATCGAACATGGCTTTGTCACCAGTGTCATTCGCGATGCCAATGGCAAAACCCGGATTCTGGTCGGTCCGTTCAATTCGCAGGCGGATGCTGAAGCGCGTCAGGTGCAATTGAGCGCGGCGCTGATCAAGGCGAAAAAACAGAATATTGAATCGCTGATCCTTGAGCGTCCGGCCGCACAATAAACGGACCATTCAGCGGAGCTGACTAAAGCGGATTCCAAGCGGCTCGTTTTCATGGGAGTCACTGATGAATTCCTCAAGGAGCTCCGCATGGCCTCCGCCAATCCGTACAAGCTGTTTGACGTGATTTTGCGTCAGAAAACCCAGCTGACGCCGCATTTGATGCGGATCACGCTCGCCAGTCCGGCAGTCACCGAGATGGCGACTTGGGCGCCCGATCAACGAGTGAAGTTGTTTTTCCCCGCCACCGATGGTTCGCCTGCCAAACTTTCTCAGGGTGAGGGCTGGTATGCGCGTTTCCGCGCGATGCTGGCTGACCGCCGCCCCGCGATGCGCACTTACACCATCCGCCACTTGCGCGCCGCACAGGGTGAAGTGGATATCGATTTCGTTCTGCACGGTGAAACCGGCCCGGCGTCTCGTTGGGCGTTGCGCGCGCAACCTGGCGAGTCGATGCAAATCCTCGCGCCGGACAGGGATTTTTCTGCGCAGGACGCGGGTGGTTTCGAGTGGAAGCCGCCACAAGTTCTCAAGCAGCTTTTACTGGTGGCCGATGCAACTGCGCTGCCTGCTGCGATGGGTATTCTCGATGAACTCGCGGTGCTCGCTGAGCCGCCGCAGACCCAGGCGTTTTTTGAAGTCGAAAGCCACCAGGACATGCTCGCAGTTCCCGACTGGCCCGGGCTTTCGGTGCAGTGGCTGATTCGCGAGCAAGCGCTGGCTGGCTCGTTGATGGTGGAGGCGGTGCGGCAGGCAGCATTACCTGCCGGCGCATCATCTGTCCGTCAGGCAGTCGACTTGGCCGACGTCGATATCGATGAAGAAATTCTCTGGGAAACTGCCGGGGCGGCCACTGAGGGATTTTATGGCTGGATCGCCGGCGAGTCCGCTGCGGTCATGAATCTGCGCAAGTACCTGATCAAGGAGCGCGGGATCCCGCGCGAATCGCTCAATCTGATGGGCTACTGGCGTTACAACAAGGCTGGCAGCTAGACACAATAAAGGCCTCGTTTGAGGCCTTTGTTTTATGCGCTCGATCAGCCGCAGGATTTCATGTTCACCGGGCCGACGAACTCGTTGCCGCGTCCCATCACGCACGCCACGCTTTGATTACGCTGACGCTCCCAGTCTTGCACCGGATAGGTCTTGTTCCACGCTTCGTACAATTGCCGATCCTGTTTCGACAAGCGCAAACCGTATTGTTTGCTCATGTAGAAATAAGTGCGGGCGATCATGCCGCGAATCGAAGGGCGGGGCATGACCTTCTTCGCCTTGAAGTCGACCTGGGTCAGGCAGGAACCATACTGGCCCTGCTGCACCGGCAGCCAACCGAAACTGAAATTGCTGCGATCGCCGTTGACCTCGCCAATGCTCGGTACCAGGTTATGCAAGTCGGCTTCGGCTTTCTGATAAGTCGGATCGTAGCGCGTGCAGTTTTTGCGCCCACCTTCCTGCCAGCATTGACGCTGATGGCCGATTTGCCAGGCTGGAACGATGTGCTCCCATTCAATCCGTGAGGCGCGCTTGGCGTTCTTGCGCGGCACATAACCGCAAGCGGCCAGATCGACTCTGTTGCCGGTGTACTTGCACCCGCAATAAAACTCGGTGGACTGCGGCGCGTACAGCTTCCAGGCGACCTTCTTGGCTTCAGAGAATGTCCGGGGTGCGCCAGCGTTGGCGCCCATGGAAACGAACAGCAACAGCACAGCAATAAAACGCAAACTCATTAAATCAATCTTCCTTCGGCACAACCCAGAAAATCTGCACGCCGCCATCGTCGCGATAAGCGAGGGTGACGTTGTCGTTCTCGTCGATTTCTTCCAGCAACTGCTCCCATTCATCCACGGGTTCATCCGGCAGACGAAAGATCAACGCAGCCTTGGCTTTTTGTGCGGTGGGGGAATTGATGATTTTTTGCACGCGAATGCCCATGCGCGCATAGGTGTCAGGAGCATCAGAGGAGGTGGCCACGAGGTTATCCTTATTAAGCTGTACGTGCATACAGTATTTAACTGTAGGCATTTTCGCAACTGCTTAAAATTCAAGAAAATCCTCTGACAGCGGTTTTCCGCTTTTGATGTAACTCGAGTCCGATTTTTTTGCAGGATAGAGGTGAAGCGCTTGTAGGATTTTGCACCACTCGCCGGCGTGGCCAGTGGCGCAAAAAAAGCCCGATCAGGAGGCGATCGGGCGAGGATCAATCAATATTCCCAGAACATCCGCTGCAGTTCTTTGCTGTCGTTGGTCTTGGTCAGTGCGACCATCGCCAGGATGCGCGCTTTCTGTGGGTTCAGGTCGTGAGCCACAACCCAGTCGTACTTGTCGTCAGGCTGTTCAGCGTTACGCAGGACGAAACCACCGGCATTGACGTGGGACGAGCGAATGATCTGCACGCCGTCTTTACGCAGGGCTTGCAACGCCGGAACTACGCGCGAAGACACCGAACCGTTGCCGGTACCCGCGTGGATGATCGCTTTGGCGCCGGATTGCGCGAAGGCTTTGTAGGCGGTATCGCCCACGTTGCCGTAGGAATAGGCGATTTCTACATCAGGCAGACTCTTGATGTCTTTGATGTCGAATTCCGAATCCATGGTGTGGCGCTTGGCTGGCAGGCGGAACCAGTAGGACTTGCCTTCAACGACCATGCCCAGTGGGCCCCAGGCGCTTTTGAAGGCTTCGGTTTTGATGTTGATCATCTTGCTGACGTCGCGACCGGACTGGATTTCATCGTTCATGGTCACCAGCACGCCTTTGCCGCGCGCATCTTTGCTGCTGGCAACGGCTACTGCGTTGTACAGGTTGAGCATGCCGTCTGCCGACATCGCGGTGCCTGGGCGCATCGAGCCGACAACGATGATTGGCTTGTCGGTTTTCTCTACCAAGTTGAGGAAGTAAGCGGTTTCTTCCAGGGTGTCGGTGCCGTGGGTGATGACGATGCCATCGACGTCTTTGCTGTCGGCCAGTTCGGCTACGCGGCGACCCAGTTGCAGCAGGTTTTCATTGGTGATGCTTTCCGAGGCGATCTGCATGACTTGTTCGCCACGCACGTTCGCCAGTTTGTTCAATTCCGGAATGCCGGCGATCAATTGTTCAATGCCAACCTTGGCCGCCTGATAGGTGGCGCTGTTAGCTGCGCTGGCGCCAGCGCCGGCAATGGTGCCGCCGGTGGCCAGTACTACCACGTTGGCCAGTTTGGTCTGGGCTTCAACTTCTTTTGCTTGAAGAGCGGTGGGCAGGAGCAGCAGGAGGGCCAAAGCGCCCGGAATGAAGGTTTTGAAAGCAGATTTCATTATTTTTCTCTCTAGTAGTGAGACGGTGCTGATGCAGGTTCATCTAGATGCGCCCCTTCGCGATCTGAGGGGCGCAAGTAAGGGAGCAGGATCTGTACCATCCGTACTGTGCTTGAGGGAAATGTTTAACCTGATGATTTGCATCAATATTTTGTCGTTGGGTAAAACGTGGCAAGCATTAAGAGTCCGGTATTCCGAACAACAACGCCTTTCACGTTCGGCTCTCCGAAAAGGCCTGCATGATCAGTCGGACATACACGGTTGCCGATTGCGGATTCTCTGCTAAAGAAACCACCCGAATGGCCGATGTGCTCCCTAAGGAATCTATTTTTTTCAGGAGTTCATATGTCGTTGACCGTCGGTTTTCCTCATCCCAACACCATCACCATCGGTGGCAAGACGCCGGCTGCAATTGATGCCTTGAATGAGGCCGCTGCCAAGGAGTCGGACCAGTTGCTGGGCAAGGAAGAGGTCAAGACCAATCAAGTCAGAACCGGCGGCCCTGCGCAGGAAGAACCTCAGGTCGAGAGCGGTGGCAATCAAAGTATCACCGTGAAAATGCTGCTCAAGCGCATGCAGGAACTGCAAAAGCAACTGCAAGAACAGCAGCAGCAACTGGCCGCCGCGCAAGCTGCGAGTTATCCGACCCCTGAAGCCAAAGCTACCCAGGTGATGGCTATTCAGGGCCAGATCGCCGCCACCAGCGGTGCACTCGCCCAAGTAGCGGCGAGCCTGGTGAAGGAGCTGACCAAGAGCGCGGGCGGCGTGATCAACACTACGGCGTAAGATGCGCGGCGATTCTGGTGAATCGCTTAACCAAAAAAGCCGATTTTCTAACGTTGACAAATCTCGGCAGGATTCGCATAGTTCGGTCTACGCAAACGTTTGCGCGGCCTCCACGATGGGCTACAGTCATCGGGGACGCAGCGAAGCTTACGCCAGCGCAAGCGTTGCTCACAATAATCATAAGATCGGAGTGAACCCATGAAGCTGCCATTCGCTGGACGTCTTCTCGCTGTCGCCATGCTGGCTGCCGCATCCGCTGCACTGCCTGTCTCCTCGGCCTTCGCCGAAACCCCGGAAAAACCTAAAGTCGCGCTGGTCATGAAGTCTCTGGCCAACGAGTTCTTCCTGACCATGGAAGACGGCGCCAAGGCCTACCAGAAAGAACACGCCGCCGATTTCGACCTGATCTCCAATGGCATCAAGGACGAAACCGACACCGCCGGCCAGACCCGCATCGTCGAGCAAATGATTCTGGCCAAGGTCAATGCGCTGGTGATCGCGCCTGCTGACTCCAAAGCCATGGTGCCGGTGATCAAAAAAGCCATCGATGCCGGTATCACCGTGATCAACATCGATAACCAGCTCGACCCGGCCGTGGTCAAAAGCAAAAACCTCACTGTGCCTTTCGTAGGCCCGGACAACCGCAAAGGCGCGCGTCTGGTGGGTGAGTACCTGGCCAAGCAACTGAAGGCTGGTGACCAAGTCGGCATCATTGAAGGTGTATCGACCACCACCAATGCCCAGGCGCGTACCGCTGGCTTCAAGGACGCGATGGAAGCGGCGCAGATCAAAGTGGTCTCGCTGCAATCCGGTGATTGGGAAATCGACAAGGGCAACAAGGTTGCCGCTTCGATCCTCAGCGAATACCCGGACGTCAAAGCCCTGCTCGCCGGCAACGACAGCATGGCCGTCGGCGCCGTGTCCGCTGTGCGTGCAGCCGGCAAGGCTGGCAAAGTGCAAGTGGTCGGTTACGACAACATCAATGCCATCAAGCCAATGCTCAAAGACGGCCGCGTGTTGGCGACTGCCGACCAGTTCGCTGCCAAGCAAGCGGTGTTCGGCATCGAGACTGCACTGAAAATCGTCAAGGGTGAGAAGGTCGACACCGGCACCAATGGCGTAGTCGAAACGCCAGTCGAACTGGTCACCAAGTAAGCCTTCTGGCGACACAAATGGCGCTCGTCCGTCCGGGCGAGCCCATGGAGATTTCTTATGTCAGTTTCCGCTCCGAACGCTGTCCTCACGGTCAGCGGTATCGGTAAGACTTATGCGCAGCCGGTGCTCTCGGACATCGACCTGACGCTGATGCGCGGTGAAGTGCTGGCACTGACCGGCGAGAATGGCGCCGGTAAAAGCACTCTGTCGAAGATCATTGGCGGGCTGGTCACACCGACCACCGGCCAGATGCAGTTTCAGGGCAAAGACTATCGCCCCGGCAGTCGGACTCAGGCTGAAGAGCTTGGCGTACGCATGGTCATGCAAGAACTCAATCTGCTGCCGACGCTGTCGGTCGCAGAAAATCTGTTTCTCGACAATTTGCCGAGTAACGGTGGCTGGATCAGCCGCAAGCAATTGCGCAAGGCTGCAATCGAGGCAATGGCGCAAGTCGGTCTCGATGCGATTGATCCGGATACCCTTGTTGGCGAACTGGGCATCGGTCACCAGCAAATGGTCGAAATCGCCCGCAACCTGATCGGCGATTGCCACGTGCTGATCCTCGACGAACCGACCGCGATGCTCACGGCTCGCGAAGTCGAAATGCTCTTCGAGCAGATCACCCGCTTGCAGGCGCGCGGCGTTTCGATCATCTATATCTCGCACCGCCTCGAAGAACTGGCGCGCGTGGCGCAACGGATCGCCGTGCTGCGTGACGGCAATCTGGTCTGCGTCGAGCCGATGGCCAATTACAACAGCGAGCAACTGGTCACGTTGATGGTCGGTCGTGAACTGGGCGAACACATTGATATGGGGCCGCGCAACATCGGCGCGCCTGCATTGACGGTCAAAGGCCTGACCCGTTCCGACAAGGTGCGCGACGTTTCCTTTGAGGTGCGTGCCGGCGAGATCTACGGTATTTCCGGATTGATCGGGGCAGGGCGCACTGAGCTGCTGCGCTTGATTTTCGGCGCGGATATCGCCGACAGCGGCACCGTGGCGCTTGGTTCGCCAGCGCAGGTGGTGAGCATTCGCTCGCCGGTCGATGCGGTGCGCAATGGCATTGCCTTGATTACCGAAGACCGCAAGGGCGAAGGTTTGCTGCTCAGCCAGTCGATCAGCGCCAACATCGCGCTGGGCAACATGCCGGAGATTTCCAGCGGCGGTTTCGTAAACAATGCTGACGAAATATCTTTGGCGCAACGGCAGATCGCTGCCATGCGTATCCGCAGCTCCAGCCCGACACAACTGGTGTCCGAGCTGTCCGGCGGCAACCAGCAAAAAGTCGTGATCGGCCGTTGGCTCGAGCGTGATTGCTCGGTGCTGCTGTTCGATGAGCCGACCCGCGGTATCGACGTCGGTGCCAAGTTCGACATTTATGCCTTGCTCGGTGAATTGACCCGTCAGGGCAAAGCGCTGGTGGTGGTGTCCAGTGATCTGCGTGAATTGATGTTGATCTGCGACCGCATCGGCGTGCTGTCCGCCGGGCGCCTGATCGACACCTTCGAGCGCGACACCTGGACCCAGGATGACTTGCTTGCCGCCGCGTTCGCCGGCTACCAAAAACGTGATGCGCTGCTCAACGAAGCCGCGCCTAGGGATCTCCCATGAAAACTGCATCTTCCGCCAGCAAACGTAGTGGCAATTTTTACGGGCTGGGCACTTATCTTGGTCTGGCCGGAGCCTTGCTGGCGATGATCGCGCTGTTCTCGGTCATGAGCAGTCACTTTCTGTCGTACGACACGTTCAGCACGCTGGCCAACCAGATTCCCGATCTGATGGTGTTGGCGGTGGGCATGACGTTCGTGCTGATCATCGGCGGCATCGACCTGTCGGTGGGTTCAGTGCTGGCGCTCGCCGCATCGACAGTCAGCGTAGCGATTCTCGGCTGGGGCTGGAGCGTTTTGCCGGCTGCATTGCTCGGCATGGCCGTGGCTGCATTAGCCGGCACAGTCACCGGTTCGATCACCGTGGCGTGGCGTATTCCGTCGTTCATCGTCTCGCTCGGCGTGCTGGAAATGGCCCGTGGCCTGGCGTATCAGATGACCGGCTCGCGCACTGCTTATATAGGTGACTCCTTCGCCTGGCTGTCGAACCCGATTGCCTTCGGCATTTCGCCGTCGTTCATCATTGCCTTGCTGGTGATCTTCATCGCCCAGGCAGTGCTTACCCGCACGGTGTTCGGTCGTTATCTGATCGGCATTGGCACCAACGAGGAAG
Organism: Pseudomonas sp. TWP3-2; assembly: GCF_049897765.1. Lineage (NCBI taxonomy): Bacteria > Pseudomonadati > Pseudomonadota > Gammaproteobacteria > Pseudomonadales > Pseudomonadaceae > Pseudomonas > Pseudomonas sp. TWP3-2. The sequence goes on along the minus strand of NZ_JAFCWW010000018.1, from coordinate 45,402 downwards.
CCGTGCGTCTGGCGGGGATCAATCCAAAGCCCTACAAAATTCTGGTTTTCAGCCTGATGGGGTTGCTCGCGGGTGTCGCTGCACTGTTCCAGATTTCGCGTCTGGAAGCGGCGGATCCAAACGCCGGTTCCGGCCTTGAGCTGCAAGTGATCGCTGCGGTGGTAATCGGTGGCACCAGTCTGATGGGCGGGCGCGGTTCGGTCATCAGCACCTTCTTTGGTGTGCTAATCATTTCCGTACTGGCGGCTGGTCTGGCGCAGATTGGTGCGACCGAGCCGACCAAGCGCATCATCACCGGTGCAGTGATCGTCGTGGCCGTGGTGCTCGATACTTATCGCAGTCAACGCGCAAGCCGACGGGGCTGAACCATGGCAACAATCAAGGATGTGGCGGCGCTCGCGGGGATTTCCTACACGACCGTGTCCCACGTGGTGAACAAGACCCGGCCGGTCAGCCAGGAAGTGCGGCTCAAAGTCGAGGCGGCCATCAAGACCCTCGATTATGTGCCCAGCGCCGTGGCGCGCTCGTTGAAGGCCAAGACCACCGCGACAATCGGTCTGCTGGTGCCTAACAGCCTCAACCCGTACTTCGCCGAGCTGGCGCGGGGCATTGAGGATTACTGTGAGCGCAACGGTTACTGCGTGATCCTGTGCAACTCCGACGACAACCCGGACAAGCAGCGCAGCTACCTGCGCGTGCTGCTGGAGAAACGCATCGATGGCTTGATTGTCGCCTCCGCTGGCGGTGATCGTGGCCTGGCTGAAGGGCTGGCTGCAGTGAAAACGCCGATGGTCATTGTCGACCGCAGCCTGGACGGTGTGGATGCGGACCTGGTGCGGATCGACCACGAATACGGTGCGTACCTGGCCACTCGGCATTTGCTGGAGTTGGGGCATCGCGACATCGCCACCATCGGCGGTCCGGCAGATACCCGCGTGGCGCAAATGCGTCTCGCGGGTTTCCGTCGGGCGATGCAGGAGGCTGGTGTCGAAGTTGTGCCTGAGCGTGTGCTGGAAAGCGATTTCACCAGCACCGGCGGTTACAACGCAGCGGCATTATTGTTGGCGAACAACCCGCCCAGCGCGATCTTCGCCGGTAATGACATGATCGGTATCGGTGTGCTGCGCGCGGCTGCCGAACGCAATGTGCGGGTGCCGAGCGCACTGTCGGTGATCGGCTTCGACGACATCCAGATGAGCCGTTATGTGTATCCGGCACTGACCACGGTCGGCCAGTCGATCCTGCAACTGGGTGAGATGGCTGCCGAAGTGCTGCTGCGAAGGATCGCCACCCCGAGTCTGGCGACTGATCAGAAGATCGTGACCCCGAGTATTGTCCTGCGAGAATCGACCGCGCCGCTGTCCGGCGTGTTCACCGAGTACCGCTGAAACCGAATTGACGAGTAGTGATGAATGCCAGCAAAAGTAGTGGTAATAGGCAGCCTCAACATGGATCTGGTGACTCGTGCGCCACGCTTGCCTAGAGGTGGTGAAACGCTGATCGGCCATTCGTTCGCAACCGTGTCCGGCGGCAAGGGCGCCAATCAGGCAGTCGCCGCTGCGCGCTTGGGTGCAAAAGTGGCGATGGTTGGCTGCGTCGGTAACGATCCCTATGGCGTGCAATTGCGTGAGGCGTTGCTGGCTGACCACATTGATTGTCAGGCTGTCAGCGTGGTCGAGGATTCCAGCGGCGTGGCATTGATTGTGGTCGATGACAACAGTCAGAACGCGATCGTGATCGTCGCCGGTGCCAATGGTGCTTTGACGCCTGCGGTGGTGGATCGATTCGACGCGGTATTGCAGGCAGCGGATGTGATCATCTGTCAGTTGGAAATTCCCGATGCCACGGTTGGCCATGCGCTCAAGCGCGGTCGTGAGCTGGGCAAAATCGTCATCCTCAATCCAGCGCCGGCCAGCCGTCCGTTGCCAGCGGATTGGTATGCATCGATCGATTACCTGATTCCCAACGAAAGCGAAGCGGCTGCACTCAGTGGTTTGCCAGTGGACTCGCTGCAAACGGCAGAAGTCGCTGCCAGCCATCTGATCTCGATGGGCGCCGGCAAAGTGATCATCACTTTGGGGGCTGAGGGTTCGCTGTTCGCGAACGGCACAAGCTTTGAACATTTCCCTGCGCCCAAAGTGAAAGCGCTTGATACCACGGCGGCGGGGGATACCTTTGTCGGTGGTTTCGCCGCTGCGCTGGCGTCCGGCAAAACCGAGGCCGAGGCCATTCGTTACGGGCAAGTGGCGGCCGCGCTGTCGGTGACCCGTGCTGGCGCGCAACCTTCGATTCCCACTTCATCCGAAGTTCAGGCATTTAAACCCGTATGAAAAAGACTCCTTTGCTCAACGTCGCGCTCTCGCGGCTGATTGCCTCCCTTGGTCATGGCGACAAAGTGGTCATCGGCGATGCCGGCCTGCCGGTGCCGCCGGGTGTCGAGCTGATTGATCTGGCTCTGACCCATGGCGTACCGGATTTCGTCAGCACCCTGAAAGTCGTGCTCAGCGAAATGCAGGTCGAGAGTCATGTATTGGCCAACGAAATCTTCGACAAGAATCCGGGCGCGCTCACCACGCTGAACGAGCTGAATGATGCAGGTGCTCTGGGGCGACGCGATTTGCTCAGTCATGAGCAATTCAAGGTTCTCAGCCGACAGGCACGAGCGATTGTTCGTACAGGAGAATGTCAGCCGTACTGCAACATCGTGTTGGTCGCCGGGGTAACATTTTAACCGGGCGTCACGCCCAAATTTAATAAGCACAAGGAATGCGCCATGCACCGCTATGCTCAGAAACTGCACCAACTGATCCGGAGTCTGCTGCTTTTGTCCCTGATTACCGCGACCGGCGCCCAAGCGGCGGAAAAAATCGATCTGATCATCGACACTGACCCAGGTGCCGACGACGTGGTCGCTCTGCTGTTCGCTCTGGCTTCGCCGGAAGAACTGAACATTCGTGCGCTGACCACCGTGGCCGGCAACGTGCGTCTCGACAAGACTTCACGCAATGCGCGACTGGCTCGTGAGTGGGCAGGGCGCGAGGAAGTGCCGGTGTACGCCGGTGCACCCAAGCCGCTGATGCGCACGCCGATCTACGCCGAGAACATCCATGGCAAGGAAGGCCTGTCGGGTGTCACCGTGCATGAGCCGAAAAAAGGCCTGGCCGAAGGCAATGCGGTCAACTACTTGATCGACACGCTGAAAAACGCCAAGCCGCACAGCATCACCATCGCCATGCTCGGTCCGCAGACCAATTTGGCGCTAGCGCTGATCCAGGAGCCGGAGATCGTTAACGGCATCAAGGAAGTGGTCGTCATGGGCGGCGCTCACTTCAACGGTGGCAACATTACGCCGGTGGCCGAATTCAACCTGTTCGCGGATCCGCAAGCGGCTGAAGTGGTGCTTAAAAGTGGTGTGAAGATGACTTACCTGCCGCTGGACGTTACGCACAAGATTCTGACCAGTGACGCACGCCTCAAGCAAATCGCTGCGCTGAACAACAATGCGGGCAAGATCGTTGGCGATATCCTCAATGAGTACGTCAAAGGCGATATGGAGCACTACGGCATCCCGGGTGGCCCGGTACACGACGCGACTGTCGTGGCTTATCTGCTCAAGCCTGAGCTGTTCACCGGTCGTTCGGTGAATGTGGTGGTCGACAGCCGTGAAGGCCCGACCTTCGGCCAAACCGTCGTTGACTGGTACGACGGCCTTAAAGCGCCGAAAAACGCCTTCTGGGTGGAAAATGGCGACGCACAAGGCTTCTTCGATCTGTTGACCGAGCGTCTGAAGCGCCTTAAGTAATCAGGTCGACAACCCGCAGGTGCCAGCTTGCGGGTTTTTTCTGGCCGATCTAGTCGGTCGGATATCTCTCGAAGATCTGCGCGATGAACTGCTGGGCCGCTACGGTCCCCAGTTCTTTCACCAGTAGATCGATGCCTATAAGCGCCAATTCTTCTGTGCTCCCCGGGCTATAAGAGCTGTGTCCGTCTGCCCATTTGGCTTTGATGTCGGCGTCGATGCTTACGGTGGTCATGATCGTGCTCGAAAAGTCGGAAGGTCTGGGTTTCGAGTTAACCATTTTGTCAGGCGTTTGGCACTGCGACTTAGGCATGAGCGCAGGGCTATGCGACACTTGGTCATTGACGAATAGACCCAGGATTGAGTTGTGCAGATCGATTTGAATTCTCCCGATGGCCTGACGCTTGAGTCGGTGCGCCAGTTACTGGCATCGGCCAGCGATGATGAACACACCCAGCTGCGGGTGACCAAGGGTGGTATCGCGTATCTGTCGTCTGGGGTGACTGGCGGCCAGGATATCGACGAATTGCTGTTTCGCCTCGAAACGTGGGCCAAGGGTTCGGGCTATGTGGGAAATGTCGCGGCCAGCGACGAGGTCTGGGTCATGCAGATCTACAATGCGCTCAAGGACAATTGGCCGAATCCGCCATTCGACTACATCGACGTCTATTGAGTCGCGTTAATATTCAGTGACGATTGTGTGGTTAAGCATCTGTCGCTGGTCAGGCACACTCGCCATTTTTCCGATCGTGGGGCAGGGTGATGGCTCTCGCCGCGAAGCCAAACGCCGAAGTGGCGGTCGCACGATCTCAGTTCATCTATTGAAAGAAGGAGGCTTCATGCCTTGGAAGCTCGCGTCACTGGGTACTTTTATGGCCGTTGCCCTGCTGGCCGGTTGCAGTACTAGCTCGAGTGAGTCGGCAAAGGATCCAGTGGCGACCGAATCCGGTCACAGCCGCTGCGAAGCACAGGCTGCGCAATTCGCTGTTGGCAAAAAGGCTTCGCCCGAATTGCTGGAGCAGGCACGTACCAAAGCCGGCGCGCAAAATGCCCGTTTTCTCAAGCCTGATGACATGGTTACCCTGGAATATCGGTCCGATCGCCTGAATCTAAACACCGATAATGCATTGATGGTCACGCGCATCAATTGCGGCTGATCGCTGGCAGGCTTTTTTAGCAGGCATAAAAAACCCCGTCACATGGACGGGGTTTTTTTAGTGCGGCTGAAAATTACTCAGCGCGTACTTGTGCAGCTTGCATACCCTTTTGGCCTTTCTCAGCCACGAAGGAAACGGTCTGGCCTTCTTTCAGGCTTTTGAAACCGTCGCTTTCGATAGCTTTGAAGTGTACGAACAGGTCGTCACCGCCACCTTGAGGAGTGATGAAGCCGAAGCCTTTTTCATCGTTGAACCACTTAACGGTGCCGGTTTGGCGATTAGACATGGTGTATCTCCAAGAAACATATATTTTTCAGTACTGTGCTGCTCAGGCCAACTGGGCACACGGGGATATCATAGTCGAAATGTTCGCTTTGGTAGCCCCCCGGACGTGCTGTTTGCCAATCAGTCGTGTTTTCTTCATTGCCTGTTTCGGCTGAAAGCCCCGGTTTTAAAGGCTTCCAGCGAAACGTAAAGACTATAAAAAAACCTGTAAAACCTGCATAAATCGAGTGAAAAAGCTCAAATCAGGTGCTTTTTCTCGCGTTTCGGCAGGTTCAAAATGAATTTTTTGTCACTTTTTCGCCGGGGTATTGGCCTTGCATTTGGCAATCTGGCCCAACGCTTTCTGTTGCAATTCAGGCGTGGCCTTGTTGTCCATCAAAGCCTGAATGTCACTGGCCGGATAGGATTTGATGGCGTCAGCGCCACATGCGCAGTGAGATTTCGCCGCAGCAGCGCCGATTTGCGCAGTGGCCGCCTGCGTGCATTGGGCCATGTATTTGTCACGCTCGCCCTTTGGCCAGTCGGCGTGGGCGCTCAATGGCAGCAGGAGGGCGAAAGGGGCGACTACTGCAAACAGGGTATTCAGACGCATGCGAGGATGCTCCTTGTGGGTCAATGTCTTGTTATCTGAGGGCTGAAGGGCCGATCAAGTTCAGCACTGTGGCATAAAACAGATGATTTGCCTTCCAGCAGAAGTCGAGCACATCGGCGACCGTTCATCTGTGCTAGCATGCCCGACTCGGGCGTTTGCAGGCTCCGGATGACCTTCAGTCCCGGTAGCGGCAACGTACGAAAACCCCGATTTGAATCCCAGTCACTCTGGTTCGATTTTCCGGTTGGCCGCAAGGCTCCTGCCGCTGTAAGGCAGGCGTTCGTCATTGAATGGCCTGGATCGGATCTTGTACTGGCTCATCCCAACCCACGTGACCTTTGGTAGGGGTCACCACTAGGAGAGGAGGCGCCATGCCAACTATTACTCTTCCCGACGGCAGTCAACGTTCATTCGATCACCCGGTTTCCGTAGCCGAGGTCGCCGCATCCATTGGTGCCGGTCTGGCCAAAGCCACCGTAGCCGGCAAAGTCAATGGTCAGCTGGTCGACGCCAGCGACATCATCGACAGCGACTCAACGCTGCAAATCATTACGCCAAAGGATCAAGAGGGGCTGGAGATCATTCGCCACTCTTGCGCCCACCTGGTTGGCCACGCGGTCAAGCAGCTGTACCCGACGGCCAAAATGGTCATCGGCCCGGTCATTGACGAAGGCTTCTATTACGACATCGCCTTCGAACGTCCTTTCACGCCGGACGACATGGCTGCCATTGAGCAGCGCATGCAGCAACTGATCGAAAAAGATTACGACGTGATCAAGAAAGTCACTCCGCGCGCCGAAGTGATTGAAGTGTTCAAGGCCCGTGGCGAAGACTACAAGCTGCGTCTGGTCGAGGACATGCCGAACGAACAGGCCATGGGTCTGTACTATCACGAAGAATACGTCGACATGTGCCGCGGCCCGCACGTGCCGAACACGCGTTTTCTGAAATCCTTCAAACTGACCAAGCTGTCCGGCGCCTACTGGCGTGGCGATGCCAAGAACGAGCAGTTGCAGCGCGTTTACGGCACGGCCTGGGCTGACAAGAAACAGCTGGCAGCCTATATCCAGCGCATCGAAGAGGCTGAAAAACGCGATCACCGCAAGATCGGCAAGCGTCTGGGCCTGTTCCACACTCAGGAAGAATCCCCGGGTATGGTGTTCTGGCACCCGAACGGCTGGACTCTGTACCAGGTGCTTGAGCAGTACATGCGCAAAGTGCAGCGCGATAACGGCTATCTGGAGATCAAAACTCCTCAGGTCGTTGACCGCAGTCTGTGGGAGAAATCCGGACACTGGGCCAACTACGCCGACAACATGTTCACCACTCAGTCGGAAAACCGCGACTACGCCATCAAGCCGATGAATTGCCCGTGCCACGTGCAGGTGTTCAACCAAGGCCTGAAGAGCTACCGCGAGTTGCCGATGCGTCTGGCCGAGTTCGGTGCCTGCCACCGTAACGAGCCGTCGGGTGCGCTGCACGGCATCATGCGTGTGCGTGCGTTCACTCAGGATGACGCCCACATCTTCTGCACAGAAGAGCAGATGCAGGCCGAATCCGCCGCGTTCATCAAGCTGACCATGGACGTGTACGCCGATTTCGGTTTTAAAGACATCGAGATGAAGCTGTCCACTCGTCCGGAAAAACGCGTTGGTTCCGACGAATTGTGGGATCGCGCCGAAGCTGCACTGGCCGCCGCCCTCGACAGCGCGGGCCTTGCGTACGATCTGCAGCCGGGCGAGGGTGCGTTCTACGGTCCGAAGATCGAGTTCTCGCTCAAAGATTGCCTTGGCCGCGTCTGGCAGTGTGGTACTCTGCAGCTCGATTTTAACCTGCCGATCCGTCTGGGAGCCGAATACGTCTCCGAAGACAACAGTCGCAAGCACCCGGTAATGTTGCACCGGGCGATCCTCGGATCCTTCGAGCGTTTCGTCGGAATCCTGATCGAGCACTACGAGGGCGCGTTCCCTGCGTGGCTTGCTCCGACCCAGGCAGTGATCATGAACATCACTGACAAACAGGCCGATTTTGCCGCCGAGGTTGAAAAAACTCTCAACGAAAGCGGATTTCGTGCCAAGTCTGACTTGAGAAATGAAAAGATCGGCTTTAAAATCCGCGAGCATACTTTGCTCAAGGTCCCCTTTCTCTTGGTTATCGGAGATCGGGAAGTCGAGATGCAGACTGTCGCTGTGCGTACTCGTGAAGGTGCTGACCTGGGCTCGATGCCCGTCGCCCAGTTCGCTGAGTTTCTCGCGCAAGCGGTTTCCCGGCGTGGTCGCCCAGATTCGGAGTAATTACTATTAAGCGTGAAATGAGACAAGATAAACGAGCTGCACCGAAAGCCCCGATCAACGAGAATATCTCGGCACGCGAGGTTCGGTTAATTGGGGCTGAAGGTGAACAGCTTGGGATTGTGTCAATTGAAGACGCGCTTCTTAAGGCTGAAGAGGCCAAACTGGATTTGGTGGAAATTTCCGCCGATGCAGTACCCCCTGTTTGCAAACTGATGGATTACGGCAAATCGATCTTCGAGAAGAAGAAGCAGGTTGCCGCAGCCAAGAAAAACCAGAAGCAGATTCAGGTTAAAGAAATCAAGTTTCGTCCAGGGACGGAGGAAGGGGATTACCAGGTAAAACTGCGCAACCTGGTACGTTTCCTGAGTGATGGGGACAGGGCCAAGGTATCCTTGCGATTCCGCGGCCGTGAGATGGCCCACCAGGAGCTGGGGATGGAACTCCTCAAGCGAGTTGAAGGTGACTTGCTCGAGTACGGTTCGGTCGAACAGCATCCTAAGATGGAAGGACGCCAACTGATCATGGTCATCGCCCCGAAAAAGAAGAAGTAATCATCAGGGCACGGCAGGCCTTCTGATTATGTTTATCAACTGAATGCGGAGTATCCGAACATGCCAAAAATGAAAACGAAAAGTGGTGCTGCTAAGCGGTTTCTGAAAACTGCTAACGGTATCAAGCACAAGCACGCTTTCAAGAGCCACATCCTGACTAAAATGTCGACCAAGCGTAAGCGTCAACTGCGCGGTAGCAGCTTGCTGCATCCGTCTGACGTGGCAAAAGTCGAGCGCATGCTGCGCCTTCGTTAATTTTAGTCAAGAATAGAGGAAGTAACTCATGGCTCGTGTAAAGCGTGGCGTCATTGCCCGTAAGCGTCACAAAAAAATTCTGAAACTTGCTAAAGGCTACTACGGTGCACGTTCGCGCGTATTCCGTGTTGCCAAGCAAGCGGTAATCAAGGCAGGCCAATACGCCTACCGTGACCGTCGTCAGAAAAAACGTCAGTTCCGCGCTCTGTGGATCGCTCGTATCAATGCTGGTGCTCGTGTTAACGGTCTGTCCTACAGCCGTTTCATCGCTGGCCTGAAAAAAGCGTCCATCGAGATCGACCGTAAGGTTCTGGCTGATCTGGCAGTGAACGAAAAAGCGGTGTTTGCCGCGATTGTCGAGAAAGCTAAAGCCACTCTGGCTTAAGTACCCCCGACAATCACCCGGCCTCACTTCCGTGGGGTCAGGTGGTAAACGTCATAAATAGGGGAAGAGCCTTCAAGCTCTTCCCCTATTTTGTATCTGGAGTCTGTACATGGAAAACCTGGATGCGCTGGTCTCTCAAGCACTAGAGGCTGTGCAAAGCGCTGAAGACATCAATGCCCTGGAGCAAATCCGGGTTCATTACCTTGGTAAAAAAGGTGAATTGACTCAGGTGATGAAGACCCTGGGGAATTTGCCGGCAGAAGAGCGCCCACAAGTCGGCGCGCTGATCAACGTTGCCAAGGAGCGTGTTACGGACGTTCTCAATGCGCGCAAGGCACTGTTTGAAGAGGCCGAGCTGGCCGCCAAACTGTCCGCCGAGTCCATTGATGTGACCCTGCCTGGTCGTGGTCAGACCTCTGGTGGTCTGCATCCGGTAACGCGGACTCTGGAACGCATCGAGCAGTTCTTCACCCATATCGGCTACGGCATTGCCGAAGGCCCTGAGGTCGAAGACGACTATCACAACTTCGAGGCGCTCAACATCCCAGGCCATCACCCGGCCCGGTCGATGCACGACACCTTCTATTTCAATGCGAACATGTTGTTGCGCACCCATACCTCGCCGGTACAGGTCCGCACCATGGAATCGCAGCAGCCGCCGATCCGCATCGTCTGCCCAGGCCGCGTGTATCGCAGCGACTCCGATATTACCCACTCGCCGATGTTCCACCAGGTTGAAGGCCTGCTGGTCGATCGCGACATCAATTTCGCCGACCTGAAAGGCACCATCGAAGAGTTCCTGCGGGTGTTCTTCGAAAAAGAACTCGCAGTGCGTTTCCGTCCTTCGTACTTCCCGTTCACCGAGCCGTCCGCTGAAGTCGATATGGAATGCGTGATGTGCAGCGGTAAAGGCTGCCGCGTCTGCAAGCAGACTGGCTGGCTGGAAGTCATGGGCTGCGGCATGGTGCACCCGAACGTGCTGCGCATGTCCGGCATCGATCCGGAAGAGTTCTCGGGCTTTGCTTTCGGCATGGGTGTCGAGCGTCTGGCCATGCTGCGTTACGGCGTGAACGACTTGCGTCTGTTCTTCGACAACGACTTGCGGTTCCTCGCGCAATTTCGCTAGTCGTAACGAATTTTTAGGAGAGCAGGATGAAATTCAGTGAACAATGGCTGCGCGGCTGGGTTAGCCCGCAGGTAGATCGCGACGCGCTGGTTGCCCGTCTGTCGATGGCCGGTCTTGAGGTCGATAGCGTTACGCTGGCCGCCGGTGTATTCAGTGGCGTAGTGGTAGGCGAGGTGTTGAGTACCGAGCAGCACCCGGATGCCGACAAGTTGCGCGTGTGCCAGGTCAGCAATGGCGTGGAAACTTTCCAGGTCGTGTGCGGAGCGCCAAACGTGCGTCCGGGCCTGAAGATTCCGTTCGCCATGATCGGTGCCGAGCTGCCGGGCGACTTCAAGATCAAGAAGGCCAAGCTGCGTGGCGTTGAATCCAACGGCATGCTGTGCTCGCAAGCCGAGCTGCAAGTCGGCGAAGGCAACGACGGCTTGATGGAGCTGCCGGCCGATGCGCCGGTGGGCGAAGATTTCCGCGTCTACCTGGATCTGGAAGACGCCAGCATAGAAGTCGACCTGACCCCTAACCGCGGCGACTGCCTGTCCCTGGCCGGTCTGGCGCGTGAAGTCGGCGCTCTGTACGACGCGGTAGTGACTCGTCCGGTTGTGGTTTCGGTCGCTGCAGCGCATGACGAAGTGCGCCCGGTTGAAGTGTTGGCGCCGGCCGCGTGCCCGCGCTACCTGGGGCGTGTCATTCGTAACGTTGACCTGTCCAAGCCGACTCCGCTGTGGATGGTCGAGCGTCTGCGCCGTGCCGACGTGCGCAGCATCGACGCTGCTGTCGACATCACCAACTACGTGATGCTTGAGCTTGGTCAGCCGCTGCACGCCTTCGATCTCGCCGAAATCAACGGCGGCATTCGTGTGCGCATGGCGGAAGAGGGCGAGAAGCTGGTGCTGCTCGACGGTCAGGAAGTCAGCCTGCGTAGCGATACGCTGGTAATTGCCGACCACACTCGCGCTCTGGCTATTGCCGGTGTGATGGGTGGCGAGCACAGCGGCGTGTCTGCAACGACTCGTGACGTATTCCTGGAAAGTGCCTTCTTTGACCAGATCGCTGTGGCGGGCAAGGCGCGTTCTTACGGTCTGCACACCGATGCTTCGCATCGCTACGAGCGTGGCGTGGATTGGCAGCTGGCCCGTGAAGCCATGGAGCGCGCCACTGGCCTGCTGCTGGAAATTACTGGCGGTGAAGCTGGCCCGATCATCGAGACCGTCAGTGAGCAACATCTGCCGTCGATCGCGCCGATCACTCTGCGTGCGCAACGCATCACGCAGATGCTCGGCATGGAAATGGATTCGGCTGAAATCGAGCGTCTGCTCAGTGCTTTGGGTCTGAAGATCTCCGCTGACGGAGCAGGGCAGTGGCGCGTAGAAGTGCCAAGCCATCGCTTCGACATCAGCCTGGAAGTCGATCTGATCGAAGAACTGGCGCGTCTGTACGGTTACAACCGTCTACCGGTTCGCTATCCGCAAGCGCGTCTGGCGCCACAAGCCAAGGCTGAAGCGCGCAGCGACCTGCCGGAACTGCGTCGTCTGCTGGTAGCCCGTGGTTATCAGGAAGCGATCACCTACAGCTTTATCGATCCGAAGCAATTCGAGCTGTTCAGTCCCGGCGTTGAGCCGCTGTTGTTGGCGAACCCGATCTCCAACGATATGGCCGCCATGCGCTCGTCGTTGTGGCCGGGCCTGGTCAAGTCGTTGCAGCACAACCTGAACCGTCAGCAAGATCGCGTGCGTCTGTTCGAAAGCGGTTTGCGCTTCGTTGGCCAACTGGACGGTTTGAAGCAAGAGCCGATGCTCGCTGGTGTTGTTTGCGGTAGCCGTCTGCCAGAAGGCTGGGCGCAAGGTCGCGACACGGTCGATTTCTTCGACGTCAAGGCTGATGTGGAAGCGGTACTCGGTTTCGCTGGTGCGCTGGATGCGTTCACATTTGTACCGGGCAAACACCCGGCGCTGCACCCGGGCCAAACCGCGCGCATCGAGCGCGATGGTCGTGAAGTCGGGTACGTCGGCGCAATTCATCCTGAACTGTCGAAAACTCTGGGTCTTGACCGTCCAGTCTTCGTTTTCGAGCTGGTTCTGGCTGAAGTGGCGTCCGGTAAAATGCCTAAATTCCAGGAGTTGTCGCGCTTTCCTGAAGTGCGTCGTGACCTTGCACTGATTGCACACACAGATGTTGCAGCCTCGGCTGTATTGGACGTAATCCGTGAAAATGCAGGCGAATGGCTGACAGACCTCAGGCTATTTGACGTGTATCAGGGTAAAGGTATTGATCCTGATAGAAAAAGCCTTGCAGTCGGCTTGACCTGGCAGCATCCATCGCGCACTCTTAATGACGATGAGGTGAATTCGACGACGCAAAATATCCTCACCTCGCTCGAACAAAGGTTGAACGCCACGTTAAGGAAGTGACGTATGGGGGCTTTGACGAAAGCTGAGATGGCGGAACGTCTGTATGAAGAGCTGGGCCTGAACAAGCGGGAAGCCAAGGAATTGGTAGAACTGTTTTTCGAAGAAATCAGGCACGCTCTTGAAGACAACGAGCAGGTCAAATTGTCCGGTTTCGGCAATTTCGACCTTCGGGACAAACGCCAGCGGCCTGGCCGCAACCCGAAAACGGGGGAAGAAATCCCGATCACGGCTCGCCGTGTGGTCACCTTTCGTCCAGGGCAGAAGTTGAAAGCCCGAGTTGAGGCTTATGCTGGAACCAAGTCATAACGACGAACTACCCGTCATCCCGGGCAAACGCTACTTCACCATTGGTGAAGTCAGCGAGCTGTGTGCCGTAAAGCCACACGTGCTGCGCTACTGGGAGCAGGAGTTTCCTCAACTCAACCCCGTCAAACGCCGCGGAAACCGCCGGTATTATCAGCGCCAGGATGTGCTGATGATCCGGCAGATCCGCGCGCTCCTTTACGATCAAGGGTTCACCATCGGCGGTGCGCGACTGCGCTTGTCCGGCGATGAAGCCAAAGACGACACCACTCAATACAAGCAAATGATTCGGCAGATGATTGCCGAATTGGAAGACGTACTCGTGGTTCTCAAGAAATAATTTTCTGCTTTTGAATCCTTCCAGTTTTCAAAAGCTTGCGCTATATTCTTGAGCGTTCTTCGAGTTGAAGAGCGAGTTTCACGCCTAGTCGGGGCGTAGCGCAGTCCGGTAGCGCACTAGCATGGGGTGCTAGGGGTCGAGTGTTCGAATCACTCCGTCCCGACCATATAATTCAATGACTTAGGCCAGTGTTCGCAGCATTGGCCTTTTTCATGCGCGTGACGTTTGCGTGACTTCTCCATTTTTCACGCCTGCTTCCTGTGAGTTCGCGCCGCTTTTGGCCCTTTTTTGCGCTGCCATTGGCACCAATCCTGTCTGATATTTCTCTTCCTTTCTCAGCTTTTTCGCAAGTCAGATAGCCTTGCCAAAAGCCCTGTTTTCGAGCGATTAGGGCGTTTTTTCTCACCGGCTCCGCGGCGCTAAACCCTGGAAGCTCAGTTCCGATTCTTCGTTCTTAAAGGTCACCATCCAACATCCGCGAAACAGGCTGTACGTCACGCGGGCCGTGCCTTTGAAGACGGACTTCCGATTGTGCGCTAGGAAGCGGAACAGAGCGCGGGGAGGGCGCATCTGTTCGAATTGATTGCTGACGGGCTGTGGGCCTTCTGAAGACCCTTTGATCACAAGGCCCAGGGGCCGATTTTGAAGCAAACAATCGCGTCCGAGAGCCTGCCTCAATACCTCCAAATTCGACGTTTTTGAGCCCGAACCGCAGTGCCAAACAGACCGCAAATTCACCCGACTTCTTGCTGTTTTGGTGACAAGCCATTTTGCAGGTAGTTGGCACCGATTGAGTGCCGCTGAACCCTCGAAAGATCCGTCGGCCGCGACTTCTAGCGGTCGGCTCGGAATCTCTTGCAAGGTTCTGGTCGGTGCCAAATCCGCTGCTAACTCACAAACAGTTTTTAACTGGCACTGGTCGATTCCGAGGATCTGACCATGCCGTGGCGAGAGCTGAAACCTATGGACCTGAAAGTGATGTTCATCGCCGACTATTTGTCTGGTCGGCTCAACTTCAGCCAACTCTGTGCGGCCCACAGCATCAGTCGCAAGACTGGTTACAAGTGGGTAGCCCGCTACAACGCGGATAGCATTAATGGCTTGGCGGAGTGCAGTCGTAAGGGCAACTCTCAAGCGCAGGCTGTGCCGTTTGCGATCAAAGAGGCCATTCTTGAGCTACGGCGCCAAGGGTAAACCACGCCAGGCCCGAAATTTCATATTGTCATCCTTGACTTCAGCCAGTTGCGTTCTGGCTAGGTCAATTGTCTATTGCTAACGGCTCAAGTTGCGTAGTGCGCTCATTTTTCGCATGGCGTAGAGATTTTAGAACGTACGGTGCAACGTATTGTGAGCCATATATAGATAGATGGTTCGTGTCCTTGTATAGAGCTTTTCCGCCCTTTGCGGCGTAGCAATTGTCGGAGTCGCAGAGCTGCAATGACAAGTCAATTATATGTACATTAATAAAGTCTTTGGCTACGCGTTGAACAATTTCGTTATATGCGGAATTTACACTATCCTGATCGTAAACCTTTCTTGGGAATGAGCAGTCCTCATTCTTTTCGGTAATTCTAAAAGGTCTTGCGACACATGCCGATGGGTCAAATGGCAGGTTTGGATTGTCTAGAACTACCACGATATTTTTGTTTGCGTCAGATAGCATTTTAAAGGATCTTCTCATGCCTGATTCCAGGACTTTTCTGAAATCTTTCTCGCTAGGGTTTCGAATGTCGACGGCGTCGTCGTAAGAGCACCGTGGGTTATGAGCAAGAAGTACGTTTACTACGGTGCTGTCTTTCGAAGCGTAATCATATGCCTCATTGATGAGACGATAGGCATTCGCGCGAACCTTCGTGGCGGTTTTATCCTTTTGTGCAGTAGACGTATCATAAAATGGCGCAGCACAACTGGCCGGAAAAACAGCTAAGCCCTGCTCAGCTGTGGAGTAGGTGCTTAGACCGGCAAACAGATGTGCTGCATGTGAGTCGCCTATAACCGCGCTAGTGATTGTGCCGTCCTGGATCAGGCATGGGTTATCAGTCATATTGGTCCAGTCAGGAAATCTAGTTGCGCAGTTCGCCAGCGAAATTGCAGTATTTTTCTCGATTGCTCGGGCTATTTCGTTTTTAGTCTCCAGCGGGGTAGCAGCTGGGTATTTGTATGATGCAAATCCGCCAAGCACGATAACTATCATCAATCCGACAAAAGCAGGGGTTTGACGTGGCTGCTTTAGTATTCTGGCGCGAAGCGGCTTTTCAACTAATGAATAAGTAATCCAAGCTAGTAATAGTGATGCAGCGACCGCTGCCGATCTTATCTCGATACCAGGTGCTTCACTTTGAACTATGCGGGCAAATGCGAGCAAAGGCCAATGCCAGAGGTACAGCGGAAAGCTGATCAAACCTATTGCTACAGCTGTCCGTGTTGAAAAAATTCTTCTGTTGATTATAGAAGAAGGTCCTGCGGCTATCAGGAGGACGGAACCAAGCACAGGAAGTATTGCGCGCCACCCGGGGAAGTGATCGCTCGACTTGTAGCTAAATAGTGCGAAAAATATGAGTGCGAGCCCGGCAGCGCTTAGCACTTCATTGAGCCGGGAATGCTGTCCTTCGACCTTCGATACCCACCACGGCTGCAAACATGTCCATGCCAGCAATGTGCCTGCCAAAAGTTCCCATGCGCGGGTCGGCAGTAAGTAGAATGTGGCATTTGGATCTATACCTATAAAGTAAAGATTCAAAATCAGTGATAGTAATCCAATCGCGAGGATTAGCCTGATAGCGCTAAATCCTATCTTCCAGGCCGCCCAAAGTATAATAGGGAATAACAGGTAAAATTGCTCTTCAATTGCCAGAGACCATAGGTGTAATAATGGTTTCAGTTCTGCTGCGGTGTCGAAATATCCGCTTTCGTACCAGAGTGTGAGATTTGCGACAAATCCTGCACCCGCTGCGATGTGCTTGGATAGTTCGGTCATTTCATCCGGTAATAGGACAAACTTTCCAATTATCCAACAAGATATTAGTACTAGGGTTAAGGCTGGAAAGATTCGGCGTATCCTTCTGGCGTAAAAATCTGAAAAGCTAAACGTACCTCGGTCAATGCTTTTAAGTAGTATTGTCCCGATTAAAAAACCAGATATTACAAAGAATATATCAACGCCTACGAATCCTCCTGGCACCAGAGTCGGGAACGCATGAAAAATCACAACAGAAATAACAGCCAGCGCGCGAAGGCCGTCTATATCACGTCTGTATTTTATATTGGGGTTTGTCATTGACATTGGCTCAAGTTGTTACTAGCTGCAAAGCAGAGGGGCAGAAGGTCGCGATAGTGCCATTATTCTGCTTCTAAGGGAACTCCGATAAACTCGCCGTAACGGGCAGCAAATTGAAAACAGCTGTGGCGTTTAGCGATATTTGCTGCGAAAGGGAATTTTGTTCGGTCGGCGGAACCGCACGACCGACGACGAAACCGGCCAAGAGCCAGAGCGTGACATCAGGTGCCGCTGCCGGCGGACGATGATGTGCCGATCGAGGAAGAAATGACGGATGTGGACGCCGCCAAATCTGTTTCGGGAGAACATCCCTAGTCGTAGAAATCAGGTCTGTCACGAGAGTGGATCAGCGAGATCAATGCAATGCAGGCATGAGAGTCTCATGCCCTGAGGTTGCACAGACAAAGAAAAGCCCGCGTGGGGAGCGCGGGCTAAAGTGATCATTAAGGAGCTGTCTGCACTTTATGCGACTGCAGATGAAAAAAGTGTGAAAGCCCTTACGGAATATACCTTCAACTGCCCTCAACTGCAGATCGACGGTTTCATGCCAGTGAACATCGAAAAAACTCCTGCAATGCGGCAATCTGCTGGCCCCTTAAAATTCTTCCTCCCGGCAAAATCGCCTTTTTTCAAAAGGTTAGGCTGGCTATATGCGGACGACTGTCATAACCGTTGCAATGCTTTCGCTGGCTGTATTTTCGCTGAGCGCCCACGCTCGAGAACTCGATAAGAGACACCGATTTGCCTGTACCTGGGGCGCGGATATTGCGGCGGGCGCGCAGCAAGCCAAGCTCTCGGGCGTGTCCTTGTATGGCGCTCGCAAGCGTCTGCAAGTGCGTAAGTTTCAGCAGCCGTGGATGCGCATGACCGCCATGGGCATCACCGAGCAAACTTACGACAGCAGTTCGCGGCTGAAACCGGCGGAGGTCAGGCAGACCTATTACGAACAATGCGTCAGGCATGAACTTGCGCAGCGATAAACACCAAGCCCAATCTGAACCGGTTGGGCTTTTTCATGGGTAGAGCAAATTACGCTGATGTGTCGCTGTCGCAGTTGACCATCCATGCCACGCCAAAGCGATCCGCCAGCATGCCGAAGCGCGCGGCCCAGAAAGTAGCTTCCAGCGGCATGTCGATGCGACCGTTCTCGGCCAGTGCGTTAAACACCCGCTCGGCCTCGGCGATGCTGTCGACGTTGAGCGAAATCGAGCAGCCGCTCATGCCTTGGGTCGGGCGGTCGGGGGTGGTGTCCGAGGCCATAAGCATCTGATCGCCAACCATCAGGCAGGCGTGGATGATCAGGTGATGGTGTTCTTTGGGCACGTGTTCAGCAGCGGGTGACTCGCCAAACGGCATCATCGCTTCGAGTTTGCCTTGCAGGCATTGCTGGTAAAACGTGAAAGCTTCGCGGCACTCGCCGTTGAAGATCAGGTACGGGTTGATTTTCATGTTGCTGCTCCCGGCAGTCAGGCGCGGAGAGGGCGGTGGTTCGCTGGGCTCCGCTATGGGCTGTTAAAACATAGCAGAGCGTTTGACGGCGGGATTGGCAGTGTTTATCCAGATGTTTTTTCATGGATAAAACCGAGGTTATCGCTCGGCCGATCAGGGGCCGGCAGGATGTGGCCAACGCAAGGTGTGAAATTCAATTACCGGGCCGGAGTACCATGGCGCCAATCCGCTTTCTACCGAGTCCGATGCTCTATGCCCGCTCTGTCACGCTTCACCACGCTGCTCGGTCAGGCCAGCCGCGCCCTGCAATTGGTCTGGGGCACGTCGCGCGCGTTGTTTCTCGGCCTGGTGCTGGCGACGTTGGTCGCCGGGGTACTACCGGCACTGGCGGCGTGGCTGGGGCAGCGAATTGTTGATGCGGTGGTCGCGGCGATGCAGTTGCACGCGCAGCAGGGCAGTGCGCCGTTGTGGCCGGTGTTGCGTTATGTGCTGCTAGAGGCGGGGGTGCTGGCGTTGCTGTCTGGGACGCAGCGGGCATTGTCGGTGCAGCAATCGCTGCTGCGAGTGCAGCTGGGGCAGAAGGTCAACACGCTGATTCTGGAGAAGGCGCAGACCCTGTCGCTGGTGCAGTTCGAGAACTCGGAGTTCTACGACAAGCTGGTGCGGGTGCGGCGAGAGGCGTCGACCCGGCCGCTGGCATTGGTGATGAAGTCGCTGGGACTGGTGCAGAACTTGATCATGTTGATCAGCTTCGGCGTGCTGCTGGTGCACTTTTCGCCGTGGGCGCTGCTGTTGCTGGTGGTTGGCGCGCTGCCGGTGTTTTTCGCCGAGGCGCATTTCTCCGGTGATGCTTTTCGCCTGTTTACCCGACGCGCTCCCGAGAGCCGCCAGCAGAACTATATCGAAACCCTGCTCTCGCATGAGGCCTATATCAAAGAGGTCAAACTGTTCGGTTTCGCGCAGTTGCTCTTACAGCGTTACCGCGACACCTTCACTCGGCTGTATGCCGAAGACCGCAACCTGACGTTGCGCCGCGACGGCTGGGGTTTTGTCCTTGGTCTGCTGGGTACGGCTGCGTTTTACCTGGCCTACGCGTGGGTGGTGATCGACGCGATACACGGTGAGATCAGTCTCGGGCAAATGACCATGTACCTGGTGCTGTTCAAGCAAGGACAGAGCGCAGTCAGCAGCAGCCTGAGCGCAATCAGCGGTCTGTACGAGGACGGCCTGTACCTGTCGAGTCTTTATGATTACCTCGCCGAACCGGTACTGGCAGACAGCGGTCATCTCACCGAGGGTGCGCTGCCGGGCGACGGGCTGCGTTTGCACAATGTCGGGTTCCGCTACCCCGGCGCCAGTCGTGCGGCGCTGGAAGGCATTGACCTGCATCTGGTGCCCGGTCGCAGTCTGGCGCTGGTGGGCGAGAACGGTTCAGGCAAGACCACGCTGATCAAGTTGCTGACCCGGCTGTACCGTCCCGATCAAGGCGTGATTCTGCTCGATGGCAGCGATCTGCAGGACTGGGAAGAAACCGCTTTGCGTCGCCGCATCGGCGTGATCTTTCAGGATTACATCCGCTATCAGTTCACCGTTGGCGAAAACATTGGCGTCGGCGACACCCTGGCGTTCAACGACGAACAACGCTGGAAAGACGCTGCCGCCGAGGGCATGGCCGCGCCATTCATTGAAGGGCTGGATCGAGGCTACGCCACGCAACTGGGGCGCTGGTTTGCCGGTGGTCAGGAGTTGTCCGGCGGGCAGTGGCAGAAAATCGCCCTGTCCCGAGCCTACATGCGCCGCGACGCCGATATTCTGATTCTCGACGAGCCAACCTCGGCACTTGATCCTGCTGCGGAAGCGGCGGTGTTCGAGCATTTCAGCCAGAACACCCAAGCACGTATGACCCTGCTGATCTCCCATCGTTTTTCGAGCGTGCGCAATGCCGATCACATCATCGTGCTGGCGCAGGGGCGAATTCTGGAGCAGGGCGCTCACCAAGGCTTGATCAACGCCGGTGGACATTACGCGCAGCTGTTCGATCTGCAAGCGCGCGGTTACCGTTAGGTATCTCGCGCACTGCGCGCTGTCGCAGGTCCTGCTACTCGCGGCGCAGGTTTGGTCTGCATCAGCGCATCGATGGCCTTGCGATAGTTCCGCCCACCCAGCGCCATGCTGTTGTTGTGTGTCCCGCCGGGCACCAGCAACAGGCGTTTCGGCTGCTGCGCGGCAGCAAACAGTTGCTCACTGAAGCGCGGCGGCACGAATGCGTCGGCCAAACCATGCACCACTAATAGCGGCATATGAATGTCGGCGATCTTGTCGATGGAGTCGAATTTCTGCGACAGCAACCAGCGCACCGGCAGTGAGGTGTTGGCCACCGATGCCGCGACATCCGCCAGCGTGGTGAACGTCGATTCGATGACCAGGCCGCGCACTGGCAGCGGGGTATGCTCGCGAACGGCTTTTTGTCCAAGTTCTGCGGCCAGATCGACCGCCACGGCGCCACCCAGCGAGTGCCCGTAGATCAAGCGTTTGGCCGGGTCCGGTTGCAGCAGCTTGAAGCGCTCCCATGCCACTCGAGCATCTTCGTACACCGTGCTTTCCGACGGCAGATCGCCGTGGCTCTGGCCGAACCCGCGATAGTCGATGGCCAGCACCGAATAGCCCGCCGCACGCAACTGCTCGATACGGAACAACTGCCCGGTGAGGTTCCAGCGTACCCCGTGCAAATACAGAATCGCCGGGGCGTTGGGTCGTTCCGCCGGCCACCACCACGCATGAATGCTTTGCCCGGCCTTGAAGCTCTTCGGTTGCAGATCAAGTTCCTGCACGCTGCCGGGCAAACCGTGATACCAGCCAGCATTGCCCGGTTCGATGCGAAACAGCAGTTTGCGCTCAGTGTGTTCCAGCACGGCACAACTCGTCGGCACGCCGATAATCAACGCGGCCATGCAAGCGAACGCCAAGCGGCGGCGTCGGAGTCGGGTCATGAAGGCAAGCAACATTAAACGTTTCACCAAGGTGCGGACAAAGAACGCTTTGTATCAGAAGCCCACGCCCGTGCGTGACATTTTCGACCACCGTGCGCCTGCAACAATTACAAAATGCTGCGGCGGCTCAATCCACCTTCAGCACAATCTTGCCGATGTGATCGCCAGCCTCCATGTGCGCATGGGCCTGAGCCGCATCGGTCAGCGCGTAGACCTTGTCGATGATCGGCAAGCAGCGTCCGCCAGCCAATGCGGGCCAGACGTGCTCGCGTAGCTGATCGGCGATGGCAGCTTTTTCCGCAGCGCTGCGTGCCCTTAAAAGTGAACCGGTGATTACCGCCCGTTTGGCCATGATCGCCAGCAGATCAACGTCGTTGGCCTTGGCGCCGCCGAGGAAACCGAGCATCACCAGGCGCCCGTCCATCGCCAGCGCGTTGACGTTAGCGTTGAGGTACGAGCCGCCCATGATGTCCAGAATCGCGTTGACGCCTTGGCCGTTGGTCTTCTCGGCGATGACGCTGGCGAAATCCTGCTCGCGATAGTTGATTGCTTCAGCGCCCAGTTCCCGGATTGCCGCGCATTTGTCGGTACTGCCGGCGGTGGCGAAAGCCTGGATGCCGAATTCGCGGCAGAGCATGAGAGCGGTGGTGCCGATGCCACTGGTGCCGCCGTGGATCAACGCGCGCTGGCCTTTGCTGGCGCCACCGAGGCCGAACAGATTGGCCCACACTGTGAAGAACGTTTCCGGGATCGCTGCGGCCTGCACCCAGTCCAGCCCTTCAGGAATTGGTAGCGCCTGGCCCGCCGGGACGGCGCAGTATTCGGCGTACCCACCGCCATTGGTCAGCGCGCAAACTCGGTCACCGACTACGAACGCGGTTACGCCAGTACCGAGAGCCACCACTTCACCCGCCACTTCAAGGCCGGGGATCGGATTCATGCCCGGTTTCATCGGATATTCGCCGGCGCGTTGCAGAGCATCCGGACGATTGATGCCAGCGGCATGTACGCGAATCAACACTTCGCCATCGCCAGCCACTGGCAGCGGCACGCGTTGCGGTTGCAGAACTTCCGGGCCACCGGGTTCGGTGATTTCAACTAGGGTCATTTCTGTAGGCAGGGTCATTTTCGATTCCTCTGGAGCAATTGATCGTCCGTAGATGGGAACGTGATCGGGCGTTAATGATTCCCGTCAATTCACGCAGCAACGCTGTTCGGTTCTTGCGGGCAGTAATTTCATGGCTTGCTCAAGCAACAGCGCTACCACGATTGCGCCAGCGGCGATCATGAACAGCAGCGCGTGCTGGCCGCCACTGGCATTGAACAGCGCCGAGTAGGCAAATCCGGCCAGCGCCTGGAACGTGGCGAACGACACGGTGGCGCGACTCCAGGCGACCTGCTGGCGCTTATGCTCCGGCACCAGTTCATGCACTCGCGCCAAGGCCAGTGGCACGATGCCCGGCGGGAACGAGCCGAGGATCACCGCCAGCAACGCCAGGGCGAGGAACGAGTGAGATATCGCCAGCAAACCGAGGGCAATCGCCTGTACCACCAGCACCAGTCGAATGCCGGTTCGCGCACCGAGGTGGTCAGCCAGAAAGCCGTAACTCACCGGGCCGACAATCGCCCCCAGACCGTACATGACCCAGATCAGCGCCCCGACATGCGCCCCGGCACCGAGGCCGCGCGCCACGTAATCGACGAGGAACACCATGGCCGGCACCAGACCTGCGGCCATGAAAGCGTATTGCGCAAACAACAGGTAAACAGCCGGCGGCGTCGACTTGCCGGATTTGGAATCTGCCTCGCTGGCCGCAACATGCGGCAGATCCGCCGGCCAGCCAAACCAGCTCAGCGCCGTCAGCAACACCGACAGTGCGCCCAATCCCAGCCAGGTCGCTTGCAGGCCCAGACTCAACAGCGGCGGCACCAGCGTGCCGGAACCGGCGATCCCCAGGCCGATGCCGAGAAAAATCGCCCCGCTGGCCAACCCTTTACGTGACGCAGGCACATGCGGCAGTACCGTCGCGGCGACCAACACCATGATTGCGCCGCCAGCGATCCCCGACAGCAAACGCCAGCCGAAATACCAGCTCACCGACACCGGGAAGGCGCAGGCAAAAAATGCCAGCGTCACTGCGATCATCATCAGTCGCAGAGCATTCTTGTTGCTCAGGCGACGGGCCATCGGCCGGCCGAGCAGCGCACCGATCAGATAACCGACCAGATTCGCCGCGCCGAGATAGACCACATCGTGGGCGGAAAACCACTGCGCCTGAATCAGCGCGGGAATCAGCGGTGTGTAGGCGAACCGCGCCAGACCAATACTGACGAGGCTGGCACAGAGACCGGCGAAAATTGGCAGCCAGATGCCGGAGGGCACGGTGTCGAGCGAGGAAGATGATGTGCGCATGATTGCGCTCCAATGTGAAAGGTTCATGGCGTGCAGCTTATCGGTTATGGTTGCTGCATTCGCGCAGCGATTGCGCGTCAATCCGATGCAAATCTGCATCATCGGGAGACTGGATGAACTGGGATGATGCGCGGGTGTTTCTCGCAGTTTGTCGCGAGTCGACGTTGCGCGGCGCCGCGCGCGTGCTGGGTGTGGATCAGGCGACAGTCGGACGGCGCGTAACGGCGCTGGAAAAGTCTCTTGCTGCAACTTTGTTCCTGCGCACTTCCGACGGTTACGCGCTTACAGCGGTCGGTGAAGCGGCGCTCAAAGCGGTGGAAAAAATGGAGCATTCAGCGCTGGAGCTGGAACGGCAGATCCAGGGTCTGGATGATCGCCTGACCGGCAACGTGCGGGTGAGTACCACCGATTCCATGGCCATTGATTTCCTGATTCCGGCCATCGCTCGTTTGCACCAGCAGCATCCGGACGTACGCGTGCAACTCGATGCCTCGACGCAAATGCTCAACCTGGCCAAGCGCGAAGCGGACATTGCAGTGCGCAATACGCGTCCCGACAACCCTGACCTGATCGCCCGACGTATCGCACGCTGGCCGGTGGGGTTGTTCGCCTCGCAGGCCTACGTCGACGCCCATGGTGAACCCTCGCCAGGCAGCGCATTCGAGGGACACGATCTGGTGGTTTATCAGCCCTATTTTCAGTCGCATAAGGACATGACGCTGGTATCCGAACCGATCACCCGTGGGCGGATCGTCGCCAGCCTGAGTTCAAGTCTGTTGGTGCGCCGCTCGATTGCTGCTGGTCTCGGTGTAGGAGAAATCCCTGTCTACATGGGCGAACGCGACGGTCTCGTGAGGCTCTGGCCGCAACGCACGCGGCCGCTGCCTTACGAAGTGTGGCTGGTGACCCATGCGGATTTGCGCCATACGGCGCGGGTGAGGGCGGTGATCGAGCGGATTGTCGAAGCGTTTGCGTCGGAGAATGAATAGATAAATCAAATCCGTGTAGGACGGCTACAGCGACCGGCGATATTGCCTACATCCGTACCAGAATCCGCTGGCTTGTGAGTTTTTCCGCCGGGTTCTATCGTTGTTCACACCTTGGATGAGCGGTTAGAGCGCTGCAAGGTGATCAATCAGGGAAGCATTGATAAGCGCAGGGGTGGGAAATTGATTGCAAGGGAATTCAGCCAATTTCAAGAATGTGACATGGCCGGCAAAACCGATGGTAGCGAGTCTATGAACTACGTAACGCGAGACGAATTCAGCGCCAGGATCGAGCTTATCGAGACCCGGATAGATGCCCGGATCGAGTCCATGTCAGCAAAAATCGACGGGTTTCTGGTCGAGCAGGCTGAGCGGGACAAGCTTCGGCTGGAAACTGAAGCACGGCAGGAGACCGCCCGGCAGGAGCGAGACAACTCTCAGGAGCAGATCCGATTGGAACGATTGCAGTCTCAGGAAAAAATCCGCTTGGCACAGGAGCAGGTTCACCTGGAGCGTGACAAACGATATGCGCTGGTGGGAGATCGTTCGGACAGTAATCTGCATAAAATCGAGGAGGCAACCAGAAACCTTAAACCGCACTATTGGGCTGCTACGACCGTACATTTTCTCGCGATGGTCGCGATGCTCGTCGGCTGTTTCTACGCGAACCAGGCGAACGTACTGGTTACCATGCAGACGACACTCGCAATGATTCAATCGGTTAAAGAGGGCGGCGCTCCTACGCTGGCAGCCCCGAACGCAATTCTCGAAGAATGAAAAACGGCCCTCAATGAAGGCCGTTTTTTGTGGGCGATGCAAGCACGCCTCATGGCATTTCGGGCAGCTCTTGCGGGCGCAGGTCGAACACCAGTACTTCGGCGTCCACGCCGTTGCTCAAGGTCAACGCCTGTTCTTCGCGAACCCGTACGCCGTCACCTTCCTGCAACTGCACGCCGTTCAACTCGACGCTGCCACGGGCTACATGCACGTACGCATAACGATTGGCTGGCAATTTCAGCGTGGCGCTTTCCTGGCCATCGAACAGCCCGGCATACACTCGCGCATCCTGGCGAACTTTCAGCGAACCGTTGCTGCCCTCCGGCGAGATAATCAGTTGCAGACGACCGCGTTTTTTCTGCGCGCTGAAGTGCTCCTGCTGATAGCGTGGCTTGGCGCCGCTGACATCCGGCACGATCCAGATTTGCAGGAAGTGCACCGGTTTGCTCGCCGAGTGGTTGAATTCGCTGTGCGCCACGCCGCTGCCGGCGCTCATCAGTTGCACGTCGCCCGGGCGGATCACCGAGCCAGTGCCCAAGGTATCCTTGTGTTCCAATGCACCTTCGAGCACGTAGGAGAAAATCTCCATGTCGCGATGCGGGTGCTGGCCGAAACCTTTGCCGGCGGCGACGCGGTCGTCGTTGATCACCAGCAGATCGGAGAAACCCTGCTCCCGCGGGTCGCGGTAGCTGGCGAAAGAAAAGGTGTGGAAAGACTTCAACCAGCCATGATTGGCCAGACCACGGTCAGAAGCTTTGCGAAGGGTCAGCATGATGAAATCTCCTTTCAGGACGTTGATTCGTCCGAGTGAGGAGAAGCTTACTGGTTACCGTCAGATGCAATAAGTAGATGAAAATTGAAATACTGTCCTGCTCAGGTTGACAGTTTCGTGGGCCAGTTCACGCAAATTCATGGGCCAGCCTTGATGTTCCTCGCCATAATGCTGCGCTTATATCAGTTCGTCGATTTCAGTGATGGTTTCCCATGAAAACCGTGGCAATGGTGTTGTTCCCCGATTTCTTACTGCTGGATATGGCAGGGCCAATGGAGGTCTTTTCAGTCGCCAATCGCTACCTCAAACCCGAATGCCACTATCAGTTGACAACGCTCGGCACTGAGCGCGGTGCGCTGCGCGCGTCCAACGGCGTAATGGTCCATACCGACCGCCATATCGAGGATGCCAGCGCAGCTTATGACTTGCTGCTGGTACCCGGCGGTCCGGGTGCCTACAACGAAAAACATCCACCGCTGCTCGCCTGGCTCAAAGGTGCGGTCAAACGCGCCGAGCGCTACGGCTCAATCTGCACCGGCGCCTTCGTGCTCGGGCATGCCGGGTTGCTGGATGGCTATCGCGTGACCACCCACTGGAACTACACTGAACGCCTGACCACAGCTTTTCCCAACGCCAAAGTCGCGACCGATCAGATCTACGTCGAGGATCGCAACCTGATCACTTCCGGCGGGGTAACGGCCGGCATCGATATGGCCTTGGCCGTGGTCGCCGGCGATCACGGCAAAAAACTCGCACAGGACGTGGCCAAAGTGTTGTTGGTGGTGATGAAACGTCAGGGCGGGCAGGCACAGTTCAGTCCGTTGATGGCCGCAGTAGCACCACACGAAACGCCGATCACCCGCGTACAGAATCATGTGCTGGAGCATCTCGACGAAGCCTTCAGCGTCGAGCGCATGGCCGGGCTGGCGAACATGAGCGCGCGGCACTTCGCGCGGATGTTCACCCGTGAAGTGAACATGACGCCGATGGATTTTCTGCAAAGTGCGCGCATTGATTGCGCACGCAATCTGCTCGAAACCAGCGATCTGCCGCTGAAAACCGTGGCCTACAAAAGTGGTTTCGGCAGCGTTCGGCACATGCGCATTTTGTTCGGTGAAAAGCTCGGCCTGACCCCTGCGCAGTACCGCGAACAGTTCAGCTAGAGCGCTTCTGTCCGTTCTGCGCACTTGTATGTCCGTGCTGCGCCCTGCGTGGTGGTTGTAGCGTCATCGAGGCCTGCCAAGATAGTTGATATGAACAGCGTCCTCGATTTGAACTCAGCGTCGGTCCTGCATTTCGGCCCGTACGCGTTTCATTTGCGCCAACGGCTGATCCTCGATGGGGATCGCCAACTGCGTATGGGCGGGCGTGCACTGGACATTCTGCAAGTGTTGGTCGAGCGCGCCGGTCGGGTGGTCAGCAAGGAACAATTGATCGCGCTGGTGTGGCCGGCTTCGGTGGTTGAAGAGATCAATCTCAGGGTGCACATCGCCGCCCTGCGTCGGGCGCTAGGCGACGGCGAGAACGGCCAGCGCTATATCGTCAATGTGCCGCAACGCGGTTACAGCTTTGTTGCCCCAGTGCGAGGCGATAGCACCGCGCAAGTGGTTTTTGAAACACTGCAAACGCCTCAACATAATTTGCCGGCGCGCCTGACGCCGGTCACTGGCCGAGATTCGCTGGTTGGCAGTCTGGTGCGGCAATTGCCACTGTCGCGGCTGATGACCGTGACCGGGCCTGGCGGTGTCGGCAAAAGCACCGTGGCTCTGCGGGCGGCAGAACTACTTCTGCAGCATTTTCGTGACGGCGTGTGGCAGGTGGATTTTTCGTTGATCGACGAGTCCACACCGATACTCGATCATCTGTTGCAAACCCTCGATACAAACCTGGCTACGTTGACCACGCGCCACGCCTTGCTGGTGCTGGATAACTGCGATCACTTGCGCGAACCCTGCCGGCACTTGCTGGAAAAACTGCTGGATGCAGCTCCACGGCTGTCGATCCTCGCCACCAGTCGTGAACCGTTGCGGGTAGGCCTTGAAACCGTACAACAGCTGCCGCCTCTGACGATTCCCAAAGCCAGCGCACTGAACAGTGTCGCTGAGGCAATGGGCTATTCGGCGGTGCAATTGTTCGTCAGCCGTGCACGGGCGCGTCAGCAGGGTTTTAAGCTGCGCGAGCAGGATTTGCGAGCCGTGTGCGACATCTGTCGGCGACTGGATGGGTTGCCGTTGGCGATTGAATTGGCGGCGGCACAGATTGATGCATTGGCGATCATCGGTGTGCACGCGCAGCTGGATAACGGTCTGCAGCTGCTGAGCCACGGTCGAAGGACGGCGGTGCCTCGTCATCAGTCCATGACCGCCGCACTGGAATGGAGTTATCGGCATCTGAGCCATCAGGAGCAACAAGTGCTGCGGCGGCTTTCAGTGTTTCAAATGGCGTTCAGTCTGAAGGCAGTTATTGATGTGCTCGGTTGTGAGCTGCTGCCAGCGTCGGTACTGGCAGCGGTGATCGAACGGCTGACGGCCAAGTCGCTGCTTGGCGTGGAGCGCGGCGGTGAGCGTTATCGGATGCTCAATACCATCCGTCGTTTTGCCCGCGAGCTGCTGGAACAGACCGGCGAATCGAAAGAATTTGAACGCCGGCACGCCCGATACATCGCCCATACCCGCAGGGCTTCAGATGTGCAGTTGGCCGTCTAACTCGTCGAGCAACGCACGCACCTTGCACAAGTCAGGCGTGGCATAGCCTTCGGTGAAACGTTGGTAAATCGGCTGCAATAATTCCAGTGCTTCGCGATAGCGCGACTGACGCTGCCACAGCTGCGCCAGTGAAGTGGCACTGCGCAGTTCCCAGGCGAGTGCGCCTTGAGCTTGGGCGATGCACAGCGCCTGCTGCAGAACGGTTTCGGCCGATTGCAGGCAAGGCGCCTCTTGCGCCAGCGATCTATCTGCTTTGGCGCGCAGAATCTCCGCTGTGCTCCAGCCCGCTGCACCGCCCTGTGCCCGCTCCACCAGGGCATCGTCAACAAAAGAGCCGTCCAGCGTGACCATGATTTCCCGAACCAAGCCGCTGCCATCCGGCAACAAGTCTGTCGCCGAATCGGCATCGATCACCTGCGCATAATGCCGCGCCCATCTGTAGAACAGCAGCACCGAATGCTTCTGCGCCTGTTCCAGCAGCAATCGCAGCATTGCGCGGGCGTTCTGTTGGTCGCCGTTGTAATGCGCGATCAGGCAACTCGCCAACGCCAGCGTGTAGCAGATCGAGGTGCCGTGGTTTATCTGCACTGCGATGTCCAGCGCCTGGCGCGCAGTACGCCATGCCTGCTCGGGGAAACCTTGCAGCCACAGTACACGGGCGAGGACGGTCAGCGAGGCGACGCTCTGATCGTATTGCACGCCAAAGCCGTGGGTGAAGCGATTGAGGTTACCGCTCTGCGCCATACGCTGAATGACTTGCTCGGCGTGAATTCGCGCCTGTTGCTGATCGCCAGCGTAATGCAGCGCCAGCACGCGCAGGCGATGGGTGCTCAGCGACAATTGCGGATCGCCATGCACGCCGAGGCGATCAAATTGCTCACTTTGCTCCAGCGCCATCTGGTAGTGGCCGCAGCTGAGATTGACCGCCATATGCCCAGATACTGCGCGCAATTGCGCGGCCATGTTGGCGTGTTGTCGGGCAAGATCGTTGGCGTCGACAAACGCTTTGATCGTCTCCGGCGTGCCACCCCAGGTGTGATAACACGCGCTGCCGAGCGCCAGTTTCAGAGCGATTGTCAGCTGTGGGCAGGGTTGCGCAGATGCATCGAGCAGCCGCAGCGCATGACGTACATGTCCGCCGTATTCCTTGAGCAACGACAACTCTTGCCACAATGGCGCGGAAGTCGCGGTCAGGCGCACGCCGGTTTCCCGCGAGCCGTCCGCGTTCAACGTCCAGTCGAGCGCCGCGCGCAAGTCTTCCAGGCCCCGCGCATAGCGCTCGATCCACAATCCGGTCGGTGTGGTCTGCCAATCGCTTTGCGCCTGATGCATCAATGTCAGGCAGCGCTCGGCGTGGCGTTCGCGGGTGTCACTGAGTTCGACTGCGTGATCGAGTTTTTCCAGCGCATAGCGGCGGGTGGTGTCGAGCAGGCGATAAAAAACCTCTTCATCACCGACTTCGACGTTGAGTAACGATTTGGCGACCAGTTGCGTGATCGAAGCGAACACTTCACCCGGCGCAATGTGCTGGCCGACGATCACCGCCGCGGCGGACTCCAGCGTGAAACCGCCGCGAAACACGCTCAGTCGGCGCAGACAGGTCTGCTCGCACTCGGTGAGCAGATTGAAGCTCCAGTCGAGCGTGGCGCGCAGGGTTTCATGGCGCCCGAACAGGCTTTGTGTGGCAGTCGGCAATCGGCCCTGCAACTGCGTCAGCACACCGTCCAGACCGAGGCTGGCGACCTGCGCTGCCGCCAGTTCCAGCGCCAGGGGAATGCCATCCAGCCGGCGACAGATTTCGACAACCAGCGGCAGTTCGGCATCGTTGAATTCAAAGTGTTCGTTGGCGGCCATCGCCCGCTCGACGAACAATTGCAGTGCGGAAAAGCGCATGGCCTGTTCGCGCTCGAGCACGGCAATCGGCGGTGGGCAATCGAGCGATTCCAGGCGCTGCACAAACTCGCCTTCGGCGCGCAGACTTTCGCGGCTGGTGGCCAGAATATGCACGTGCGGGGCGCCGCGCAAAATGCTCTCACTGAGTAGTGCGACGGCGTCGATCAGGTGTTCGCAGTTGTCGATCACCAGCAGCATCTGCCGCTCGCGCAGGCTGTTGATCAGACACGGCAGTGGTTCACCGTCGTGCAGTGACAAATCCAGCAGGCCCGCGAGGTGCGAGCAGATCAGCTTCGGATCGCTGAGCGGTGCGAGATCAAGCAAGCGAATGCCGTCGCGGTAACGGCCGATCAATTGCTCGGCGACGCGCAGGGCGACCGAGGTTTTGCCAATCCCGCCGGGGCCGACCAAGGTGATGCAGCGCTGGCGCGGCAGTTGCAAAATCAGGTTGTCGACCAGCGGCTGGCGGCCGATCATCCGCGCGCGGCGCAGCGGCAGGTTGTGCCGGCCAGTTACATCAGCCGTCGCACGAGGTTCGATGGATTGCAGCGCGATTGGCGCGACAAAACTGTAGCCGCGCTGCGCCACGGTGACGATGAAACGCTGCCCGGCCTGACCGTCGCCGAGCGCCTTGCGCAACGCCGCCATGTGCACGCGCAGGTTGATGTCTTCAACCACGCTGTCGGGCCAGACCCCGACCATCAATTGCTGCTTGCTCACCACCTCGCCAGCGTGTGCCAGCAGGATCAACAGAATATCCATGGCGCGCCGACCCAGACGCAGCGGCTGCTCGCCTTCAAGCACCAGCCGTTGTCCGGGATGGATCCGATAGGGGCCAAAACCGATGGCCTGATTCGGGGAAAAACTCAACCGCTCACTCCTGCGCTGCTTTCTATGATCCTGGCCTGGCGTTGCGACGAACGTGTGACGGGCAGGGCGGACAGCGACTTGAGGGTCACGCCAGCCGTCTGCGCCGCGGTATCCGGGCATATTCCTCAGGATTGGCCGGGAGTGCAATGCATCGCTTTCGCAACAGCGCCCAAGCCAAGTCCGCCTCGAGCGTCGCGCCACTGTATTTAAAGGCGCAAACCGGCGGCGTTCAAGCAATCCATGGAGGCGACCGCGGGGGGTTATCTGGTCCGACCCTGACGCGACAAACTCGCGGCAGGCTTCACCCATTCCGGCAGCCTGTGCGGGGGACAAGCTCAACACCTTGCTGCAAATGGCGGTGTTTGCGGCGCAACATTCGATGGCTGCGATCTCTTGATCTTCAAATCCCGAACCTCCCGGCAACGCCACGCAAACGGATTGATCCCTTCGCTGCGGGTGAAGATATGGCAGAAGTGCGCCTGATCACAGAAGCCGCATTCCTGGCTGATGTGCGTCAGGCTCAGGTCGGTATGCTGGATCAACAGCTTGGCGCGGGCGATGCGTTGAGTGCGGATCCAGTCCTGCGGTGAGAGCCCGGTGCTGCATTTGAAGGCGCGCGAGAAATGGCTGCGCGACAGCGAGCAGGCGCGGGCCAGTTCGGTGACTTCGAGACTGTCGCCGAGGCGATCGAGAATCAACTGTTTGACCAACCGCTGGCGCTGCGGACTTAGCCCGCCGGTACTGTTGCGGCGCGGTTCGCAGGCGGAGGCGAGGGCGACGTTTTGCTGTGTGTGAGCCATGGCCAGAGTCCGTATCGGGGGGAGTGCACCGGCGGTGCTGTCCCTCGGGGCAAAAAACAACGCTGCGCAGAGGCATTCATTGTTGGACGGGGGCCTGAGGCTGACGAGTTAAACGTTGTTAATTCCATCGCCACTGCGTGAACTCAGCACACCGTTGCAAGTCTGGGCGCCGAGGTTCGGGCAGGATGACGACAATATGGGCGGGCCACCGGGGGTCGCGAAAACGGGGTAAAACATGAAGAGTCTTGTTAACGGCGCAATTACCTTGGCACTCGCGCTGGGCGTGTCCAACGCGATGGCACAAGCACCGCAAGTCGTCACGCAGGCGCCCGGCTATTTCCGCCTGGCCGTCGGCGATTACGAAGTAACTGCATTGTTCGATGGCTATAACGACCTGTCGCCCAAGCTGTTGCAAGGCATGAGTCAGAGCCAGATCCGCGCATTGCTGGCGCGGCGCTCGATTGAAACGCCGGGCGTACAGACCGCGTTCAACGCGTTCCTGGTCAACACCGGCAAGCAACTGATTCTGGTCGACACCGGCGCTGGCCAGTGCATCGGCGCCACCGCCGGTCAGCTCTCGGCGAACATGCAGGCAGCGGGCTACAAGCCTGAGCAGGTCGACACGATTCTGCTGACGCACCTGCATCTGGACCACGTTTGTGGCCTGGTCGACGGCGAGCAAAAACCGATCTTCGCTAACGCCACGGTCTACGCCGCCAAGGCTGAAGCCGATTACTGGCTCGACCCGCAAGCCCTCGCCAAAGCCCCGGACGGCGCCAAAGCGTTCTTCAAGATTGCCCAGGATTCAACTGCGCCGTACGTTGCGGCCGGGCGCTTCGAAACCTTCGCCACCGGCCAGTCACCGCTGCCGGGCCTGGTCGAAGCCACGCTTGAGGCCGGGCACACGCCGGGCAGCACCACCTACGGCTTCACCTCGCAAAACCAGAGCATCGTGTTCATGGGCGATCTGGTGCACAACCTCGCCGTGCAGTTCGAGCATCCCGAAGTGTCGATCAGCTTCGACGTCAACAGCCAGCAAGCAATCAAAAGTCGTAACGTGGTGTTCAGCGCAGCGGCGGCCAGCAAAACCTGGGTGACGGCTGCGCATCTGCCGTTCCCCGGTATCGGCCACATCACTGCGGTCGACAAGCATTTCCAATGGGTGCCCGTGGAATACGGCCCGTACAAACGCGCGGCCAAAGTGCCGTTGATCGAGTAAAGTGCCCACATCTTACGCTCGGCTCAAACAAGGAAACCGTGCCCATGAACCGTAACGATCTGCGCCGCGTCGACATGAATCTGCTGGTGATTTTCGAAGCATTGATGTTCGAAAAGAACCTGACCCGCGTCGCCGAAAAACTGTTCATGGGCCAACCGGCGGTGAGCGCCGCATTGGGCCGCTTGCGCGATCTGTTCGACGATCCGTTGCTGCTGCGCAACGGTCGCGGCATGGAACCGACGGCGCGGGCGCTGGCGATTCTGCAGGAACTGCAACCGGCGATGGACGTGATTTCCGGCGCTGTCAGCCGCGCCAAGGAATTCGATCCGGCGACCAGTTGCGACGTGTTCCGCATCGGCCTGTCGGACGACGCCGAGTTCGGTCTGTTTCCGCCGCTGTTGCGCCAGTTGCAAGAAGAGGCGCCGGGCATCGTCGTGGTGGTGCGACGCGCCAACTACCTGCTGATGCCGGCATTGCTCGCTTCTGGCGAAATCTCCGTCGGCGTCAGCTACACCACCGATCTGCCGGCCAACGCCAAGCGCAAAAAACTGCGCGACATTCCCTGCAAAGTCCTGCGCGGCGATGATCGTCCGGGGCCGCTGACGCTCGATGAATACTGCGAGCGTCCGCATGCGATGGTGTCGTTCTCGGGCGACCTGAGCGGCAATATCGACATGGACCTGGCCAAGCTCGGCCGCACCCGCCGCGTGGTACTCGGCGTGCCGCAGTTCAGTGGCTTGCGCGCTTTGCTGGCGGGTACCGAGATGATCGCCACGGTGCCGGATTACGCGGCGTGTGCATTGGTCGACGGTTGCGCGTTGCGCGCGGAAGATCCGCCGTTTCCCATCGATGCGGCGCAACTGTCGATGGCGTGGAGCGGGGTGCATGACAACGATCCGGCGGAAAAATGGCTGCGGGCGCGGATCAGTCAGTTCATGTCGGTGACGCTGGATATTCCGGTGGTGTAAATTGCCGTTCGTCCGAAACTGTGCCGTACCTGTAAGTTCTGACAGTGGTGAATTCTCTCCATCCCGTGTCTGATGGGCCCATGCCGAAAATGGCCAGCACTCAAGGGATGGGGATATGCACGCGCCTACTCATGCTCTCGTCACCACCGAACTGCCGCCCCCATCAATACAGGAAAGCCCGCAGACGCAGGAAAGTCGTTCATTCGGCTTGCTGGATCCGGCCCGATTAAGGCACACGCTGACCATTCTGGTCAGATACGACGGGCAGTCATCAGGCAGTTTTACCGTGACTTGGCAAGGCGCACCGGGAACAGGGGTCGAGGGGTCGCACACCACGTCGCGCATTCCTTTTTCCGGGCAAGCCCCCCAAGAAGTGCGTCTGGATACCGAGTTGGTGACCTTCAATCTCGGCCAGTCCGTTAACATCTTCTACACCATCTACCCTGATGGCGGGCTGCCGGTGGCATCGCAGCCGCTGATTGCCTATGTACTGCCCATCGCGCTAGGCGACCTTCCCCGACCATTGATCAAACAAGCGGATAACGCCGGTCACGGGCTGGTGCTGGATCTGAACAATCTGACTGATTTCAGTTTGCGAATCGATGCCTGGCTGTTGCACAGCATGGGGCAATTCTTCTGGCTCAAACTCAAAGGCACCAACGCCGATGATAGTGTTTTTGAGGCGTCGTTCTGGCAAGCACCGGGCAACGTGATCAACGATGAATTCATCCGCTTCGGTTTCTTCGAGCAGAGTTTTCCTGCTGCAGCACTGCTAGGTCTGAAACATCGCAGCGTGCTGACGCTGGAGTTCATGGCGGCGCTGGAGCGCAGTACAGATCCATCCCGCGCCCAAACATTTGCCCACCGCAACTATGTGCTCCTGACAGAATCAGCCAATGCGCCGAGGATATTGTCGGTTACCGATCTTGATGGAGAAATTCTCGATGGTGCGGACACTCGCTACACCAGTGTCACTCTGAGCGGCAGCACCTCCGGCCCAGTGGATGTATCCGATGGATCGACCTACCTCGATACGGTTAACCCCGTTGCCGGCGTCTGGACGTATGTCGTCGCTGCGCTCACGGGTGGACTGCATGTGTTTACAGTCAAGTTGGCGGATGGCAGCGGCGGCGCCTCAAGTCCACGGCGAATCAACGTCGTACTGCAAAACCTGGAACTGACGATTGCCGAGGCGCCCGACAACGGCACTATTGATCCAATGGCGGCATTGACCAGTCTGACGGCTGTCCTGGATTACGACATGCAGCCCAACGACCGGATCAGAGTCCGCTGGACCGCTGCGCCGGGTACTCCAGCGGCTGGCTCCCACACCACCAACACCATCACGGCCGGCACCACGCGTCCGAGGCGAATCCCGCTGCCGCTCACGCTGGTTGCGTTCAGCTTAGGCAAACGGGTGACGGTTAGCGCCGAATATGATCGCGGCACCGCCCAGCCAGTGCCTTTAGGGCCTATTCACTTGAACGTGGGAACGATCCCGGCGGATCGGTTCGTTGCGCCAGTCTTTCTCGAGGCGAATGGTACGACGGACTTGATCCTCGCCAATGTGCAAGCCGGCGCTACGCTGCGATTTGGTGTGTGGCCGCATATCGTGCGTGCGCAGGCACTTTGGCTGGACTTTGAGGGTGAAGATGCCAATGGCGGCCCGCACAACCAGGCGATGTGGATGGGCAACGTGGTGGTGAATCAGAGCTGGGTGTTCAATGGCGGTTACAGCGTCACCGTGTTGTTCAGCTATCTGAAGGATCTGCGCCCCGGCAGCACATTGACTCTGCGGTTCAGGGTCAACCTCGACACAGTGGCTA
The DNA here is from genome assembly GCF_049897765.1 of Pseudomonas sp. TWP3-2. NCBI lineage: Bacteria > Pseudomonadati > Pseudomonadota > Gammaproteobacteria > Pseudomonadales > Pseudomonadaceae > Pseudomonas > Pseudomonas sp. TWP3-2. Next base: position 8,965 of record NZ_JAFCWW010000018.1, on the reverse strand, counting down.
ACGCCGCAACGGCTCAGGTTTTTGCCCCGCGCCAGTACACGATTCGGTAGCGCTCGCGAGTGGTTTATGACGTTTAGCCCACGGTGTTTAAGGACGTTTATCGTTACTTGATGAAAGCTACAGCGCCTTGCGCCTTTGCCTACACGTACGCCAGAATCGGCCGGCTTGTGCGCCTTGGGGGCGGGGCTTATTGTTTCCGGGTCGCTGACGAATCAGCGATCGGGTTTCGCAGCCCGGACCAATCAAGGCGCCCAGCGCGCCGTTTCCGTTCAGTCACTCTGGCTGATCGTGTTATGGCGGTTGTGCGCGGGATACCTTCGGGTATGCCGGGTTCCTTGATTCCCGGTCTGCGAACCCGCGTACAGCTGCCACCTTCATTCGTTTCGCAGCGAACGGTGGTAGCTCCATTAATCAGGGAGTAATTTCATGATCAAACCAACACCCAACCCACCCGAAACCGACACCACCTCGCCCTACGAATCCCTCGATTCCAAGAAATTCCACGAAGCCGCCGAGCGCGCGCTCGATCATTACCTCAACCCGTTCCTGCCGCGCAGACCTGCGCTCAAGCCCAACACCATCTACAAAATCGCCCCCGGCATCGACAGCGAAGAACTGCTCGCCAATGCCTGCGAAACCCTAACCTCGGCGAAGGTCATGGCCAACGACTTCGCCGGGATGCTCGACGCGTCGCAGCGGCATGTGCTGTTGGGGATAGCGCAGTTGATCATGCTCGGTGAACTGGCGGTGAATCGGGTGCTGGATAATCTGGAGTTGAAGGCTGACACAGCCCCGTAGCCTGACGAGCTTTTGTGGCGAGGGAGCTTGCTCCCGCTGGGTTGCGCAGCAGCCCCAAAAGTATTGCGAGCGCTTCGCACTCGAGCGGGAGCAAGCTCCCTCGCCACAGGTTTCTGCCTGACACAAAAAACCCGCGTCCCGTTTGATCGGGGTGGCGGGTTTTGTTGTTTCACGCTCAGGTCAGACCGTGTCCACCTTCAACGAATGATCATTGAGGATGCCGCTGAAGTCCTTGACGACCGTTCGTCTTGAAACCCTGTGCACCTGTCAGATCTGACAGGTGCCGACTCTCCGATTTTGCGGTGTGATAGATCACCGCAAAAAGCACTTGAGCGCTACTCCAGGAGAGCAAGATGGACATCCAGTCCTCTACATTGAATTCGTTATTTGTATTGGTGCCAGTAATCATCCAGGGCTGGGTATCACCGGTCAAACCTGGCGATCTTGCGCATGGTGGTATTCCTTGGTCGATTTACGACGAACAGCCCAAGGGACTTGAGTGTCTGATCGATCCCTGGACAGAACAGAAAGCACGTGGGGCAACGTTGGTCGTCGATGATCGCGTTGACTTGTACCTCAATAATGACGCCAACGCTGTGACAGGTCATACGGTCAAGGAAGGGGAGGAGCAGCAGCGCATCCTTTTGTATGTGCCTAAGGGACGACTGATTCACGGTGTAAACAGATTGCATTACAGGGTGAAGCGCGCTGGCGGGAATATCGGCGAGAACTCGCGGGATCTATTCGTGCTCTACCACCTTCGACCCGCCGATACGTTGGACTTGGTTATCCCGCCGAAGAACATCGCCAGCGGAATCGGTCCCGTCGACGGGGTGCAAGGTGTCGAGTTCGGATTTACTTATAACAACCGCCGGGCATTCGACAGCATTTTGTTTCTGCTGGGCGATACATCTGTCAGCTTTGATGTTCCCGCTGCACCGGCGCCCATTACCTGCAAGTTGTTCACCGATACGTTCGAGAAGGCGGGTGACAACCCGCGTGCAGTGGCCGAGTTCCAGGTTACCGATCAGTTGGGTAACGTTGTTAAGTCGCCAGCCAAGTCGCTGGACATCCATATCCGCCGGCTGGATTTGCCAGCGCCCACCGTTCAGGGGCAGACGGGCAACAATTTCACCCCGACCCAGCAGGATGTGAAAGTGCTGGTGCCTCTGGGCACGCTGCTGCCCACCGACAACATGTACGTCACGTGGAAAGGTGCGATCAGCACGCCGGCGGCCTCATTCACCAGTCCGAAGCGCTTGGTCAGTGCCGGTCTGGAGGTTGTGGTCCCGCGTTCGGTGCTGGCTTACAGTTTGAGCAAAGTTGTCGAGGTCATCTACGTCATTGAGCGTAATGGCGTGTCAACAACTTCGAAACCTCTGCTTCTGAATATTCTGCCTCTGCCGGTCACGGCATTGATCCCGCCGAAGATTCTGGAGGCGGATGCAAACAACGTACTGGACGTCACCGCACTGGGCGCCAGCAACGCCACGATTCACGCTTTGCTCTTTACATTGATTGAGGACTACCAGCCGTGCTGGTTATCAGTCGAAGGCAAGAAGTCAGACGGGACGGCGCATAAACTTGATTTGTGGAAAGGTTTACCGTGGCGGGTCAATCCAACATGGCTCACACAAGGTTTCTGGCCGCAAGCGCTGGCCAACACCTTTTTGAAACAACTGGGGGACGGCACTCAACTCACCATCAAGTTCAAGGTGTCGATGAACAAGAGCAATGTCGAGGCGACAGCGCTGGTGTTTCCGGATCGGGTCTACAAAATCAGGGCTGTGGCACTTGTGGTGCCGACGCTGGAAAAAGTGCTTGCGGGTACTACCGAAGTTCTGGAAGGCGAGAGTACTGTCAGCACGTCATTGAAAATCAGCGGCACAGCGAGTGCGCACGGTGAGGTGGAGGCGTTTCAGGGGCGCGGTACGACTGCGGTTTCCCTGGGTAAGGCGACTGCTGATAAGTCGGGATACTGGGAGCGTCCGATAGCCCTGCAACTGGGCGCCCGGCGCGTGTATGTCAAGTCGTTATACCATCCACGCCCTGACGTATTCTCCAACGTTCGAAACTTCAACGTGGTAGCGAACAGCGTGCCGCAATTGCTTTTGATTACCGATACCGCCGGTGTGGAAATTCTGCATAACGGTACGACTACTGGCGCATCAATTATCGTGAGCGGAGTTGGCCCGCCGAATACAACACTCGATCTTGTAAACGGTGGCGCGTTTATACCGGGAGGCGCTGAGATTCAGGTTAATGGGCGGGGTATATGGACGTTTGAACTGGAGAATCTTGTGGTCGCTACTTACAACCTGCGGGCGAGGAGGAAAGATGGGCCGGTATCCAATGCGCGGAATGTGATTGTCGTTGCGGCCACTGCGCCCACCATCACCTCGATCAAGGGTTCGCCGAGCAATGTTGAAATTCCACATGGCAGTACTACCGTGGAAAACAGCGCTACCCTCAGCGGTGTCGCCGCCAAGGGGCTGAAGGTTGATGTGCTGCTGGGCATTGTTTCCAAAGGTCAACCAACGGCTGATCCGGTGACGGGTATCTGGACGCTACTGGTTAGCGGATTGACCGTGGCACTGCACAGCTTTACCGCCAAAGCGTTGTACGCGCCGGGTGCGGTATCGGCAGCGCGCACCTTCAGCGTGACGGCGGCCACCGCGCCCACCATCACCTCGATCAAGGGGTCGCCGAGCAATGTTGAAATTCCACATGGCAGTACTACCGTGGAAACCAGCGTTACCCTCAGCGGTGTCGCCGCCAAGGGGCTGAAGGTTGATGTGTTGCTGGGCACCGTTTCCAAAGGGCAGCCAGTGGCCGATTTGGTGACGGGTATCTGGACGCTGGTGGTTAACGGTTTAGCTGTTGCACTTCACAGCTTCAAGGCCAAGGCCTTGTATGGTTCAGGGGCAGAGTCTGCAGCGCGGACATTGGAGGTCATCACCATCGCCCAAATCCTTGAGGTGCGGGCTAATGCCCAGATACCAAATGGTCGAATTATCCAATCAGGAGGTAGCGTTTCCATAAGTAGAGAATTCGGCGTCAGATTCTATTTGAGCAATGTTCCTTCCACTCACACCCGATACGTGGTGTTTAGAAATGGAGTACGTTCAGGTACTGGCCCTTTGGGCAGCCCACCACATGCTAGTGCTTGGAAAAATCTTCCCAGCACCGAGAGCTTTCGTATCGCTACTATGGGCGCTCAAAATCCCAATCCTCCGTTACCTGTAGTTAGTGATTTCGTGATTCATTGGGTACCCTGATATTTTTTAGCGATAAAAAGCGATAAAAAGGGGGGCGCATTTGTTTACCAGTCCCAACCAAGAAAGCCGCACTCCTGTTAAAAAGGGCGTGCGGCTTTTTCTGTTTAAGCCAAATTCGCTGAAATCGTTGAATAGTGTTTATGCCTATGTCTGCAAAGCCACGCAGCCTTGCGCCTTTGCCTACACGTACGCCAGAATCGGCCGGCTTGTGCGCCTTGGGGGCGGGTTCTATTGTTTGCGGGTCGCTGATTGACAGCGATCGGGTTTAGCAGCTCGGTTAATCTCAAGGCACGTCGGTTTCGCCAGTGTTGTTTTATGGCGGCTAGCGTGGGGCACTTCGGTGCGCCGGGATCCTTGAGCCTGGTCTGCTAACCCGCGTTCAGCCGCCACCTGATTCGTTTAGCAGCGATGGATGACGGCTCCATTCTCAAGGAGTTTCACCATGATCAAACCAACGCCAAACCCACCAGAAATCGACACCACCTCGCCCTACGAATCCCTCGATTCAAAGAAATTCCACGAAGCCGCCGAACGCGCGCTCGATCATTACCTCAATCCGTTCCTGCCGCGCAGACCTGCGCTCAAACCCAACACCATCTACAAAATCGCCCCCGGCATCGACAGCGAAGAATTGCTGGCAAACGCCTGCGAAACCCTGACCTCCGCCAAGGTCATGGCCAACGACTTCGCCGGCATGCTTGATGCGTCGCAGCGGCATGTGCTGTTGGGGATTGCGCAGTTGATCATGTTGGGGGAGCTGGCGGTGAATCGGGTGCTGGATAATCTGGAACTGAAGGCTGACGCGAGCCCTCAGTAACGCGAGGTCCTGTGGCGAGGGGACTTGTCCCCGTTGGGTTGCGAAGCAGCCCCAAAGCCATTCAACTCGGTATTCCTGATACACCGCGTTTGCTGGTTTTACGACTGCTGCGCAGCCGAACGGGGACAAGTCCCCTCGCCACAGGGGATGGTGGGCAGCAGTTGGAGGTTGCGTAGCGTTCGGCGTTCAAGAGAGCACACCTGTTCAATTTCCCCCTGATCGATCGTTGCACCATAACGGGCAATGATCGATCACGGGTGGCCCCATGCAATCTTCCCAACGCAATGACCAGGCGCACAGCCTTGGCTTGCTGTTCCTGCGGGTCACCGGCGGACTGTTTCTGCTGTGGATCCACGGCCTGCCCAAGCTGCTGGACTTCACTGCGCAACTGCAACTGATCGAAGACCCGTTCCACCTCGGTGCCCACCTCACGTTGATCCTGGCGATTTTCGCCGAAGTCCTGTGTCCGCTACTGATCGTCGCCGGGGTTCTGGCGCGATTGGCGTGCTTGCCTATTCTCTTTGTGCTGCTGGTGGCGCTGTTGGTTGTGCATCCGCAATGGAGTGTGGCCGAAGGGCAGTTCGGCTGGTTGTTGCTGATTATTTTCACCACTGTGTTTATCGCCGGGCCTGGACGGCTGGCGCTCAATGTTCGTTTGCCCGGAGTGTTTCGTTATGCCTGATGCCCAATCCCTGAAAAAACCGGGGCCCGATGAGACGGTCACGTTGATCGTCAAGCACCGGGTCAAGGCCGGTTTCGAGGCGCCGTACGAAGCCTGGCTGCGCAACATCGTCAGCGTGGCGGGGCGTGAGGAAGGGCATTTGGGCGTGGACGTGATGCGCAGTCAGCAGGGCGGACTCACTTTGTTCACTTGCGTGTTGCGCTATTGCTCGACCGACGCGATGCAGCGCTGGCTGGATTCGCCACAGCGTCAGGCGCTGGTCGATGAAGCCGCGCCGATGCTCGCCGACGGTGATGTGACGGAGGTCAACGCCGCCAATGAATTCTGGTTCACGCCGCAGACCGATGCCGCTTTGCCGCCACCGCCGCGCTGGAAGCAAGCCGTGGTCACGCTGTTTGTGATTTTGCCCCACACCTTGCTGGTGCCGCTTATCTGGGGGCCGTTGCTGCGCCTGAATGCCGTTTTGTCCAACTACGTGATCGCCACGTTTCTCATCACCGTGACCATCGTGGTTTCGGTGGTGTACGTGTGCATGCCGCTCGCCACTCGGCTGTTCGCCCCGTGGCTGCAAGCCAAAAAACCTGACTCCAATACCAATCCGCCGCGCTGATCCGGCGGATTCCGGCTTTGTTTCACTTTTACCGAAGGAACTGCGATGAACGCCAATGCTGATCTGATTCTGTTCAATGGCCAATTTCATACCGTAGACCGCACCAAACCCCTCGCCAGTGCCGTGGCGATCAAGGATGGCCGCTTCGCCGTCGTCGGTAACGATGCGCAAGCCATGGCCCTGCGCGGGTCGGGCACGCAAGTGGTCGACCTCAAGGGCCGCTGCGTGATCCCCGGTCTCAACGACTCGCACTTGCACCTGATCCGTGGCGGTTTGAACTACAACCTCGAACTGCGCTGGGAAGGCGTGCCGTCGCTGGCCGATGCGCTGCGCATGCTCAAGGATCAGGCTGACCGCACGCCAACTCCGCAGTGGGTGCGCGTGGTCGGTGGCTGGAATGAATTTCAGTTCGCTGAAAAACGCATGCCGACTCTGGAAGAAATCAACCAGGCCGCGCCGGACACGCCGGTGTTCATCCTGCACCTGTACGACCGCGCACTGCTTAACCGCGCGGCGTTGCGCGTGGCCGGTTACACCCGCGACACGCCGAACCCGCCGGGCGGCGAGATCGTGCGTGATGCCAACGGCAACCCGACCGGCATGCTGGTGGCGCGGCCGAACGCGATGATTCTGTACTCGACGCTGGCCAAAGGGCCGAAGCTGCCGCTGGAATATCAGGTCAACTCGACCCGGCAGTTCATGCGTGAGCTCAATCGTCTCGGTCTGACCAGTGCAATCGATGCCGGCGGTGGTTTCCAGAACTACCCGGACGATTATCAGGTGATCGAGCAGTTGGCCAGGGATGAGCAACTGACCATCCGCATCGCTTACAACCTGTTCACCCAGAAGCCCAAAGAAGAGCTGAGCGATTTCCAGAACTGGACCGGTAGCGTCAAGTTGCACCAGGGCGACGACTTCCTGCGCCACAACGGCGCTGGGGAGATGCTGGTGTTCTCGGCAGCCGACTTCGAAGACTTCCTCGAACCGCGCCCGGACCTGCCGCAGACCATGGAGCAAGAGCTGGAGCCGGTAGTGCGGCACTTGGTCGAGCAGCGCTGGCCGTTCCGTCTGCACGCGACGTACAACGAATCGATCAGCCGCATGCTCGACGTGTTCGAGAAGGTCAATCGCGACATTCCGTTCAACGGCTTGCCGTGGTTCTTCGACCACGCCGAAACCATCACCCCGCAAAACATCGAGCGCGTGAAAGCGCTGGGCGGCGGCATCGCGATTCAGGATCGCATGGCGTTCCAGGGCGAATACTTCGTCGACCGCTACGGCAAACAAGCCGCCGAAGCCACGCCACCGATCAAACGCATGCTCGCTGAAGGTGTACCGGTTGGCGCCGGCACCGACGCCACGCGGGTCTCCAGCTACAACCCGTGGACTTCGCTGTACTGGATGGTCAGCGGCCGCACCGTTGGCGGTCTGGCGTTGTACGAAGAAGGTCTGCCGCGCACCACCGCGCTGGAATTGTTCACCCACGGCAGCGCCTGGTTCTCGTCCGAACAGGGCAAGAAAGGCCAGATCAAAGTCGGGCAACTGGCGGATCTGGCAGCGCTGAGCGCGGACTTCTTCCATGTCGAGGAAGAAGCGATCAAGTGGATCGAGTCGGTACTGACCGTGGTTGGCGGCAAGATCGTCTATGCCGCTGATGACTTCGAAAAACTCGGCCCGGCCAGCGTGCCGGTACTGCCGGACTGGTCGCCAGTGGTGAAAGTCCCGGGCCACTGGCGGCCGAATTCGCCGTTGCAGGCAGCAGTGCACCAGTGCAGCGGCCCGTGTGGCGTGCACTCGCACAGCCATGAAAAGGCGCGTCTGTCGAACGCGCCGGTCAGCGACTTCGCCGGGTTTTGGGGCGCGTTCGGTTGCTCCTGCTTCGCTTTCTGATTGCTTTTAAAAGCGTCGGCCCGCTTGGTCGGCGCTCAGCGCAATAACCATCCATCGAGGAGTTTCACATGAGCAACGTTCCTTACAAGCGCCTGAACAAAGACGATGCAGTTGTGCTGTTGGTCGATCACCAGACCGGTCTGATCTCGCTGGTGCAGGACTTCACACCGAACGAGTTCAAGAACAACGTGCTGGCACTGGGCGACATCGCCAAGTTCTTCAAACTGCCAACCATCCTCACCACCAGTTTCGACGCCGGCCCGAACGGCCCGATCGTGCCGGAACTGCGCGAGCAATTCCCGGACGCGCCGTTCATTCAGCGTCCAGGCCAGATCAACGCCTGGGACAACGAAGATTTCGTCAAAGCGATCAAGGCGACTGGCCGCAAGCAACTGATCATCGCCGGTGTGGTGACTGACGTTTGCGTGGCGTTCCCGACCCTGTCGGCGCTGGCGGAAGGGTTTGAAGTGTTTGTGGTGACGGATTCGTCGGGCACGTTCAACACCACCGTACAACAAGCGGCGTGGGCGCGGATGTCGGCGGCCGGTGCTCAACTGTTGAACTGGTTCTCGGTGGCTTGCGAGCTGCAGGGCGACTGGCGCAACGATATGGAAGGCCTGGCGAATCTGTTGTCGAACCGCCTGCCGAACTATCGCAATTTGATCAACAGCTATACCAAGTTCACTGAGAAGTGATTGGGTGAAAGGGGAGATGCCTGCTGAAGAGCGGGCATTTTTTTGGCTGTTGGATCGGTTTCAGATTGGGATCGCTGACCCTCACTGTAGAGACCGGCACATCCTTTACACATTAGACCGGGGACATCGTTTACACCTTTACAGGCTTGATACGCGTTTGGCATCGCGTTCAAGCCTGCCTAAACAGAAGTTGCA
>NZ_JAFCWW010000017.1:0-112497 GCF_049897765.1 Pseudomonas sp. TWP3-2 | reverse complement strand
GCGCTTGGGTGAAAGGAGGAGGGGCGAAATCTCCCACGGATCTGTACTGCGTCAACAGTCAGAAGCCAGCCTAGTCCCTTCTCCTCCCTTCAAGTACTAAGCATACAAGCTAGCCTGCTGGCGATGGCGTCCGTTCAGTCACCGGTGATGGTGGCTGAACTGGCGCTATCGCCAGCAGGCTGGCTCTCACATTTGGATCTGTGCAAGGCTCAGGATCTACCGGATTGTTCTTCCAGGTGATCGGATTCAAACAATCTGGCCAATTCCGCCCGCGCTTCCTGGGCGGTTTGCAGGACTTTCGCCGCGTCGTCATACACCGCGTGTTGCGCTTCCAGCACTTGTTCGTCGTGATGCTTGAAGCGCTTGATCCGCGCATCAGCCTGCGCTTGAGTCAGGCCAAGTCCGACCAGCGTGCGCCGGCTCATTTCCAGACTCGAATAGTACGTCTCTCGCACCGCCTCAGCCCCCACATCGACCAAGCGATGCACATGCTGACGGTTACGCGCGCGGGCGATGATTTTCATGTGCGGATACAGCTTGCGCACGATCTCGGCAGTTTTGATGTTGGTGTCCGGGTCATCCGTGGCGATCACGAAATATTCCGCTTCCCCGACCTTGGCCGCATTGAGGATTTCCGGACGCATCGGGTCGCCGTAGAACACCGGCACGCCGCCAAAACTGCGCGACAGTTCGATGGTTTCCACCGAGGTATCCAGCGCCACGAACTTGATGTTCTGCGCGCGCAGGATCCGCGCCACGATCTGACCCATCCGGCCCATGCCGGCGATCACCACGCGCGGTGCATCGGTGTCGATCTGACGGAATTGTTCCGGCACTTCCACAGGTTGCACTTTCGGGCTGACCAGCCGCGCGCAGATCAACAGCAACAACGGCGTGACGGCCATCGACAGGGTGATGGTCAGCACCAGCAGGTCATATAGACGTGGTTCGAACAGGCCCTGATCGCGGCCGATCTTGAACACCACAAACGCAAACTCTCCGCCCGCCGCCAGCACAATGCCGAGACGGATCGCGCTGACCTTGTTCAACCCACCGGCCAATCGCCCGACCACGAACAACAGCGGCAATTTCAGCGCGATCAACAGCAGCGTCAGACCCAGCACGGTGATCGGTGCGCTGAGCAGCAGACTCAAATTCGCACCCATGCCGACGCTGATGAAAAACAGCCCGAGCAGCAGGCCTTTGAACGGTTCGATCTGCGCTTCCAGCTCATGCCGGTATTCCGAATCGGCCAGCAGCAGACCCGCAAGAAACGCGCCGAGCGCCATCGACACGCCGACCTGATCCATCAGCCACGCCGTGCCGATCACCACCAGCAGCGCGGTCGCTGTAGAGACTTCCGGCAAGCCGGTTTTTGCCACGATGCGGAACACCGGACGCAACAGATAACGCCCGCCGATCACCACCACGGCGATGCTGCCGAGCACGCGCAAGCCGTGGTTCAGATCCTCGGCAGCGCTGGTTGTGTGGTCGCCGCCGGCCAGCATCGGCACCAGCGCAATCAACGGGATCGCGGCGATGTCCTGGAACAGCAGAATCGCAAACGCCAAGCGGCCGTGGGGGCTGGTCAGTTCCTTGCGCTCGGCAAGGCTTTGCAGGCCGAACGCAGTCGACGACAACGCCAGACCGAGGCCGAGCACGATCGCACTGTTCAGCGACTGGCCGAAGACAAACAGCGCCAACACACCGATCACCGAGCCAGTCAGCAGCACCTGCGCCAGACCAACACCGAACACCGCTTTGCGCATCACCCACAAACGTCGTGGCGACAGCTCCAGACCGATGATGAACAACAGCAACACCACGCCCAGTTCCGAGATATGGCTGACGCTTTGCGGGTTGCCGATCAGGCCCAGCACCGACGGGCCGATGATCACCCCGGCAAACAGATAACCGAGCACCGCGCCCAATTGCAGACGTTTGGCCAGCGGCACGGTGAGCACAGCGGCGAAGAGAAATACGACGGCGGCTTGCAACAGATTGCCTTCATGGGGCATGAGCGGGACTCCAGACACTCGGTACGGCGGGGGCGACAAGGATAAAGGCTGATCCGCCGGCACACCACATACTCCTGGAGATAGGGTGCGTCTGTCGCAATACTCCACAGAAAAATCAGCCATTCACAAGGAATGTTTCCAGCGCTCCGCAGTCGGAGTTCTGGTACTTAACACTCAAGAGGTTGACCCATGAACAGCAAAACCCTTATCGCCAGCCTGGCCCTTGTCGCAGGCATCGCCGGGATCACCCCGATCGTTCAAGCGGCCGAAACCTCAAACGACACCGTTCAACATTCGCCTGCCGGCGGGCGTGAACTGAAAGCCAACGACCGCGCGCCGGACGTTTATCAGCGTGAAGACAAAGCGCTGAAAGACTGGAAAAAACGTGGCCTCAAGGCACCGGTCGAGCAATCGCAGTGGGTGCAGATCAACGACAAGTACGTGATGGTGATGATCACCAACGGGACGATTGTCGAGATTCAGCCGGTGGTGCGTTAAGCCGGTTGCAACAATTGGCCATGGATGGCTGATTGCATTCGAGCACTGTTCGGGTAAAAACGTCGCCCTGATCTGTTGCTGCAGTAGTGCACGGCCACTTATATCCTGATTCAATAGCAGGACATACGGTCGCCGTTATTGCCCGGATCCAATAGCTGAAACGGAAAATCGGACTTTCCCTAAGGTAATGACGTGAAACGTGATACCCGCCTCGTTGTGCTTTTGCTGCTGGTCATCGGCTGTTCCCTGGCCTCGCTGACTGTCTGGAAGGTGCTGGCCTCTCGCGATCGAGCGCTGGAGGAAGTCGATGTCCACGGGTTGAACCTTACCCAAGCGCTTTCCACTTACTCCGAAGGCATCGTCCGCCAAAGCTCGCTGCTGTTGCTCGGACTCGTCGAACGCCTGGAAACCGAAGGCAGTGGCCCCATGCAGATCGAGCGGCTCAGGGCGTTAGTTGACCGCCAGGAACCGCTGATGCCCCAGCTCAGTGGCATCACCATCTACGACAATCAGGGACGCTGGCTGATGTCTTCCAATCGGCCGATTCCGTCCGGGGCGAACAGCAGTGACCGTGCCTATTTCATTCATCATCGCGATGACCCATCCCGCGAAACCTTCATCGGTCCGCCCATCCAGAGCCGTTCCAATCTGGAATGGGTAATCACCGTCAGTCGCCGTTTCAATGATGTTCACGGGGAGTTTGCCGGGGTCGTGGCGGTGACTCTGGGGGTGGAAAACTTTCTGCGCCTGTTTGGCAAAATTGACGTTGGGCAGGACGGGGCCATCGGGTTGTCTTACACCGACGGTACCTTGCTGGTGCGCTATCCGTTTCGCGAGCAGGACATGGGGCGCAACTTTTCCAAGTCGCCGATTTACGCGAAATATCTGGTGGATCGATCCGTTGGTACTGCGTCGTTCACGTCCAGTCTGGATGGCGTCGAGCGACTTTACGCCTTTCGCAAGAGTGAAAAACTGCCGCTGATCACGACCGTCGCGCTCGGCAAGCGTGAAGCCCTCACGGCATGGCGGATGGAGGCCTTGCTGTCGGCAGTAGTGGTCACGGGACTGCTGGGGCTTACGGGCCTGATTGGTTGGTTTTTGATGCTGGATATCCGTCGGCGCACCGAAGTAGAGGGGCAGCTGAGGGGCGCTCAACAACAGTTGCTTTCATCTAATCGGCAATTGGAGTTATTGGCACTCAAGGATGCGCTGACAGGTTTGGCGAATCGGCGCTGCTTTGATGAGACGTTGGCCCTGGAGGCGCGACGTGCTCAGCGCGAAGGCACGTATTTGGCGCTTTTGATGATTGATATCGACTACTTCAAACTGTTCAACGATTCCCTTGGGCATGTTGCCGGGGATGCTTGCCTGCAGAAAGTCAGTCAAGCGATTGAGGAGTGCGTACGTCGACCGTCGGATCTGGTAGCGCGTTATGGCGGTGAAGAGATAGGCGTGATCATGCCCAATACGGACAGTGAGGGCGCGCAGGTTGTGGCGCAACTTATCCTCGACCGTTTGCGCCAGGAGAACATTAGCCACGACACCAGCCCATTGGGTCGCGTGAGTGTCAGCATAGGGATTGCCGCCGCCACTGGTTCGCGTCTGGACCCGGTGCAAGGTTTGATCGAAGCGGCAGATCAGGCGTTGTATAGCGCCAAGGCGCTTGGGCGCAACCAGCTTGTAACAAGCTAAAAGGGCAGAGATTTATGCATGAATAGTAAATCTCTGCCCTGTGGCACTTGTGGTTGGTAATCCCAACCCCTTATAAGAGCAACCTTTCACTCGCCCTATGAAGGATGCACGTATGAGCAACGCCTGGAATGAAGGTTATTTCACCGATGAGGGCTACACCTACGGGTATAGCCGGGAAATCAACCCGGTTTTTCAGCGTTATTGCTTGTTGCTGCGTGGTTTTGCCAGTCTGGAGAGTACGGATGGCTATCACTGCGAACTGGGTTTTGGCCAAGGTGTTTCGATCAACATCCATGCCGCAGCCAATCCGGGCTCCTATGTAGGCACCGACTTCCATCCTGGCCAGGCCGCCCACGCAAGTGCATTGGCAACTGCCTGCAACAGTAATGCACGGCTGTATGACGACAGTTTCGAGCAGTTGCTGGCGCGCAATGATTTGCCGCAATTCGATAGCATCAGTCTGCATGGCATCTGGAGTTGGGTCAGCCGTGACAACCAGAAGCTGATTGTCGAATTCGCCCGGCGTCACCTCAAGCCAGGAGGGTTACTGTACGTCAGTTACAACTGCTTCCCGGGCTGGTCGCCTTCGGCTCCATTGCGCCAGCTGTTCAGCCTGCACGATCGCTTTGCCAGTCAGGCCTCGGCGCGCCCGGATCAGCGTATCGATGCAGCGCTGCAATTTTCCGAAGCGCTGCTGGCGGCCAATCCGAAGTACGCCCACTCAGCGCCGAGCCTTGGTGCCAAGTTGGAGAACATCAAGGGCCAGAATCGCCAGTACGTCGCCCATGAGTACTTCAACCGCAGCTGGGACTGCATCTATTTCACCGACATGGTGGATGCCCTCGCTGGGGCCAAACTCGACTACGCCACGACTGCCGTGCCGCTGGATTCGGTAGCCCCGCTCAACTTGAGCGCAGAAGGTATGGATTTTCTCGAGGGCATCGAGCACCCGATCATGCGCGAGCAGGCGCGGGATTACTTCGTCAATCAGAATTTCCGCCGAGATCTGTACGTGCGCGGCGCCACCCGACTGTCTGCCCCGGAGCATCGCGAGAGCATGCTCAACACCCGGTTTGTGCTGCTGCAAGTAGTTGCAAACGTGCCGGGTTCGGTCACCGGTCCTGCAGGCGAAGCTTCGTTGCAGGAAGAGATCTACGGCCCTGTACTGGAAGCGCTGGCGGCCAAAGCCTACGCACCGAAAACCCTGCGTCAGTTGTTGGGGGCGCTGCCTTCGATGGCTTATGACGACCTCGAACAGGCCATCAACGTGTTGATCGGTATGGGCGCTGCCGCCCCGTGCCAGAGCGAAGCGGCCGAGAAACTGGTGCAGGACCAGTGCAACACCCTCAATTTGCAACTGTGCAGACGCTCGCTGTTCAACAACAACATCCAGGTATTAGCCAGCCCGGTCACGGGCGGCGGCGTGCCGGTCAGCCGCTTCCAGCAACTGTTCCTGATATCCATCAAACAAGGCAAAAAGCTGCCAGGCGAATGGGCGCAGTTGGCTTGGGGCATTATCGGCAACCAGGGCACAGTGATCCTCAAGGACAACCAGCCGCTGAGCACGGCCGAAGAAAACATCGCCGAACTGACCGAACAGGCGCGAGTGTTTGCCGAGACGTCGTTGATCATTCTGAAGGCGTTGAAAATCGCGTAAGAGGTTGTCTGGTCCTGAAATAAAAAAAGGGGGACAAAAAAAGCAAAAAAAGGGGGACAGATTTATTTTATAAATAAATCTGTCCCCCTTTGGTTATCAGTTCTCGGAAGAAACGACTGTTTCTGAAAAAAGGGGGACAGATTTATTTTATGAATAAATCTGTCCCCCTTTGGTTATCAGCTCTCGGAAGAAACGACTGTTTCTTGACCGCCTTCAGCCTCTAGCTTCGCCCGATCAGCTTTGCTGATGTACTTGTCTTTGCTCTTTGGCGCGAGTTTCGCGCTGGCCTTTTTGGCGTTGGCTTTGAGGATCTGGTTCAATTTCTTGCGACGGTTCATGCGTTTTACTCAGCTTGTAAATTCTCGAATGGCGCCAGTTTAAACGTTAACCGGATCTCGTGGCGCGTCCTACAGCAACTGGCCTTTGTCCCACAGGTGCACCAGTTCCCCCGGCGCCTGATCTTCCGGGACTTTCAGGGTCATTTCGCCCGTGCCATAGCGCACTTCGATCTGATAAAAGCGCTGATCGCCACGGCCGGACTCGCTGCTGTCGAGCGTCAAGCAACCCTCCAGCACCGAGCAGATGCGCGTGCGCTGGGTGATATCGCACTGCGCGAACTCGATTTCCCGAGGTCGGGTCAGGCTGTGAATCGCCGCCATGCCGCCCTGACGCGACACGCGCACTACCGAATCGTCGCCCAGTTCGGGCAGGGTTTTCATACGGCCTCCTCGGATAATTCGATGCCGACCTGCGCCCAGCTCTGACGGACTGCCGCGACCTCTCTGGCGCTGAAGCGCCTGGCGGCGTGTGCGACGGTGAGTTGGGCGAACGCCTCGAACGTGGCGTCGCGGCTCAAGCGCTTGTCGCAGAGTGTGTCGTACCAGATACGCCCGGCCTTTTCCCAGGCGAAACCGCCCATGGCCCTGGCCGTGAGATAGAACGCGCGGTTGGGAATCCCGGAGTTGATGTGCACGCCGCCGTTGTCTTCGGTGGTGATGACGAATTTGCGCATGTGATCCGGTTGCGGGTCTTTGCCGAGTAACGGATCGTCGTACGCAGTGCCGGGGTGGGACATCGAGCGCAGGCCTTTGCCTTTGATCTTCGGTGTGAGCAGGTCAGCGCCGATCAGCCAGTCGGCTTGTTCGACGGTATGGCTGAGCGCGTACTGTTTGGTCAGCACGCCGAACACATCCGAGAGCGATTCGTTCAGTGCGCCGGATTGGTTGGCATAGATCAAACCGGCTTCGCTTTCGGTCACGCCATGCGCCAGTTCGTGGGCGATCACGTCCAGCGATCGGGTGAAGCGCTGAAAGATTTCGCCATCACCATCGCCGAAGACCATTTGTGCGCCGTTCCAGAATGCATTTTCGTAACCCTGGCCGTAATGCACGCTGCCGATCAAGGCAAAACCCTGATTGTCGATCGAGTCGCGGCCGAGCACCTTCCAGAAGAAATCATAGCTGGCGCCCAACGCGTCATAGGCTTCGTCGACCGCTGGATCGCCCGAGGCCGGTTGGCCCTCGGCGCGCACCTGCACGCCCGGTAACAACATTTTGTTTTGCGCATCATGCACGCTGCGCTGGGCCAGGCCGGGTTTGCCGTGTTGCTGCAGAACTGCCCGCTCCGGGAAACGCGACGTCGGGCCGGGATTGGGCAGCAGGCTGCGGACATGATTAAGGGTGACCATCGCCGCTGCACGTTGCGGCTCCGAACCGTGTGCAATGATTCGGTTGAGGATGTAGGGCGGGATGAAGCTGCGCAGCAATCTGGAGTCGGTCATCAGAGCTTCCCTGGCTTAAAACGATGTCGATAAGCATGTGAGCAGCGGCGAGAGTTTCCGTTCCGTGGATTGCCATCGGCGGCGGTTTCTGCGAAAAAGTCCGCCCGCGTCCCGACCGGGCCAAATGAATCGAGTAAACAACCATGACAGACGAACTGCAAATCATCGACCTGCAAATCGGCGAGGGCAAAGCCGCCGTCAAAGGTGCGCTGATTACCACCCAATACACCGGATGGTTGGAGGACGGCACCGAGTTTGATTCTTCGTGGAGTCGCGGCAAGCCATTCCAGTGCGTGATCGGGACGGGGCGGGTTATTAAAGGCTGGGATCAGGGGATTATGGGGATGCAGGTCGGTGGCACGCGCAAACTGCGGGTGCCGGCGCATTTGGGCTATGGCGAGCGGACAATGGGCAAGATTCCGCCGAATTCGGATTTGGTGTTTGAGATTGAGTTGTTGGAGGTTTTGACGCGGGAGGATTGAGGAAGGTGGTGATGAGAGGTCAGGCTGCTCATCACCATTCCTAATCGGGCGCTCACTTGGTCAGGTAAAAGCGTGAATATCGTCGAGCGTGTCTTCAACAACTCCTGCCAAGGCTGAGAAAGTTGTTTTGACGGTTTCGAGCGCAGGGATGACCGATTCTTTATCTACCTCGCCGTGCCTGCGCGCTATGTGCCCGAGCGCGGTCACGGCTGCTGCCACAACCAATTCGCTTTCGGCTTCGAGGTGTTTCAGGCACGTGTTCTGCGCCCAGATTCTGTCGGATTCGTTTAAGCCAATTGAAATTAATGCGGCGGCAGTTTCCGCATCCGAGCCACTGGCCAAGAGCCTCAGTGCTCGATCATGGGTCATCGTTGGGTCTTGATAGATCAGGCTCACTTTTAAACTCCCGCGAAAACAAATCACCCGCTGCATTCGTAAATGAACGCATCGGGTGTTTTTATCTGCTCTGCTGGTTAATCAGGCAACCATCGCCAAATTACCCAACACCGCAGCCACCGTTCCAGTCAGCCCCGGAAACCTGCGTTTAACTCTATCCAGCGCTGGCAATACGCGCTCCCGATCCAGTTCACCTCGATTCCGGGCAATTTCGCCGAGGGCGGTGACGGCGGAGGCGACGATGGATTCTCGTTCGCTGTCGACGAGGATCAGGCAGGCCTTCTGCGCCCATTGGCTATCTCGATCATTGAGGCCGATGGAGATCAGCGCGGCGACGACGTGTGCGTCGGTTTTTATTGTCACGGTGATGTCCTCAGTTTGATGGGTCGATGTTGTCGAGGGCGCGGTTGACGGCGAGTTCGCCGCCCATGACCACCTGGGCAATGCCCAGCACGGTGTTGCGGTAGGGTGCGTCGAGCAGGGCGGCGAAGTCGCTGAGCATGACGCTGGCCGAGGCCATGGATTCGCAGGCGTGGGCGAGGAGGGTTTCTTGATCGGTTTCGGGGGCGATCAGGAACATGGTGCTGGGTCTGCGCCGTTTCGGGGCTTGGGGTTTCAGGTAGTGGTCGAGTGCGCGTTCGGCGGCGTCGTGGAGTTTGCTTGAATCGAGGGTGGAGTAGGGCGAGGCTGGATCGGCTTCGGTTGGGGTATCCGCTTCAGGCGGATTTGGTGTCGGTTTGATCATGAGCTTAGAACCTTTAATTGAGGCCGGCACCGTCATTGCGACTAAACAAATATGGGTGGCAGCTATGCGCAGGTTAGTCGACCGGTGGTTCTAAGCATTCCCGGCGCGCCCGAAGACGCCCTGCGCACGGCTACCATTGAGCGCAGGCGAGTGAACACCTGATCAAAGGAGCTGCATGCAACTTAAAACCTACCGAGCGACTAAACCCGTTCACTGACCATTCAGTGATGCGATTCAAGTTACCGGCAGGCTCCAAGCCGCACAATCGGCGGATTCTGGCGTAGTTGTAGGCAAAGGCGCAAGGCGATGTAGCCTGCCGGATGATGCTGAAATGATGCTGCGTTTTTCCGGGCCTCATCGCGGGCAAGCCCGCTCCCACAGGATTCGGTGCTGTTCCCACATTCCAGGTACGACGCAAAATACTGTGGGAGCCGGGCTTGCCCGCGATAGCGGACTGTCAGGCGCCCAAGACGCTGAACAGCGGAATCCGGCCATTGAGCGAAGGGCGGTACTGCCAGCTCAGACGATCTAGATCAATGCGCTGCGCGAGGATCTGACCAAGCGTGGCGCTGGCGATGGCCATCGCCAGCATCTGCCCGGGACATTGATGCCGCCCGCTGCCGAAACTGAAACTGCGACGGTTCGGCCGATCCAGCAGAAACTCGTCGGGATGTTGATTGATCGCCGGATCACGATTGGCCGAGGCCAGCAGCACCAGAATCACATCACCTGCTTCGAGCCGAACGCCATCAATCTCGCAACTTGCCGCGACAAAACGCCGGGTGTTCTGCACCGACGGATCGAAGCGTTGCACTTCGGCCAACAGCTCATCCGGCGCTGCGCTGCGCAATCTCGGTTCGCGATGCAGGGCGAGCAAGGCATTGCCGATCAACCCGGCGCTGGCTTCGAACGTCTGCGAACACAGGCCAATCAGGTTGGCGATCAGCGCGTCCTCATCCCCGGAGAATCGCTGCTGAGTATTCGCAACGAACACATTCGGCTCGGCCAACAACTCAACGAAATACCCGCGCAATTGCTCCGCCGCGCGGTGCGCCGCGTCCAATTGCAGATCGTTGCTCAATGGCGACAGACACGCGACGAAATCCGCCGTCAGTTCACTGATCAGCCGAGCCTGCGTCGGGTTGAAACCGAGCAGCGCCGCAACCACGCACACCGGGCCGCGAAACATCGCCTTATATAAGCCGTCAGCGTCGGGCGTGATCAGCCGCGCGGCAACCAGTGCCTTGATCGCATCCATATCAACCAAGTCCAATTGCGGCTCGATCGCCGAACGTGGGCAACGCTGGCGCGCGCCGTCATTCATGCGCATCAATTGGCCGAAGACTTCACCGGCCGGTCCGCCAGCGATGGTTTTGGGTACTGGTTCTTGTGTAGGACGCACGTGGCAATCGGCGTGAGCCAACACCGCGCAAACCGCGCGCGCACTGCTGGCGACCCACAGCGTCAGTCCATGATGAAAGGTCAAACCGCCCTTGACGCGCAGCTCGGCGTAATAAGGGTAGGGATCGGCATGAGTCGCAGCGATGATCGGATCCATTGTTCGCAGCCTTGTCGGTGGGAAAGTGTTGCTACTATCTCCAGTCCGTCAGGGCCTTGATTCGTTCGGGAGCGAAGTATGTATGCACAACAGCACGACATCGGCGTCTCGCAGGTGGCCGCCGCCATCGCCGAGCCGGCGCGCACCAAAATTCTTTGCTCGTTGATGGACGGCCACGCGCGCACCAGTACGGAGCTGGCCGCCATCGCCGAAGTCAGCGCTTCGACCGCCAGCGCGCACTTGGCCAAACTTAAAGAGCTGGAGTTGGTGCGCTTGCACGTGCAGGGTCGGCATCGTTATTACAGCCTCGCCGACCAGCGCGTGGCCCGGGCATTGGAGGCGCTGATGGTGATCGGCCACAACCCTGCGCCGACTTTCAAGCCGCATACGCCGGATCGGCTGCAATTCGCCCGTACTTGCTACGACCACATGGCGGGGACGCTGGCGGTGTTGCTGCATGACCGCTTGCTGGCGGCGGGATGGCTGGTGGAGACCGATGAGCGGGCGTATCGCTTGAGCGAGAGCGGTGGGGCGCTGTTTGAGGGGCTGGGGATTGAGGTTGCGGACTTGTCGACGATGCGGCGCAGGTTTGCTTGCCCGTGTCTTGATTGGAGCATGCGCCGGCCGCATTTGGGCGGGTCTCTGGGGGCCGCGTTATTGCAAGTCGCGTTGAAGCGTAAGTGGGTGGTGCAGGATCTGGACAGTCGGGCGTTGGCTTTAACGGCGGTGGGGCGCAAGGAGTTGGTTTTGCGGTTTGGGGTTGAGGTAGCGGATGAAGGCAAGATCAAAAGATCGCAGCCTTCGGCAGCTCCTACGGGGGATTTGCGATCTAACTGACGAAGGGTCGTTTTGCATCTTGTCGAATTTGACTCGGCTCTATACTGTATATGCGAACAGTATAGAGTCAGTGCCATGCAAATCATCGACAAGCTCAGCATCCTCGCCGACGCCGCCAAGTACGACGCCTCCTGCGCCAGCAGTGGCGCGCCCAAACGCAGCTCGGAAGGCAAAAGCGGCTTGGGTTCGACCGATGGCATGGGCATTTGCCACAGCTATACGCCGGACGGTCGTTGCGTTTCGCTGCTGAAAATTCTCCTGACCAATTTTTGTCTTTACGACTGCCAATACTGCGTCAACCGCCGCTCAAGTGACGTGCCACGCGCACGCTTCACGCCGGAGGAAGTGGTGGCGCTGACCATGGATTTCTACAAGCGCAATTGCGTCAGCGGGTTGTTCCTCAGCTCCGGGATCATTCGCTCGGCCGACTACACCATGGAGCAGCTCAACCGCGTGGCCAGGTTGCTGCGCGAGGAACACGAATTCCGCGGCTATATTCACCTCAAGACCATTCCTGAGGCCGACCCGGCATTGATCGCTGAGGCCGGCCGCTATGCTGATCGACTCAGCGTCAACATCGAATTGCCTACCGACGCCAGCCTGCAAGTCCTCGCGCCAGAGAAGGACATCGGGTCGATCAAGCAAGCGATGAGCACCATCTATACCGGCGTGCAGACTGTATTGAATGAACCACGCTCGGCGAAGTTCGCCCCGGCCGGGCAGAGCACGCAGATGATCGTCGGCGCCGATGACACCGACGACAGCACCATCCTGCACAGTGCGCAGGCTTTGTACGGCAACTTCCGCCTGCGCCGGGTCTATTATTCGGCGTTCAGCCCAATCCCCAACAGCCCGAAAAGCGTGCCACTCGCGGCGCCGCCGCTGATGCGCGAACACCGTTTATATCAGGCCGATTTCTTGTTGCGCAGTTACGGCTACAGCGCTGGCGAATTGTTCAAAGGGCCGGGGCATCTGGCGCTGGATATCGATCCGAAACTGGCGTGGGCGCTGCAGAATCGCGAAGTGTTTCCGCTGGACTTGAACCGCGCCGAAGCCTCGTTGATCTCGCGCATCCCCGGCATCGGCCTGCGCACCACCGAGCGGCTGGTGGAGCTGCGCCGGCAGCGGCGGATTCGCTATGAAGATCTGACTCGCATGCGCTGTGTGCTGTCGAAAGCGAAGCCGTTCATCATCACCAGCGATTACCACCCGCAGCAGGCCGAAGTCACCAGCCAGATGCTTTATCAGCAGCTGCGCGACCGGCCGATGCCGCAACAGATGGGGTTGTGGGGATGATCAATCTCGATTGTGACGACCTGTTCGAGACTTGGCGCCAGCAGGCGCGTTGGCTGCTCAGCCATGAAGTCGACCCGAGTCTGGTGGGCTGGGCCACCGAAGGGGTCAGCGATCTGTTTGCCAACGATCATCACGTGCCCGAAGGGCAGGGGCCGTTTCAGGCGCGGATCCCGCGCGCACTGCTCGACACCCTCGAGCGTGCCGCTCGTTACCGTGGCGATCAGCGCTGGAGTCTGTTGTATGAGGTGCTGTGGCGCGTCAGCCATGGTGACCGCACGGCGATGATGGCCGGCGACAAACTCGGCAGCGAATTGCAGCGGCGGATCAAGCAGGTGCAACGCGAAGCCCATCATTTGCATGCGTTCGTGCGATTCATCGAGCGGCCGCCAGGCAGTGCGGGTCCGGAGTACGTGGCCTGGCATGAACCGGCCCACGACATTTTGCATAAGGCCAGCGAGCATTTCATTGCGCGCATGGGGCGTCATCGCTGGTTGATCGCTACGCCGCGTGATGGGGTTTATTACGATGGTGAGCAACTGGTGCATCAACGCGAGTGTCCGGTGGAGTGGCAGCAATTGGCACAGAACGTCGAGGATCCGCATGGGGAGCTTTGGCTGACGTACTACAGCCATATCTTCAATCCGGCGCGGTTGAACCCGAAAGTGATGCAGGGGCATTTGCCGGTGCGCTTCTGGAAAAATCTGCCGGAGGGGGAATTGATTCCGGGGTTGATTACGCAGGCGCGGATGGGCAAGCAACAGAATGGGCAGGCGAGTGGGATTGCCGGACGTTCCGGTAAGCGGATCGCCATGAAAGGCAGCGAGCGAAGCTAATAAAAAGCCCCCACCGGTTTTCCGGTGGGGGCTTTTGTACATCTGGTGTCAGATCAAACCTTAACAATCCAGCCCGCCGGCGCTTCAATATCGCCAGTCTGCACACCCGTCAGCTCTTTATAGAGCTTCTGGGTAACCGGACCCACTTCGGTCTCGCTATGGAACACATGCAGGTGATCGTTGTAGCTGATCCCGCCAATCGGCGTAATCACCGCAGCGGTACCGCAAGCACCGGCTTCTTTGAAGTCCGACAACTTGTCGATCAGCACATCACCTTCAACCACTTCCATGCCCAGACGGGACTTGGCCAGTTCGATCAGCGACAGACGGGTGATACCCGGCAGTACCGACGGCGAGTTCGGGGTGACGAACTTGTTATCGTGGGTGATCCCGAAGAAGTTGGCCGAACCTACTTCTTCAATTTTGGTGTGAGTCATCGGGTCCAGGTAGATGGCGTCGGCGAAGTTGGCTTTTTTCGCTTTCGAGCCTGGCATCAGGCTGGCGGCGTAGTTGCCACCGACCTTGGCTGCGCCGGTGCCTTGTGGGGCCGCGCGGTCGTAGCTGGAGATCTGGAAGTTGTGCGGGGTCAGGCCGCCCTTGAAGTAGGCGCCGACCGGGATGCAGAAGATCGAGAAGATGAACTCCGGTGCAGTGCGCACGCCGATGTTGTCACCCACGCCGATCACGAACGGACGCAGGTACAGCGCGCCGCCGGTGCCGTAAGGCGGAATGAAGCGCTCGTTGGCGCGAACCACGGCTTTACAGGCTTCGATGAACTGCTCGGTTTCGACGAACGGCATCAGCAGACGCGCGCAGCTGCGTTGCATGCGCAGGGCGTTCTGGTCCGGGCGGAACAGGTTGATCGAGCCGTCCTTGCAACGATAGGCCTTCATACCTTCGAAGCACTGCTGGCCATAGTGAAGGGCAGTCGAGCCTTCGCTGATGTGCAGCACGTTATCTTCGGTCAGGGTGCCTTTGTCCCACTCGCCATTGCGAAAGTACGACAGAAAACGTTTGTCGGTCTTGATGTAGTCAAAACCCAGCTTGTCCCAATTGATGCTCTCGTTACCCATGACACCCTCTATCACTGAACAACCGCCGGAACGGTTCAAGGCTTCTGACGTTTTTTTGGATGGGCACAACAATACTTCATTCTTGAGCGCTTGTGGCGAGGGAGCTTGCTCCCGCTCCAGTGCGAAGCACTGGCAAAACCGGTAACGCAGTGCACCGGATATTCGGTTTTGGCCGATTTGGGGCTGCTGCGCAGCCCAGCGGGAGCAAGCTCCCTCGCCACAGGGGTTGGCGTTTACAGATGTAAAGCGTGCCCCAAAGCACGCAACGCCGCTTCCTGCACCGCTTCACCCAAAGTCGGATGGGCGTGAATGGTGCCGCCGATGTCTTCCAGTCGCGCGCCCATTTCCAGGCTCTGCGCGAACGCTGTCGACAATTCAGACACGCCAACCCCGACCGCTTGCCAGCCGACAATCACATGATTGTCCCGACGAGCGACCACCCGCACGAAACCGGTTTTCGATTCCAGCGTCATCGCTCGACCATTGGCGGCGAACGGGAAGCTCGAGACGATGCAATCCAGTCCGGCAGCCGCAGCTTCGTCCGGCGTTTTGCCGACCACCACCAGTTCCGGATCGGTGAAGCACACCGCAGCAATAGCCGTCGGATTGAATTCGCGGGTTTTGCCGCTGATCAGTTCGGCGACCATCTCGCCCTGAGCCATGGCGCGGTGAGCGAGCATTGGCTCGCCGCTCAAGTCGCCGATGGCATAGACGTTGCGCATGCTGGTCTGGCAACGGCTGTCGATCTTGATCGCCGAGCCGTTCATGTCCAGATTCAATGCTTCGAGGTTGAAGCCTTGAGTATTGGGCCTGCGACCCACGGCAACCAGCACCTGATCCGCTTCCAGATTGAGCGTGTCGCCGTTTGGATCGCGCACTTGCAAGCTGCCGTCGAAACCTTCAACGCTGTGCTTGAGGTACAGCTTCACGCCAAGGTGCTTGAGCGCTTCGTGCACCGGTTGGGTCAGTTCGGCATCGTAAGCCGGCAAAATCCGCTCCTGCGCCTCGACAACGCTGACTTCGGCGCCGAGTTTGCGATAAGCGATGCCCAGTTCCAGACCGATGTAACCACCGCCGACCACGATCAGGCGTTTTGGCACAGAAGTAGGTGCCAGCGCTTCGGTGGAGGAGATGATCGGACCGCCAATCGGCAGCATTGGCAAGTTGACGCTTTTCGATCCGGTCGCCAGCACCAGATGCTCGCACTGGATGCGCGTGTCGCCAACCTCAACAGTCTTGCCGTCGATAACCTTGGCCCAGCCATTGATGACTTGAACCTTGTGCTTTTTCAGCAACGCGGCGACGCCGGTGGTGAGGCGATCAACGATGCCGTCCTTCCACTCGACGCTTTTATTGATGTCGAGGGTTGGCGCCGAGACGCTGATACCCAGCGCCGAATGCTGGCTGTGATGCTGCGTCTGATGAAACTGTTCAGCCACATGGATCAGCGCTTTGGACGGAATGCAGCCGATGTTCAGGCAGGTGCCGCCCAACGACTGGCCTTCAACCAGAATGGTCGGAATGCCCAATTGTCCGGCACGAATCGCTGTCACGTAACCGCCAGGCCCGCCGCCGATGATCAGCAGCGTGGTGTTCAAAGTTTGCATGCGTTACTCCACAAACAAAGTGGCAGGTTGTTCGAGCAGGCCGCGAATGGCCTGGATGAAGAGCGCTGCGTCCATGCCGTCGACCACGCGGTGGTCGAAGGAACTGGAGAGGTTCATCATCTTGCGAATCACCACCTGACCTTTGACGACCATTGGTCGCTCGACGATTTTGTTCACGCCGACAATCGCCACTTCCGGCAGGTTCAGCACCGGTGTGCTGACAATTCCACCCAATGCGCCGAGGCTGGTCAGGGTGATGGTCGAGCCCGACAGTTCGTCGCGGCTGGCCTTGCCATTGCGCGCGGCGCTGGCCAGACGCGAGATTTCAGCAGCGCTGTCCCACAAGCTGCGCGCCTCGGCGTGACGCACCACCGGCACCATCAGGCCGATATCGCTTTGCGTGGCGACGCCGACATGCACTGCGCCGAGGCGCGTGATCACCTGGGCTTCATCGTCGTAACGCGCGTTGATTTGCGGGAAGTCACGCAGGGCAACCACCAGCGCTCGCACCAGGAATGGCAACAAGGTCAACTTGCCACGGCTGGCGCCGTGTTTCTCGTTGAGGTGCGCGCGCAGCTCCTCAATCGCGGTGACGTCGATTTCTTCGACGTAACTGAAGTGAGCGGCGCGTTGGGTGGCGTCCTGCATGCGCTGGGCAATCTTGCGGCGCATACCGATCACCTGAATCTGCTCTTCATCGTTACGCTGGGCGTAAGCGGCAGATGCAGGCGCGGAGGCGTTGGACTGACCTTGCGCCAAATAGGCTTCGAGGTCGTCATGCAGCACGCGACCGGCCGGGCCACTGCCGCGCACAAGGCGCAATTGAATGCCAAGATCCAGCGCGTGTTTACGCACGGCGGGTGAGGCCAGTGGACGCTCATTCGCTTCGCGGGCAACCATCGGGCCTTGGCATACAGCAGCCGAACGCGGCGCGGCGGCTGGTTTGCTTTCAACGACGGCTTCAACTTTAGAAGCTGCCAGTGGCGCGGGAGCCGCAGTTGCCGGCGCGGCAGACTCTTTAAAATTGCCCGCGCCTTCAACTTCAATGCTGATCAGAATACTGCCAACCGCCATCACCTCACCTGGCTGACCGCCAAGCGCAATGACTTTGCCATGTACCGGCGACGGAATATCGACCATCGCCTTGTCGGTCATCACGTCCGCCAACACCTGATCTTCAACCACCAGGTCGCCGACCTTGACGTGCCACTGTGACAGTTCAACTTCTGCGATGCCTTCGCCAATGTCCGGCATCTTGATTACGTGCGTGCCCATTCAGACCTCCATGACCCGTTTCAGCGCCGCACCCACTCGGGACGGCCCAGGGAAATACGCCCACTCTTGCGCGTGCGGGTAGGGGGTGTCCCATCCGGTGACGCGTTCGATTGGCGCTTCCAGGTGATGGAAGCAATGCTCTTGCACCAGCGACACCAGTTCGGCGCCGAAACCGCAGGTGCGGGTGGCTTCGTGAACAACTACGCAGCGGCCGGTTTTCTTCACCGAGTTGACGATGGTTTCCAGGTCCAGCGGCCACAGGCTGCGCAGGTCGATGACTTCGGCATCGACGCCGCTTTCTTCAGCAGCCACTTGCGACACATATACGGTGGTGCCGTAGGTCAGCACGGTGACATCTTTGCCCGGACGAGTGATCGCGGCGACGTCCAGCGGCACGGTGTAGTAACCGTCCGGAACTTGCGCGGCAGGGTGTTTCGACCAAGGGGTTACCGGGCGGTCGTGGTGGCCGTCGAACGGCCCGTTGTACAGGCGTTTCGGCTCGAGGAAGATTACCGGGTCATCATTTTCGATGGAGGCGATCAGCAACCCTTTGGCGTCGTATGGGTTGGATGGCATGACAGTGCGCAGACCGCAGACCTGAGTGAACATCGCCTCGATGCTCTGGCTGTGGGTCTGGCCGCCGTAGATGCCGCCGCCGCAAGGCATGCGCAGGGTCATCGGCGCGGTGAACTCACCCGCCGAGCGATAACGCAGACGCGCTGCTTCGGAAATGATCTGGTCGGAAGCCGGGTAGACATAGTCGGCGAACTGGATTTCTGCTACCGGGCGCAGGCCATAAGCGCCCATCCCGACTGCCACACCGACGATGCCGCTTTCGGAGATCGGTGCGTCGAACACCCGCGAAGAACCGTACTTGATCTGCAGGCCTTCGGTGCAACGGAATACGCCGCCGAAGTAGCCGACGTCCTGGCCAAACACCACGACGTTGTCGTCGCGTTCAAGCATCACGTCCATGGCCGAGCGCAGGGCCTGGATCATGGTCATGGTGGTCGTGGTCATGGCGGTTTCCAGCTGAATATTGTTGTTGTGATCGTTCATCTCAGACCCCCAACTGCTGACGCTGGCGCTTCAAATGCTCCGGCATCTCTTTGTAGACGTCTTCGAACATGGTCGCCGCGCTCGGGATCTGGCCGCCGGCGAGGGTGCCGTACTGTTCGGCCTGTTTTTGGGCGGCAATCACTTCGGCTTCAAGTTCGGCGCTGACGGCAGTGTGTTCTTCTTCCGACCAGTGGCCCTGCTTGATCAAGTGCTGCTTGAGACGGGCAATCGGGTCGCCCAGCGGGAAGTGGCTCCAGTCATCGGCAGGACGATATTTCGATGGATCATCGGAAGTCGAGTGCGGGCCGGCGCGGTAGGTGACCCATTCGATCATGGTCGGGCCGAGGTTACGGCGGGCGCGTTCGGCAGCCCAGGCCGAGGCGGCGTAGACCGCGACGAAATCGTTGCCATCAACGCGCAAGGACGCGATGCCGCAACCAACGCCGCGTCCGGCGAAAGTGGTGGCTTCACCACCGGCGATGGCCTGGAAGGTCGAAATTGCCCACTGGTTGTTGACCACGTTGAGGATCACCGGCGCGCGGTAAACGTGGGCAAAAGTCAGGGCGGTGTGGAAGTCCGATTCGGCGGTGGCGCCGTCGCCGATCCAGGCTGAGGCGATTTTGGTGTCGCCCTTGATCGCCGAGGCCATGCCCCAGCCCACGCCCTGAATGAATTGGGTGGCGAGGTTGCCGGAAATGGTGAAGAAACCGTAGTCCTTGACCGAGTACATGATCGGCAACTGACGGCCCTTGAGCGGGTCGCGCTCGTTGGACAGTAACTGGCAGATCAGGTCGACCAGCGGCACGTCGCGCGCCATCAGAATGCTTTGCTGGCGGTAGGTCGGAAAGCACATGTCGTCGACGTTCAGCGCCAGCGCCTGAGCGCTGCCAATGGCTTCTTCGCCGAGGCTCTGCATATAGAACGACATTTTTTTCTGACGCTGGGCGACCACCATGCGGTTGTCGTAGATGCGCGTCTTGAGCATGGCGCGCATGCCTTTGCGCAGGATCTCGACCGGCACATTTTCAGCCCATGGGCCGAGAGCGTTGCCCTGGTCGTCGAGCACGCGGATCAGACCACGAGCGAGGTCGGCGGTGTCGGCCGGTTCAACGTCAATTGGGGGTTTGCGCACCGTGCCGGCATCGGTCAGATGCAGGTAGGAGAAGTCGGTTTTGCAGCCTGGACGGCCCGATGGTTCGGGAACGTGCAGACGCAGCGGTTCATACGCTTGGGTCATGGCTTCTACGCTCGATCTTGTGAATTTCTTGTAGTGAGCTGGCAGTCATTCTCTTGTAGGAGAAATCTTGTCCTACAACAATCATAGGCGCGGGCAAGAAGAATATTTCTCTCTGTTTCGTTGCACTGGAGACGATTTGCAGATAGAAATTCTGCATAAACATAAAAAACAGGTGGTTTTGTCTCATGCGCAAACTGGACCGTACCGATATCGGCATTCTCAACAGCCTCCAGGAGAACGCGCGCATCACCAACGCCGACCTCGCCCGATCGGTGAATCTGTCGCCAACGCCGTGCTTCAATCGGGTCAAAGCCATGGAAGAACTCGGCCTGATCCGCGAGCAAGTGACCCTGCTGGATGCCGATCTGCTCGGGCTGCATGTCAACGTGTTCATCCACGTCAGCCTGGAAAAACAGGTGGAAGAAGCCTTGCAGCATTTTGAGGAAGCCATCTCCGATCGCCCGGAAGTCATGGAGTGTTACTTGATGGCCGGCGACCCGGATTACCTCATCCGGGTGCTGGTGCCGACCATTCAGTCGCTGGAACGCTTCATGATGGACTTTCTGACCAAAGTCCCCGGTGTGGCGAACATCCGTTCAAGCTTTGCACTCAAGCAGGTGCGCTACAAGACTGCATTGCCGTTACCGGCCAATGGTCTGATTCTCGGGAGCTGAACGTTCGGTTTGGGTCAGAGGTCGTCATAGCCGTAATCCAGATTGGCAGTGCTGAGTGTCTCCCCGACCGTAAAAGGCTGCAGCCAGGGTGCAGGCTCATTGTCTGGATTGAAAATCAGCGTTGAGCCAAGCATTCCATGCGGCGCGTTTTCGGGAAAGTTGATGACTGGCTCCGTCGGATGTCTGCGTTTCCAACGCTCCCACAAATAGTCGAGATAGCAGTGGTGCAAGAAGAAAACCGGGTCGTTTGGTGAAGAGGCTTCGCCCATATTGCCGCCCACCCAGCCATGCACGACGTTGTGCATCAATTCAGTAAGGTTCTCCCAGCCGTTCGGTACGGACCAGTAGGGTGTCAATTCCCGGACCGACTCGACATCTTGTGCCGATGGCAGTGGCGGGCCATCCGCGCCGAAATTCCGGCGCAGGCCCGCATCTCCCGGTTCGCCATCCCAGACCTTTATTCCAAATAAACGCTGCTCGAAGGCAAACTGGCCAAAGGTCACTCGCTGGCTTTGTGCGGGGTCGCCATCTCTGCCCATGAAATCATCGGTGAACGGATCGTCTGACCCGCTCATGCTCCAGTTCCAGTAAGGCAGGGTGATGCTCGGGTTGTCGGCCGCGGCTTGAAGTTCCAGTTCAAACTGGCGAATCAGGATGCGATGCCAAGGGAAAAACAGGGGAGTGCGGTGCGGGTTGGGAAAGATCGGGTTGCCTCGCCCCATGGAATTTTTGTGAATCTGCACAAAGTCATCGTAGCGATTCTGCTGGCCAGGACGCAGTACGCTAGGGGTGTGGTTTTTCAGGATCAGAACGGCATTTACGAAAGCGCGTTTCTGCTCAAGCGTCATGTCACGGTGGTTACGGCGAATATCCATATTGCCAAATCTCCAGTGGTTGATTGCCCAATGAAGTCTGCCTGTTGGCTGAAACTGCGAACAGTTCATGGCATTCGACGCGAGGTGTAAGAAAAGCATCAGCCGCAATAACGGCGATGTTTTTTCTTACACTGAATTGATGGGGATCTTCAGATACACCACGCCATTTTCCTCAGCGGGCGGAAGATTCCCCGCCCGAACATTCACCTGAATCGCCGGCAGTAACAGGGTAGGCATGCCCAACCCGGCATCGCGTCGGGTGCGCATTTCAACGAACGTCGCTTCATCGATGCCGTCATGCACATGGATGTTGCTTTTGCGTTGCTCGCCGACCGTGGTCTGACATTGCGCCTGACGACTGTCGGGCGGGTAGTCGTGACAAACGTAAAGCTTCACGCCAGCCGGGAACGCCAGCAGTTTGCGGATCGAGTTGAACAACTGATGCGCGTTGCCACCGGGGAAGTCGCAGCGGGCGGTGCCTACATCGGGCATGAACAGGGTGTCGCCCACCAGAATCTGTTCGCCGTCGATCAAGTAAGCCATGTCCGCCGGCGTGTGGCCGGGGACGTGCAGCGCGGTGGCCTTGAGGTTGCCGATCAAAAACGACTCGTCAGGCGCGAACAGGTGATCGAATTGCGAACCATCGACGCAAAATTCCGGTTCCAGATTAAACAGCGCCTTGAACACGTTCTGCACTTTGCTGATCGATTCGCCGATGGCGATCTTGCCGCCCAGCTCGCGGCGCAGGTAAGGGGCTGCTGACAGGTGATCGGCGTGGGCATGGGTTTCCAGCAGCCATTGCACCTGCAACTGATGCTCGCGGACGAAGGCGATGATTCGGTCGGCCTGCGCAGTGCAGGTGCGGCCGGCCGCGCCGTCGTAATCGAGCACCGGGTCGACGATTGCGCATTGCCCGCCATCAGCTTCGTAGACCACGTAGCTGTAGGTCGAGGAGGCGGGGTCGAGGAAGGCTTCAATCAACGCGGGCATGGACATGAACCTGTGCAAGAAGGGCGAAAAATCAGTCAGGGTTGCAACACTTTATGTTTACACATAATGTCCGCAGCTTAAGTGACGTTGAAGGCATCGTGCAAATGCAATCCAGTCTGACCGAATGTGAAGTCGCCCAACTGCGTGCGTCGGCCTCCAAGGCCTGCTCGCTGCTCAAAGCGCTGGCCAATGAGGATCGGCTGCTGATCCTGTGTCAGTTGACCCAGGGCGAACGCAATGTCGGCGAACTGGAGAAAATGACCGGCGTGCGCCAGCCGACCCTGTCCCAGCAACTGGGCATATTGCGCGATGAAGGACTGGTCGCGACCCGTCGGGAAGGCAAGTACATATTTTACGGTCTGGCCAGTCACGAAGTGATCCAGGTGATGAAAACCCTCTCCGGACTCTACTGCGGGGCCGTGCTCAAAAGCTGGGCGTAACTGACCCGGCATCCCTTGCGTGCAGCAAAAGGAACAAGCAATGAACGATCAACACTGGGGCCCATCCATCAGTGCGGACATCGTGGTCATCGGCGGCGGCACTGCCGGCATCGGTTTCGTCGCCAGTCTGCTCAAGCGCGAACCACATCTGAAGATCACTGTGATCGAGCCAAGTGCCGAGCATTACTATCAGCCAGCGTGGACGCTGGTCGGTGGCGGTGCTTACAACGTGAAAGACACCGTACGCCCCATGGGCTCGGTGATGCCACGTCAGGCCAAATGGTTGCAAGCGTCTGTCACCGGCATCGACCCGAACCAGCGGCTGCTGACCCTCGATGACCAACGCAGCGTCAGTTATCAAAACCTGATCGTCTGCCCCGGCCTGCGTCTGGCCTGGGAGAAGATCGAAGGCTTGCAGGAAAGCCTCGGCCAGCACGGCGTGACCTCCAATTACAGCTTTCAGCACGCAAGCTACACGTGGGAACAGGTACAAAAACTCAAGTCCGGCAAGGCGCTGTTCACTCAGCCCGCGATGCCGATCAAATGCGCCGGCGCGCCGCAGAAGGCGTTGTACCTGTCCTGCGATCACTGGCACAAACGTGCTGTGCTGAACAACATCGACGTGGAATTCAACCTGGCCGGCGCGGCTTTGTTCGGCGTGGCGACCTTCGTGCCGCCGCTGATGAAGTACATCGAAAAGTACAACGCACGACTGGCGTTCAACGCCAATCTGGTCAAGGTCGACGGCCCGGCGCAAACCGCATGGTTTGACGTCAAGGACGCTGATGGGAATGTCACGCGCCAAGCGAAAACCTTTGATCTGTTGCACGTCGTACCGCCGCAAGTGTCGCCGGATTTCATCGCAAACAGTCCTCTGGCCGACGCTGCAGGTTGGTGCGAAGTCGATCCGCACAGCCTGCAACATCCGCGTTATCCGGACGTCTTCGCCCTCGGCGATATCTGCGGCACGACTAATGCGAAAACCGCCGCCGCGGTGCGCAAGCAAATCGTGGTGGTCGCTGAAAATCTGCTGGCCTTGCGCAAGCAACGACCGCTGCCGCTGAAATACGACGGTTACGGTTCCTGCCCGCTGACGGTGGAGAAGGGCAAGGTGATCCTCGCCGAGTTCGGCTATGGCGGCAAACTGCTGCCGACCTTTCCCCTCGACCCGACCGTGCCACGCCGTTCGGCCTGGTGGCTGAAGGCGACGTTGCTGCCGTGGTTCTACTGGAACGGCATGCTCAAGGGCCGTGAGTGGCTGACGCGCGTGTCCAGAGTCGATTGAGAAAATCCTATGTTGCTGGCAAGTCTGTTTGGCGTGTTGATGGGATTGATCCTCGGGCTGACCGGGGCCGGTGGCGGCATTCTCGCGGTGCCGGCGCTGGTGCTGGGACTTGGCTGGAGCATGACGCAAGCGGCGCCGGTGGCGTTGTTTGCCGTGGGCAGTGCGGCGGCGGTGGGCGCCATCGACGGCTTGCGCCATGGTCTGGTGCGCTATCGGGCGGCGCTGCTGATAGCAGGACTCGGCGCGGTGTTTTCACCGCTGGGCATCTACTTCGCCCATCAGTTGCCGGAAAAAATCCTGATGATTCTGTTCAGCCTGCTGATGGTGATGGTTGCCTGGCGCATGCTGCGGCGTGAACGTCAGGCGCCGGGGCCGAGTGACCATGGCCATGCCAGTTGGGGCCAGAAGAATTGCATGCTCGATGAAGAAACCGGGCGCTTCGACTGGACTGCCAAATGCACCGCGACTTTAGCGGCGTTAGGCGCGGTGACCGGCGTGGTCTCGGGTCTGCTCGGGGTTGGCGGCGGCTTTCTGATCGTGCCGGCGTTCAAGCAACTGACCGATGTGCAGATGCGCGGGATTGTCGCCACGTCGTTGATGGTGATTAGTCTGATTTCGGCGATCGGGGTGATCGGCGCGTTCCATGCCGGGGTGCGGATTGATCGACTCGGGGTGGCGTTTATCGTCGCGAGCATTGTCGGGATGATCATCGGCAGAAAGCTGTGCGCGCGGGTGCCGGCGCGGGCCTTGCAGGTCGGGTTTGCAAGTGTGTGTCTGGTGGTGGCGGGGTATATGCTATTTCGAGCTTGAAGCAACCCTTGTGGCGAGGGAGCTTGCTACCGCTGGACTGCGCAGCAGGCCCTTTTTTAAAAGAGCGGCCGCTGCGCGCCCGAGCGGGAGCAAGCTCCCTCGCCACAAAAACAGCGCTACAACACCAGATGCGGCAACCACAGCGACAGCGCCGGCACGTACGTCACCAGCATCAGCACCAGGAACAGCACCGCGTAGAACGGCAGCAAAGCCTTCACGGTGCTTTCAATACTGACCTTGCCTACCGCTGATCCGACGAACAACACCGCACCCACCGGTGGCGTTATCAATCCGATCCCGAGGTTGACCAGCATGATCATGCCGAACTGCACCGGGTCGACGCCGATGCCGAGGATCACCGGCATCAGGATTGGCGTAAGGATCAGGATCAGCGGCGCCATGTCCATCACCGTGCCGAGCAACAGCAGCATGACGTTGATGCACATCAGGATCACGTAGCGGTTGTCCGACAGGGTCAGGAACATCGTGGTGATCTTCGCCGGGATCTGCATCAGCGTCATGATGTAGCCGAAGCTGGCGGCAAAACCGATCAGGATCATCACGATGGAAATGGTGCGCACCGTGCGGTGCATCAGCTTGGGCAGTTCACTCCATTTGTAGTCGCGATAGATGAACATCGTCACGAAGAACGACCACAGCACAGCGATGGCCGC
Organism: Pseudomonas sp. TWP3-2; assembly: GCF_049897765.1. Classification (NCBI taxonomy): domain Bacteria; kingdom Pseudomonadati; phylum Pseudomonadota; class Gammaproteobacteria; order Pseudomonadales; family Pseudomonadaceae; genus Pseudomonas; species Pseudomonas sp. TWP3-2. The sequence continues at coordinate 86,706 of NZ_JAFCWW010000017.1, read as the reverse complement.
CGACTCGGTGGCAGTGAAGATCCCCGAAAGAATCCCGCCGAGGATGATTACCATTGCCATCAGGCCCCACAGCGCTTCGCCGCAGATTTTCAGCGCGTGACGCATCGGGATGACTTCGCCTTTGGGGTAGTTGCGTTTACGCGCGAAGATCAGGCACAGCACCATCAGGCACGCGCTCATCAGCAGGCCCGGAACCACGCCGGCCATGAACAGCGAAGCAATGGAAACCGTGCCACCGGCCGCCAGCGAGTAGAGCACCGAGTTGTGGCTTGGCGGCGTCAGCAATGCTTGCACCGAACCGCTGACTGTCACCGCGGTGGAGAAGTCGCGCGGGTAGCCCTTGCGCTCCATTTCCGGGATCAGCACCGAGCCGACGGATGCGGTGTCCGCCACCGATGAACCGGATATTGCGCCGAAAAATGTCGAGGCCATGATGTTGACCAGTGACAGCCCGCCACGCACAAATCCCACCAGCACCCCGGCGAACGCCACCAGCCGCCGCGACATGCCACCCTCGGCCATGATCGCCCCGGCCAGCACGAAGAACGGGATCGCCAGCAGCGAAAACTTGTTCACCCCGCCAGCCACTTGAATCATCAGCGCCTGAAACGGGATGTCGATCCACCACGCGCCGATCAGCGCTGACAGGCCGAGGGCGTAGGCCACCGGCATGCCGATCAGGATCAATGCGATAAAACTGCCGAGCAGAATCAGAGCGTCCATTAAGCGGCACCTTCACTTTCTTCAACCAGATCGAAACGCACGACCCGCCGATTGCTCTGATCACCGAGCAAGAGTTTTTCCAGCACGAACACCAGCGTCAGGGCGCCGCCAATCGGGATCGGCATGTAGGTGATGCCGACGCGCAGAGTGGGCAGGGCGCTCATGAACTGGTTCCAGGTCGACATGCACAGTTTGGCGCCCCAGATGGTCATGAACAGGCAGATGGTCGCCATCAGCAATTGCGAGAAAATGCTCATGGCTTTGCGCAGATTCGGTGGCATGCGGTCGGTGAGCATGGCCACCGCCATGTGCGCGCCGGCGCGGTAGCTGGCGGCGGCGCCGATGAAGGTAAACACCATCATCAGCAGGATTGCAGTGGGCTCCGGCCAGCTTGAACCGGTGCCAAGCACGTAGCGGGCAAACACGCCCCACGGGATCATCAGGGAAATGGCCAACACCGACAGGCCGGCGACCCAGATGCAGGTCATGTACAGCTTGTCGTTGAAGCGCAACAGCAAATTCTTCATTGGGGTCCACCGTAACCGGGCACTCACGGGCGTCAGTCAACGCCAGCGGTGCCGGGCCTTTGCTTGAGGGGAGGGCGGGTTACTGCACGGCTTCGATGCGCTTGATCAGGTCGGCATAAGGCGCGCCGTATTTCTCGCGGACCGCTGCGGTGGCCTCGTAGAAGGGTTTCTTGTCGACGGTGATGAACTCGACCCCGGCAGCCTTGAGTTTTTCTTCGCTGCTGGCCGACTTGGCATCCCACAGCGTGCGTTCCTCAGCTTGCGCAGCCTTGGCGGCTTTCTTCACCAGCGTCTGCTGATCGGGGGTAAGTTTTTCCCAGGTGATTTTCGACATCACGATTGGCTCGGGCAGGATCAGGTGCCCGGTCAGGCTGTAGAACTTGGCGTTCTGAAAGTGGTTGTGTTCGAGCAGGGTCGGCGGGTTGTTTTCCGCGCCATCAATGACGCCGGTTTGCAGGGCGCTGAAGATCTCGCCGGTGTCCATGGCGATGCCGTTGCCGCCCATGGCGTTGATGGTGTCGATGAACATCGGGTTGCCCTGCACGCGGATTTTCATGCCCTTGAGGTCTTCCAGTTTGCGCACCGGTTTCTTGGTGTAGATATTGCGCGTGCCGCCGTCCATCCAGGCCAGGGCTACCAGGCCAAATTCGGAATTGGTGATCTTGTCGAGAATCGCGTCGCCAACTTCACCGTCGATGACTGCGCGCATGTGCGCCTGGTCGCGGAAAATGAAGGGCATGTTGAACACGTTCACATCCGGCACCACCGGACCGACGATGCCGAGGCTGACCCGGGTCATTTGAATCGCGCCGACTTGCGCCTGTTCGATGACTTCTTTCTCTGACCCCAGAACACCGCCCGGGAAATATTTGAAGGTCAGTTCGCCATTGGTCTCCTTGGTCAACGCCTCGCCCATGCGTTGTTCAGCGACCACGGTTGGATATCCGGCGGGATGAATATCGGCGAACTTCATTTCCAGTGCATGAGCAGCACTGGCGAAGGTGAAGGCGAGCGGAAGTGCAGCGGCGAGCAAGGTGCGTTTGAAGTCCATGGGGCGAGTCTCCAGTCTTGTTATTTTTGTGTTCAAGGCACAGCAATGCAGCAGAAGCGGTTACAGCGAATCGTTGAAAGTCGGCTCCGGCAAGCCTTTGACGCCGGGGCTCAAGGCGAACACGCCGCCGGCCAGCGATTGCGGATCATGGTCATCGCCGGGGCGGATCGAGGCGACGAACAGGGTGTCCATCTGGCTGCCGCCGAAGGCGCACATGGTCGGCTTCCTGACGGGGACCGGCAGCGAGTAATCGAGGCGCCCATCGGGGGTGAAACGGTGGACGAGACCTGCGTCGTTGGCGCAGATCCAGTAGCAACCTTCGGCATCCACGGCGGCGCCATCCGGGCGGCCGAGGAAATGATTCATGTCGACGAACACCCGGCGATTCGAAGGCGTGCCAGTTGCCGTGTCGTAATCGAACGCCCAGATCAGTTGCACATTGGGGTGTGAATCCGACAGGTACATGGTTCGGCCATCGGGGCTGAAGCCGAGGCCATTGGGCACGATAAAACCATCGAGTTGCGCTTCGATCACATCGAGTCCGGCGCCGTAGCGATACAGCCGACCTTCGGGCGCATTGAGGCCCATGTTCAGCACCATGCTCCCGGCCCAGAACCGGCCCTGACGGTCGCAGCGTCCGTCATTGAGGCGCATATCATCGCGCGCATGCTCGACCCGGGCCAGACGCTCGCTATCGAGGCTGCCATCGTTATTCGGTTGCAGATGAAAGAAACCGCTCTCCATCCCGGCGACCCAGCCGCCACGTTTGTGACGGGCGATGCAGGCGAGCATTTCCGGGGCTTTCCAGGCGTGGACGTGGCCAGTCTCGGCGCTCCAGCGTTGCAGACCGCCGTTGGGAATGTCGACCCAGTACAGAGCGTTTTCCTCGGGCACCCAGACCGGGCTTTCACCGACGGCGTTGCGTGCGTCGACGATCAATTCAGCTTGCATACTCATTCCCTTGGTTCTTATTGGAGGGGATCAAGTCACCAGTGAGCGCGTCAGTCGCCGAACGGCCCGGCCGCGACGAAAGCGCCGCCCTGATAGATTCGCGCCGGGTCATCGACGGCCGGCATCGGCTGCGCTTCGACCTTTTCGCGAAACACTTCGGAGCTGTCGCGAGCCTCGAAACCGAGGTGGCTGGCGAAGCGGTTGTCCCACCACACGTCCTTGTTATCCGACATGCCGTAGACCACGGTGTGGCCGACATTCGGGGTGTACAACGATTTTTCGAGTAGCTGAGTGAGGTCGTCGAAACTGAGCCAGGTGTGCATCATTCGGCGGTTTTGCGGCTCCGGGAATGACGAGCCGATGCGGATGCTCACGGTCTCGATGCCGTAGCGATCGAAGTAGAAACTGGCCATGTCTTCGCCGTAGGACTTGGACAAACCGTAATAGCCGTCCGGCCGGCGCGCGGAGCTGGCGTCGAGCTGTTCGTCCTGCTTATAAAAGCCGATGACGTGGTTAGAGCTGGCGAAAATCACGCGCTTCACGCCATGGCGACGCGCCGCTTCGTAGATGTGGAACACGCCGCAGATGTTGGCGCCGAGGATCTCTTCGAACGGCCGCTCCACCGAGACGCCGCCAAAGTGCAGGATCGCGTCCACGCCTTCGACCAATTGGTGCACGGCGTTTTTGTCGGCCAGATCGCAGACGACGATTTCTTCGCGCTCATCAACAGAGGGGGCGAGGGCGGCGATGTCCGACAGACGCAAAACATTGGCGTAACGGCGCAGGCGTTCGCGCAGGACTTTGCCCAGACCGCCAGCGGCACCGGTCAGCAGCAGGCGGTTGAAGGGCGTTCGATCTGTGGGGGTGGTCGTCATGGCAATCCCTGAACTTGTTGTTTTGGATTTGTTGTAGGTTGTCGTATGACTGTGTCGAAGTATCGGTAGGGTTTCCGGATCTTGTCAACGCGACTTTTGGTGTAAATGACGGAAGGGGCATTCCCGTGCCTTCGGCTGAATATTTTCCCGTGGCGAGGGAGCTTGTCGGATCGCCGCACCGTCCCGCTCGGCTGCGTAGCAGTCGTGGCTTTTCTATAAAAAAGCAGGGGCGGCTTCGCCACCCAGCGGGAGCAAGCTCCCTCGCCACAGGTCTGTGATCGAACACGCCTTTCAATGAGTTACAACAACGAAATCGGATAGCTGATAAAGATCCGGTTCTCATCAAACTCGTTGGTGCTGAAGTCGCGGCGAATGCTCGCGTTGCGCCATTTGACGTTGAGATTTTTCAGCGCGCCGCTCTGCACGGTGTAGGCCAGCTCTGACTCACGGCCCCATTCCTTGCCATCGCTGGTGGCGGCGGTATGCACGTTATCGCCGCTGATGTAGCGGTTCATCATGGTCAGGCCGGGGATGCCGAGGGCGACGAAGTTGTAGTCGTGCCGTATTTGCCACGAGCGCTCTTTGGCGTTGTCGTAACTGGCGTTGTAACTGTCGTTGGCCAAGGTGCCACCGCTGGTGCCGTTGACGCGCATCCAGGCATCTTCGCCGCTGAGTTTCTGCAGGCCGACGTAGAAAGTGTTGCCGCCGTATTTCGCCGAGAGCATGGCGAACGCGGTTTTATTGTCGAGGTCGCCGGCCTGGGCGCTGCCGTCTTCCTTGCCGGTAAAGAAGCCGAGATTGGCGCCCAGTGTCCAGTCGCCGAGCGGCTGGCTGTGGCTGAAGTTGAAGTACTGCTGCTGATAGATATCGCTGAGTTCGGCGTACCACACGCCGACCATGGTGCGTTTTTCGTTGAAGCTGTATTCGCCGCCGCCGAAGTTGAAGCGATCGGATGTGAACGCACCGCGGCCGTTCATTGACATGTCTTCCATGCTCGCGTCGTTGCGCGGGCTGTTGCCACGAAACTGGCCGCCGTAGAGGCTCAGGCCATTGACCTCGGTGGAGGTGATCTGACCGCCGCGAAAGGTCTGCGGCAGGGAGCGGCCGTCGTCGGAGCGCAGGATCGGCAGCACCGGCATCCATTCGCCGACCTTCAGTTCGGTCTTCGAGACCTTGGCTTTCAGCGCTACGCCGAGCCGGCCGAAGTTGTCCGCCGGGCGTCCGTCATCATGGATCGGCAACAGCTGAGTGCCGCCAGTGCCCTTGCCGCCATCGAGCTTCTGCGAGTACATGCCGAGCAGGTCCAGGCCGAAGCCGACGGTGCCCTGGGTGAAGCCGGATTTGGCGTCGAGGATGAAGTTTTGTGTCCACTCTTCAGCCTTGCCCTGAGCGTTGTCCGGGTTGGTGAAGTTGCGGTTGAAGTAGGCGTTGCGCAGGTTCAGCGTGGCTTTGCTGTCTTCGAGAAAACCTTCGGCTTCGGCGTTCATCGGCAGGGTGAGGGCGAGGCTGCCACAGCTGATCAGGCTCAAGGTGCAACGGTTGGCGAGGCTGGAACGGGAAGGGCGGACGGAATTACAGACGAGTGTGCTCACTGTGACGCTCCCTTTTTCGATTGTTATTTTTATTTTTGTCATACGTCGTCGTACAACATTGAGGCGGATATTTGCGGGGTTTTCCGCGAATGTCAACTGGAAGTTATACGATGACTTGAATCGGAAAAATCTCGGTCCAACACAGAACCCGGCGGGAGCTGTTGTTGCCTACGCAGATGTGTGTTGCCGGTGAAATTGCGGCAAACTTCAGCCATCTTTCGTACAAGGCTTGGCAATGGATCAATACGCCCCGCGCAACTGGCAGCCCCACGAGCGGCCCAGCTTGCCCGGTTCCCCCTCGACGCCGTTGCACTCCAACCCCAAGCGCATCGCCTATGCGCTCGTTGGATTGCTGGTGGCATTGACCGGTGGCCTCGGTAATTCGCTGGTGGTCGCTAATCTGATCTACCTGCAAGGCGCGCTGGGGGCGACCACTGCCGAAATGGCCTGGCTGCCGGCGGCGTACGTGATGACCAATGTGTCGATGAACCTGTTGCTGGTGAAGTTTCGTCAGCAGTTCGGCTTGCGCGCGTTCACCGAGGTGTTTCTGGTGCTGTATGCGCTGGTGACCTTCGGCCATTTGTTCGTCAACGACCTGAGTTCGGCCATCGCGGTGCGGGCGGCGCACGGCATGGTCGGGGCGGCGCTGAGTTCGCTGGGCCTGTATTACATGGTGCAAGCGTTCCCGGCGAAGTGGCGGATGAAGGCGCTGGTGCTCGGGCTGGGTGCTTCGCAGTTGGCGTTGCCTATGGCGCGGCTGTTTTCTGAGGACTTGTTGCAGATTGCCGAATGGCGTGGCTTGTACCTGTTCGAGCTGGGCATGGCGCTGATCTCGCTGGGCTGCGTGTTTCTGCTGAAACTGCCGCCGGGCGATCGCTTCAAGACCTTTGAAAAACTCGACTTCCTGACCTTCGCGATTCTCGCCAGCGGCGTGGCTTTGCTCTGCGCGGTGCTGTCGCTGGGGCGTATCGACTGGTGGCTGGAAGCACGCTGGATTGGCGTTGCGCTGGCCGGCTCCATCGCGCTGATTTTTGCCGGACTGGCGATCGAACATAACCGCAGCAACCCGATGCTGATGACCCGCTGGCTCGGCAGCGGCACGATGATTCGGCTGGCGCTGGCGGTGGTGCTGATCCGGATGGTCACCTCGGAGCAATCCACCGGCGCCGTCGGCTTCATGCAATACCTCAATATGAGCAGTCAGCAGCTGCACAGTCTGTACGTGGTGATGCTGATCGGCAGCGTCGCCGGGCTGTTGACCAGTGCGCTGACCATCGACCCGAAACACTTGCTCCTGCCGCTGATCATTTCGCTGGCGCTGATGGCCACCGGTTCGGTGATGGACAGTTATTCGAACAACCTGACGCGCCCGCAAAACCTGTATTTCAGTCAGTTTATGTTGGCGTTCGGCAGCACGTTTTTCCTCGGCCCGACCATGGTTTTGGGCACGCGCAACGTATTGACCAATCCGCGCAATCTGGTGAGTTTTTCCGTGTTGTTCGGGATTTGTAATAACCTCGGCGGCTTGCTGGGTGCGGCGCTGCTGGGGACGTTCCAGATCGTGCGCGAGAAATTTCATTCCAGCCACCTCGTTGAGCATCTGACGTTGTCCGATCCATTGGTGGCGGCGCGGGTGCAGAGCGGCGGCTCGGCCTATGGCTCGTTGCTGGCCGACCCGGGCCTGCGCAATCTGGCGGGCATTCGCAGCCTCTCCAATGCAGCCGCTCGCGAAGCCAACGTGCTGGCCTATAACGATGTCTTCATGCTGATCGCGGTGATTGCGGTGCTGACCATGATCTGGATTTCCATCCGTGCGCTGTGGCTGATGAGCACCACCAAAGCCGTCGCCGCGACACCTTCTTCCGTACCTTCCAGCGGTGTCATTTCTTCATGACCGAACCGACTACCACGACCACCAATGCGATTGCCGCCACCCCCGAAGGCGTAGCGCCGCCGTCCTCGCCGAATACTGAACCGCGCTCGCTGCGGGTGCGGATCATCTCGTCGTTGGGTTTTGCCGCGATTGCCATCGTCGGTGTGTTGATCGTGCTTTACGCGTGGCAATTGCCACCGTTCAGCAGCGCGGTCGAGACCACCGAAAACGCCTTGGTGCGCGGGCAGGTCACGGTCATCGGCCCGCAACTCGCCGGCTATGTTTATGAAGTGCCGGTGCAGGATTTCCAGTTTGTGAAGGCCGGGGATTTACTGGTGCGCCTGGACGACCGCATCTATCAGCAGCGCCTCGACCAGGCGCTGGCGCAACTGGCGGTGCAGAAAGCCGCGCTGGCGAATGTGGTGCAGCAGCGTAACAGCGCCGAGGCGACCATCAAGTTGCGTCAGGCAGTATTGGCCGACAGCGAAGCGCAGGCGCGCAAAAGTGATGCGGATCTGCGCCGTAACAAAGAGTTGGTCAGCGACGGTTCGGTGTCGAAGCGCGAGTTTGACGTGACTCTCGCGGCCAGTGCGCAGACTGCCGCGTCGGTGGCGCAGGCCAAGGCCAATCTGGAAATCGCCCGCCAGGATCTGCAAACGGTGATCGTCAATCGTGGTTCTCTGGAAGCTGCGGTGGCCAGTGCCGAGGCGGCGGTGCAACTGGCGCGGATTGATTTGTCGAATACGCGGATCATCGCGCCGCGTGACGGTCAGCTTGGGCAGATCGGCGTGCGCCTCGGTGCCTACGTCAACTCCGGCGCGCAGTTGATGGCGTTGGTGCCGGACCAGAAATGGGTGATCGCCAATATGAAAGAAACCCAGATGGATAACGTGCGGGTCGGGCAACCGGTGCGCTTCACCGTCGATGGCTTGAACCACCGCAAATTCACTGGGCGGGTGCAGCATATTTCGCCGGGCACCGGTTCGGAATTTGCCTTGTTGCAGGCGGATAATGCCACTGGCAACTTTGTGAAGATTGCTCAGCGGGTGCCGGTGCGGATTACGATTGATCCGGATCAGCAGGAGATTGAACGGTTGCGGCCGGGAATGTCGGTGGTGGTCAGCATCGACACAGCGGCAGGTGACACTCAGCATCACTGATGCACCTTCATAGCCTGTGGGAGCAGCGGTGCGACGATTCGACTTGCCAGCGATGGCGGCCTTATAGCCGACCAATCGCTTTCGGATGTACCTAGGTTCACTGTGGGCCAGCCTGCTGGCGATTGCAGGCGACACGGTCTGACTGAAACACCCTTGCAAGCGTGTTAACATCGCCGCTTTTGAACGATTGACCCCGTTGAGAGCTGAACACTGATGGCCACCAGATCCGTTTTCTTCCTCCGCTTTTGGTGGAGATTTGTAAACGTAAGCATTCTCGCCATCAAGTCCCGGTAGCACTGGGCTCCAGGCCGGTATCATTACCTAGGACGCTTCTTTACGAGAAATTATGTAAACCGTGAGCTGAATTTACGTGTCATGGTTTACATTTTCTCCAGCTCCCATCATCCCCGCCCCCAAATGCACGCAAAGCAGATCACGTCCGGCGGTATCCTGCGTCGCGCAGCTTTTTGCATAAATTGCCACGCCGTCTACGCTTGTGCGGCTAATCGCTATCACGCGATCGCATTACGGTTAGGCAGACGCTCCATTGCCTAGACCCTTCAGAATTGACTGAGCAGCGGCCAACCAAGCGCCGCTGCGCGCAGGGATGCCCCGCCATGATCGAGTCGATTAGTCTCTCCAACATCGCCACCTACAGCGCCGCCAAGGCAGAAGTTATCAACCTCAAACCGATCAACTTCATTTATGGGGCGAATGGGGCTGGCAAGACCACAATCAGTCGGCTCATCGAAAAGCCTGGCATCTCAGCAGACTCCAGCATCACTTGGCTCAGAAATACGCCAGTACCAGCAATGATCTACAACAACGACTTCATTGCCGCCAACTTCATAGATTCCAAAGAGTTTCAGGGGGTATTTACACTAGGCAAGGCCGAGAAGGATCAGCTTGATCGACTCAAAGACCTCAAGGATGAAAGAAAGCGTCACGAGCAGCTGAAGGCCAAATCAATAATTTCTCTGGATGGCGAAGATGGAATGCCCGGAAAAAATGCTGAACTGGCCTCTTTGGAAACAAAGCTGGTGGGCCGATGCTGGGAGCAGAAGGTAAAGCATGATGAGCATTTTAAAGGCGCATTCACTGGTCTAAGGAATAACAAAGAAGCGTTCAAGGAAAGGGTTCTGCAGGAACATACGAGTAATAAGTCCGTCTTGGTGGAATTGGCTGATCTCCAAGCTAGAGCGGCAGTTCTATACGGCGATCAACCTTCGAAAATAGCGCCTGTTTCGATTTTGGATTTATCGCGACTGATCGCCTTCGAGACAAGTCCAGTTCTCTCCAAGAAAGTTATAGGTAAAGATGACGTAAGCATATCAGGCATCATTCAGCGGTTGGGCAATAGCGACTGGGTCAGGCAAGGTATGAAGTTCTTGGGGCATACGCACGAACAGTGTCCGTTCTGTCAGCAGGATCTACCTCACGACTTCGAAAGAGAACTTGCCGAATACTTTGATGAGACCTTTGAGGCTGATGCAAAAGCAGTATCCGCTCTGCGTAACAATTATTACCAGGCTGCAGAAGACCTATTGATCCAGGCGCGTGCTCTGCTGGCTTTGGATTGTGCTGAGTTGGATAGGGAAAAGCTTAGCCCAGAAATTCAGGCGTTGGAAGCTGTCATTCTCGTTAATAAAGGGCGAATGGACAACAAATTGGTTAGTCCAAGCACTGAGGTCGATCTTGAAGGGGTCGCAGATATCCATGCTAGTGTTGACAGTATTATCAGCGCCGCGAACGCGAAAATCATCGAGCACAACCGCCTTGTTGCTAGTTTTACTGCTGAGCAGAGCAAGCTCACTGACGAAGTGTGGAGGTATATTTTAGATGTCGAGCTCAAAAATACTTTGGCTGACTATGCCTCTGAGAAAGTAGTATTACAGAAGGCCGTTGCCGGAATTGCATCGAGTCGAGATAGGGCTTCGAGTAGCATTGGTACTGTAGATGTCGAAATTGACAAGATTGAAACCGAGCTCACAAGTGTGAAGCCGACAGTGACTGCCATCAATAAGATTCTCAGGGATTTCGGCTTTCGAGGCTTTTCACTCGATCCTGCCTGTGTGGGTAATTCGTATAGGCTGATCCGAGCAGATGGGAAAGATGCAAAGCAAACTCTGAGTGAGGGCGAGAAGACCTTCGTAACATTCCTCTATTTCTACCACCTGTTGAGAGGGAGTGTTACGACCTCGGGTATCACCAGTGATCGAATTGTAGTCATTGATGACCCTGTTTCGAGCCTTGATAGTGATGTGCTGTTTATAGTGAGTAGTTTAATCAAAGAGCTATTCGCTGAAGTCAGGAAGATTGGTTGCCATATTAAGCAAGTTGTGGTTCTTACCCATAATATACATTTCCACAAGGAAGTTACATACGATCAGCGTCGTAAGTCAGATCGATCTCTCGGTGATGAGACGTTCTGGATAGTCCGTAAGCCCAATGAGCATTCCTTGATTGAGTTTCACCAAAGCAATCCCATCAGAACCTCTTACCAGTTGCTCTGGGCGGAGTTGAAGAGAGTACCGTTGCCAGTGCTTACTTTGCAGAACTCGATGCGTCGGATTTTGGAAAACTATTTCAAGATATTGGGTGGTGTCGATACGTACCATTTGGTCGATCAGTTTGAAGGGATCGAAAAAACTCAATGCCAGTCGTTGATTAGCTGGGTGAATGACGGCTCTCATTACGCTCCGGATGAGCTCTATGTGGCTATCAGCGACACGATGGCTGCGAGCTATCTGAAGATTTTCTTCAAAATATTCAAGGCTGCTAAGCATGATGCGCACTACAAAATGATGATGGGCGATGCTTATGTCGATCTAGATCCGGATGAGCCTGCAGAGCATCAGGCGCAGATTGAGGCTGAGACTGGGGGAGATGAGGCGATTGTCGCTAGTGATGCAGGTGCTGCTGAGCTACCCATAGTCGTTTCTGGGCCAGCTCCACTCCCAGCCAGCATTGCCGTAGTGGCACCAACTACCGTGCCGATTGCTGCTAAGCCTGAGACCGACCAGCTTGGGCTCGATGGGGACATACCGTTTTAACGCCTGAACAGCCTCGGCGCGACGTTTGCGTTGAGGCTTTCAGTATACGAGCTTCTTTGTGGCTCATGAGCGCGGCTGTGTGCCTCGCCCAATTATGGCGGCAACTAGCGATCGTTGTATGATTCGTCCTTTTGGGAATGTATGAATCTTAGTGCTTTATATTTTCAGCGATGAATTGACCGATATTTTTGGTGAATCCTTCTCTGAAGCGTTGCGTGTAAATTTGCTTTGTTGCGCTGTTAAGTAATTCCAGACTTTCGTAGCTTAGCTCTGGCTTGGTTGCTGTTGATTCATAGAAATTTAGTTGGGGGACTGAGGGCAGGTCTAGCCTAGGTGAATTTAATAGAAGCCCACCTAGGATTTTCGCTACTTTTGCGTTGTCTCCTACGTTTCCTCGCAGAAGTCGGTTAATGCTAGAAATTACTAGGTCAGCAACCTGTATTCCTGGTGTTTTTTTGGAGTCGTGAAAACCGGAGCTTTTATTTAGTAGCTTGTTGAAGTCAAAACCGATCGATGAGCTGGAAACTTTTGAATAATCTGCTCCGTAAAGTTCTTTTCTTTTTTGTAGTTCGTCGCTGGGTATGCCGGGTGAGCTGAGATTGTCGCCGTAATTTTTTAAGAAATAGTTGTAGCCGTTTTTTATGTAAGGTATTCCTCTGGGTTCCTTTATGAAGCTGACTTCAACGGAAGCGGGCATCGTTTTAAAAAAAAGCTCCTCAAATACAGCAGGGCCCTTTTTCTTTATGTCAGTTTTTCTATCGTATATCCAAGTAAGTCTGGATAGTTCGCGAGGGTCAGTGTTGGCGTAGTAGGTCAGTGTTTTGTCAAGCATGAACGAGATTAATGCTGACTGAAGTATTATTTGGTTGTACTCTTGGGCGCTTGATTGCTCGATAAGGCTTGAAATGTTGTTTAATTCGCCTTCCAAGAGTGCAATGTCTTCTTTGCTGCGTTGGTCTTTTATACGCGTTATGTAGTTTTTTCTGGCCTGTATCTGTTCTGCTTTATGCTGCCCTGTCTGCTGGTCGTTAAGCAAAGAGCCATTTGTCGTCATTGCATGTGCAGTGCAGTTGGCGTTTTTGAGTTTTTCGATGAACTCGATAAAATATGAAGATTCGAGGCTTGGTATTTTTTCGATTTCTTCTTCAGGTTTTACGTTTAAACATTTTTTTAGATCCAGAAGAGCGTTTCTAACCTTTTTTTCGGCGTGGTGCGGTACGGTGACGGCTCCGACTGTGCACCATGCTTTATTTATTTTTTTGGGGTCTGTTTGTTCGCGAAATAGCCCTGATTCATCTATATATATGTTCATTGCTTGGAGTCTGTCCTTGTCATGTTGTGCGTCCTGGGTAATAAGTGGTTTTCGACTGGTTCGAGGTTGGAGCCTTTTGAGGTTAGAGAAGAGGTCAGCCAAGCAGATCCTTGACCCAGTACCTTCGAACGGTCGCCTCAGGCAAATTCAGCTCCCCACCAACCTGAGCTTTGGTCATGCCGCCGGCCTTCAATTCCAGCACTGCTCGGATCTTGTCAAGATTTGTAGGTTTGCCACGGGTGCGCTTGATCAGTCTTTCACCGGATTCCCAGTGCTGCTCCAAGCCCTGCAAACCTCCCTCAGCAATGAACCCCTCCAAATCCTTTGAGGCCTTCGCCATGACTTCGGTAGGTGATGACCCATCCTGAAGGGATTGGCATAGAGCGACAAGAGCGACTAGGTTGAAATCTAGAGTGATTGCGATTTGCTCAGCTTGGCCAAAGATGCCTGCGTTTTCCCTCGCTCCAGTCGCGAAAAATTGGCTTGGGAGCTGATCTCGGCGAGCTCTTCCTGAGCAGACCCTCGCAAATCGCGCAGGGCTCGGACGATTGCGGCTGTCTCGTTCTGCATGCTGACAACTCCCAAAACGAAGGATAGGGCCACAGTCCAGTGCCGGCAATAAATATCGAAATCAGGCAATAATGGCGGTCATCGTTTATGGTGACCGCACTGACGACAGTCTCGCTGCGCCTCGTCTGCATGGGAGGTGGGTTACTCTTGGAGATCTGGAGTTCGTACAGGGCTCCTATCATTTCACGGATATCCCTGACGCTTCACTTGTAGCTCGCGCAAGACCTGAGGCCACTCCTCAACGGTCGTGGCTTAAATCGACCGCTGCGGGTGACGGCGCAGTCTTCAGGCCAAGTCAAGCGTCGATTCCCGTTACCTATCCCAAGCCCGGAATGTCAGGCATTATCGAGCCAGATCGCTATGGCGATTTGCCCGTGGACCAGGTGAGGCGGAGGGTAAGGATGAAGGACTCATTTTCAAGGCGTCACGGTTTCTCGCAGGTCGATGAAGCCGAAATCACTGTCCGGGAAGACGCACCGCAAGCGCTGCAGGAGTATCTGATTCAATTGTGCTACGAATGTGGTCTCAAGCCATCAGACCTGCGCCAAATAGTCTGCCAGACATTGAAGGTCTTGCCCGACAAGCAGAACTGGAGCGAGAGGCCCAATATCCATGACGAGAACGTCCAGCTGCTTGAGCAATGCAAGTGGTTCAAGGTGTATGACGTCATTGAACGGCTCGATGACTACTTCGGCAATCGCAATTACGACGGCGACGTCTACGAGCACTTCACTACTGAGCTGAACGAGTTCTTCATCGAGCACGGCATAGGCTGGAAGCTGCTGGGTGGCCGCATCGAAATGCGTGGCTCTGAATCCTTTGAGCAGGTTTTGACCTCGGCGAAAGAAACTGAGCATCAACATGGGCACGTCACGGCCAACAAGGAATTGCACCAGGCGATTGCTGATCTCTCACGCCGACCGTCTCCAGACCCGACGGGGGCGATACAGCATGCCATGGCTTCGCTGGAGTGTGTCGCTCGGCAGGTCACTGGTGACCAACAAGCGACCCTCGGGAAGATCATGAATGATTCCCGAACGCTGATTCCAGCTCCATTGGATCAGGCTGTTATCAAAACCTGGGCGTACGCCTCGGAGTTCGGACGGCACATCCAGGAAGGGCGTGAGCCGTCTTTCGAAGACGCAGAGCTCGTAGTTGGCCTGTGCGCCTCGGTCAGCAGCTATTTGATCAAGAAATCGAAGTGACTTAAAGGACGCACAAGATGATCTGGGAGAGCTGGTACTGGAAGCAACCGCTGTTGGAAATGGCAGATCGTCTTGCGCACTTTAAGGCCTCCAATGATCTGTCCGACGAAGAAGTTGCCCAAGTGGAGCGCGACATCTTTATTGGCTTCTACTCCGTCAGGAAGCTCCTAGAGGCCCCAGCCAAGATCACAGACAAGACCCGCAGCCTTTCTATTCCCCTTCGCAAGCACTCAAATCTGAAGCGCGTGACTTGGCGTAACAACCACCGGCTTGAGGAGCTCTATGACCTATCCAAGGGTGGCCACGAGGTGCGAGACGTGTTGTTTGTTTGCGGGCGGATCATTCATAGCTTCGTCTTCGCGCCCTGTCAGTCCGAGGATGGTGGGCTGTACGGAGCATTTTTCAGCTCCGATCTCGACAAAGACAAACACTTGTACTTCATCAGTATTGATGAGGTGATTTCGTTATTCCGCGAAGTCGGAAATGATGACCCTTGCGACATTAAGTGGTCTCGTGACACTAATACTGGTGAAGAGACGCTAATCGTCAAGTGAACGCCGTAGCTAGGTGCTAGGTGGCCGGGGTTTAGGTCGATCGCGTAGAGACGGTCGGTAGATGGTTCTGCACCCTTTGAACATTTCCTGATAGACCTAGCTGTTTGATAGGAACGGTTGCCGGGCGAGCAGTACGATCCTCAGTTAACTTGCAGCAGGAAGATGATGTGATAGGGAATATTTTCAACGTTTTTTCCCGCAGGAAGGAAAACCAGGCAGCAGCCAGAAAACCACTGACCCCAGGATTCAGGCAACGGACGCTCATGCTGCTGCGCGACGCTGGCGACGGGAACCTTCTTCTGGCTCTTGAACATCTTCATGGAAAGCTGACCTACTTGGTGGGTCGTGTCTCTTTGAGCCAGCGTCAGGGCATGTCTCCTCAGGACGATACGCTGCAGTTCCTAACCACGTGTAGTGATGCCCACTTTCTGGACGCAGTTGAGTACATCCTGCAGGCAGATGCACACATGTGCCTGGGCGGGCGGCAAGAGGACGTCGTGACTCGACTGAACGAGTTCTTGAGCATTGATGACCTGCCTTACTTTGTCACCAAACAGGTATGGGAGCCTTGGCAGAGCGACGATTTTCGCAGTAGCCAGAGAATAAGGCTTCTTGAAGAATCGAAGGTGATCACCAAGGACAGTCAGGTGATCCATGAAACGGCAATTGAGCCGGCACTTCAGTTGCTCCGGCAACCCGCATTTCGCTATGCCAACACCGAGTTCATGGCCGCGCTTGAAGACTACAGGCATCGGAAATTCGGTGACTGTGTCACCAAGTGCAACGCCAGTTATGAGAGCGTCATGAAAGTGATCTGCGGCCAGAAGCGTTTCGGTTACAGCGAGGGCGATAGCACTGCAAAGCTTTTGAGAACCATCATGGCCCAGACGCAGATGGAGGGCTTTTGGGAGACACCGCTGATGGTTGTGGGCACGCTTCGCAACAAGCTGAGCTCAGCCCATGGCGCAGGAGAAAACGCGAAGGTAGTGCCTGAGCATGTTGCCAGGTATGCGATGAACATGACGGCGTCGGCTATCGTCTTCCTTCACGACCAGGCCTACTCAGGCAAGTAGGCTCTGAATGTCTGCCTAGAACGCCGGGGCCAAGATCTGTGCGCGGATTGAGGCTCGGGCCTAAGCAAGCTCGGA
Source organism: Pseudomonas sp. TWP3-2 (assembly GCF_049897765.1). NCBI lineage: Bacteria > Pseudomonadati > Pseudomonadota > Gammaproteobacteria > Pseudomonadales > Pseudomonadaceae > Pseudomonas > Pseudomonas sp. TWP3-2. Next base: position 70,112 of record NZ_JAFCWW010000017.1, on the reverse strand, counting down.
GGCTGGTGGGCAGTGATCACATCGCACCGTCTTGTTGATGTAGGTAGGGATGCAGTGATGGAAGTCCCGAATCCTTGCCGGATGGTAATGCGCTTTGATGCACTCTGCAGGAATGTCTGAGCGCACTACGTAGCACGGTGACGAGGATATCCCCAAAGGGCGTTTTGTCCGAAGCTGCCCCCATTCCGACAGTATCATTTTCGCTACTTCCAGCTTCTGCGCAGGTGGAATGAGCTCGATGGGAATGTCGACCTCCAGTACGGTCGGAATGCCAATTGTCCGCAACCGGAGCCTGTAGTCCTCCTCATAATGTCCTCCGCTCAGCTTCGCCGCCAGTGCCAAGAGGTACTCGCTGCCGTTGATAATGTAGTGACCGAAGTCCCTAACCATCTGGCGGTCATCCCCGGACAGCCAAGTCTTGCCCCGTTCACTTGACTCACGGTGCTGCATCTTCTCAATGGCCCGGTCGAGGCTGGCCGGCGGGAGATCTGCAAAAAGCTGTCGAAATTTCTTGATGATCGAGTCGGCGTTTTGTCCCCGAAGCCCATGGTCGTAGTAGCTCGAAAGCGACTCTGGGCGGCAGCCATGAAAGGCTTTGAAATGTGTGTAGTACGAGGACATCCGGTCGCAGAATTCAGGCACCAGGTCATGGTGATCCGGGAGCCATTCCATGACGTCCGACCAGCACTGTGGCCTGCGCCGCTCCAGTACCGCTACTAGTTTCGGCGTCAGCAGCAGCGGTTTTGCGTATGACCGGATGTGTTGTAACCATGCGCGTCGATTGCGCCAATCCAAAACTCTATGCGTCATCTCAACCTTCAACTCCCTGATCCTTCAGCTTCGGCACTCTACGTCTCGACCACTCTTTGGTACAGGGCTGCAACAGGATGCATGGCCATCAAACCGTGGATAGTCATGCCCAGTACCGGCTCTCGCGTAGCTGTCGATATTGTGGCATAAAGCTATCAACGTGACAGGTATTGGACTTGGCGGGTTAGCTTTCCAGGCACCATTTGGCGGCTAGGTGACATGCCATAGGCGCGCTATGCGCTTGGGATTACGGAGTAGCTGCGTGGGAAGGACGTTCGCATTTGTCGATGAGTCGGGCAATCACGACTTGGATACCTCCAAATCGGGTAGCTCAGGTTTTTTCGTGGTGTGCTCGATTATCATTACCGAGAAGGATCTGCCTCGGGCTTACGAGCTTGCTGGCGGGGTGAGATCCACGCACTTCCAATCTGGGGAGATCAAGTCCAGCAGGCTTAAATCTAAGGACGCGGATCGCCGCAAAAGGATTTTGGTGGATCTTGCCGAGCTGCCGCTCAAGCTATATTTCACCGTCGTCGATAAAAGCCGGGTCTATCAAGACGGTGGCCTGCAATTCAAAAAATCCTTCATCAAGCACGTGAATAATCTCTTGTATTCGCGCCTGTTCGACCATTGCCCGGATCTGCACCTGACCGTCGATGAGCATGGTGGCCCGGAGTTCCAGACCAGCCTGAGGAAGTATGTTGCTGAGCGATACTCGGGCGATCTCTTTCGTGACTCGGCATTCACGACTAAAAGCAGCAAGGACGATGTTTTGATCCAGGTTGCAGACTTCTTCGCCGGCACAGTCGCCCATATCTACGAGGGGAAGGCCAGCGGCGAGGTCGTTGAGGTATACAAGAACATCTTGCGCCACCGCACGATAGGCCTCCTGGAATGGCCGCCGCGCTACCAGTCGCTGATTCCTCCCCCCATGGATGAATCAGCGTATGCAGACCATCGTGTTCATCAGCAGGCGCTGAAGCAGGCGGATAAATTCCTCACCAAGGTGGGCAAGCATCCCGACGAGGACGAGCGCCTTCAGCTCTGCATCCTGGACTACCTGCGCTTCAGAAGCGAATTCGTCGGCGATGAATACGTCTCTACCGGGGACATCGCCAAGCATCTTGCTGAAAGGGGCTTCCAAGGGCTTTCCGAACAGAAGATCAGATCCAGTGGGATCGCGAAATTACGTGATGCTGAAGTGATTATCGCCAGCGCCCCTAAGGGCTACAAAATTCCCCGGTCGAGGGCTGACATCAACGATTTTCTGGAGCTGGCATCGAGTCAGATTCTTCCGCTTCTTGATCGGGTCAAAAAGGCCCGCGATGTATATAGACTTAGCAGTGTTGGGGACTACGACATCCTGGGGTCAGACAAATTTTCTGAAATCAGAAAGCTGCTGCTGTCGCTTGAGGCGCTTTAGTGGTGATTTGGTTAGAGAAGTGGCCGGCTTCGCCTGCCTCTATCGGTCACCAGCAATGGCTGTAGCGCCCGCCGTCGCCTAGTCAATGCATCTTGCTCAGAGCTTCTCTACCCCATGCCAAATGGAATTGCCATGCAACCGAATGACCAGGCCCCTCACGACGACGTACTAGACCCGGCACAGCTTAAGCGCATTGAGTCTGTTCACAAGGGCTTTCTTTATCAGCATTTGTATGCTGTGGGCTGCCTACTCCTGGCGCAATCTTCCGGCGTACGTGAAGTGCTGGTCGAGCGGGACGAGGATGTGGAACTCAACACTGAAGCTGGCCAGGTGTACGTCCAGGTAAAAACGCGCTCGAAACCCATTATGCCGGTTGACGTTTCTGGGGCGCTGGAGCGCTTCGCGCTCATCAAGCAGGAGCATGAGGCAGGGCGGCGGCCTGGTGTAGCCCAATTCGTCTTCGTCGCGAACCAAGTGTTAGGGGACACCCTCCGGTCTGAGGTTGACGAGCAGAAGACACCTGCTGACTTGCTCTACCTTTCCCCTGGTTCAAACGCGTCGCGCCCAGATTGCCTTCCTCCTGCCTGGGCATCTCTGGAGGAGGCTGCTCAGTGGTGTACGGCAGAGGCTGAAAAGCTGAATTTTTCGCTCCTATCGCCTTCCTCCCTGACCTGGAAGATGGCGGGCCTAGTGATGCTCGCGTGTGCTGCTGGGGACGGAAACGCTCGGCATGTTTTCCACACCTCAGAGTTGCCGGCCCTCTTTGAGCAGTTGATTGTGCAACTGCAGGACTTTCCAACTCCGCCTCCCTCTTACAGGCCGCAACAGAATGAGCCTGAGCTCTCTTCAGCGGAGCGAGTGCGCATAATCTGTGGGTTGTCCGGTGCTGGTAAGACCACCTGGGCTGCTCATGCTGCTCTGCACAGTCCTGAATCATGCGCTTATTACGATGTAGGTGACCTACCAGGGCCCGCTCTCGCAAGCTCGATTGTGCGGGAGCTCGCCTCCAAATACATGAAGCGAGCCCCAGATGGTATTCGGAAGATACTGTTGCCAGGGGCGAGTGGTTACGAGGCGATTCGTTCGTTCGACAGGTTCTTGGAGCAGGCTGAGGCGCCTCTGGTTGTTGTTGTAGACAACGCCCATCGTGTACCTGCAGCGAACATCCGCGATCTCTTGAACGCGACTCGGCACATCCGCTTCATTCTTCTTTGCCAGCCTCATGAAAATGTACGTGAACTCGAAGCCGTCATGGCGTTACGTCGTGAGACTTTGCAGGGCTGGGATCTCGATACGGTTGCTCAGGTTGCCAATAGCGCGGGCGCTTACGGCAGTCCTCAGGCACTCGAACTGCTCCGGGCCTATTCTGGTGGTCTCCCGCTGTACGTCGACAGTGCCATTGCGGTTGCCCAAGCTGAATACGATGGAAACATTGGAACGCTCTGCGTTGACCTTGCCCAGCAGGCAAACGTCGCTGAGACCGCTCAGGAGATTATCCTGGCGCGTGTTTACGACGGTTATGATGCAGTCACGCAGAATGCCTTAGCAGTCGTCAGCTTGGCCGACACCGGGTTAACGCAAGAAGAAGTAGTTCGCCTGCTCCAAGCGACCCTCAAGCTGTCACTAGGTGGCGCAGCTGCGGCAATCAAGAAAATCCAGGCCACAGGGACAGTTGAGGTGTTTGGAGCCAAAACACTCAAAGTCCATGATGCCGTCCGTGCTCTAGGTTTTCGTCATCTGGAGCTCATGGGTGAGTCCGTGGTCACTACCGCCTTGCTGACGTTGAAGGAATTGCTGATCCAAGGCCTGGAAAAAAACCGTGACACCTCGCGGTTTTCACTTCTGACTCGGGTGTTCATTAGGCTCAACGACGTAATGACGCTCATTGGTCTGGCTGGCGAAGAACTGTTCTACGAGATGGGTATATCAGTGGATATCACCTCAAACTTGAAGCACGCGCTTGAGTCTGGTGATCTGAACCCCCACCAGGCTTTCTGGGCGCTTGATGGGCTTGTGTTTTCCACCATGCGAGAAGGACGCTTCGATGAGGTGGCTGATCCCTTGCTCGCGATGGAGCAGCTTCTCAGCGAACACGGATTCGAGTTCCGCGAGCAGGTCGCATGGGCGATGCGAAAAATACTGTTTGCCTCAGATCAAGGTCGTGAGGACGAGGTGAGGCAGGGAGTGGCGTACGCCACGCCAAAAATCCCTGACGCTGATTACCAAAGGGTATTTGACTACAACCACGCGGTCGCTCTGTGGAAGTTGAAGCGCCACAAGCAAGCCGAAGCGTTGTGCAAGAAAGTAGTTAATGAGTACTTTGAGATTTTGGGTCTGACGCAGAGGGAGGTCATGGGCAAGAACTCCGATGTGCTATGGAAGGTGATCAAGCAACCTCCACAAGTCCATGAGCACATCAAGCACCTTGCCGATGCCTTGGAGGTGTATGCCAATGCCCTAGACGCTCAGGGGTTGGACGCGCGTATTCAGCGCATCCATGCCATGAAATTTTATGGAATGGTAGAGGGATACGAGTCCATTGTGCGGGTTGGTCAAGACTTGGCGGATGAGTTTGTAGGGGCTGAAGACTTCGTCGGTGCCAAAGAAGTCATGGAGCAGCATGTCCTGCCGGTCGTTGCACAGGCTGGCCTAATCGGCAGGATGGTTCAGGTCAGGAGCCAGTATGCAGTAATACTGGCGTTATCAGGTGACCATCGGGGTGCGGTCTCTGAAATGGAACGTTTGCAGCCTTACCATGAAGGATTAGAGGAGCACCAGCGGAAAGAGATTGAGCACCAAACTGCCTATATCGGCCACATAATCCGTGAAAGTAGGCGCCTATCGGTTAGGCCCATGATGAGGGCCGTAGGCCGCAATGAGCCGTGTCCATGTGGGTCTGGGGTGAAGTTCAAGAAGTGCCACGGGAGATAGCGCGAAAGGCTTGCACTCTTTGACCAGGCGACGGGGATTTCCAACGGTTCTAGTCTGGAACTGGCTCTGTACGGGCTTTGTGGCGCCCTGGCATGGTGCCGGCTTGGGGCGTCAGGAGCGTTGAACACCAATCATCACCTCAATTCGCCCTCCAGTACGATTGTTAGATTGTGTGGACGGCAGGGCCTAACTCATTCAGCTTTGAGGTGCGCGGGCTCGGCGCCAGGCTGGGCCATTCTCGCAACACTCGATTGCGTCTTCTAGGGGCGTGAACGTTCCCCACATGGAAAGTCGATCTCAGCTGCCGCCATCCAGGCTGCGCAGCATGTACTTAGTACCCCTTGGGTTGACGCTGTGAAAAGCGGTCTTGGGAGCTTCGATTTCAGCTTCAGCCTCGGCTGTACTGAGATCGCCGCCTCGCGCCTGTAGAGCTCGACGAAGGTCTGATTCAGTGTCTTGCCATGTTTTAGATTCGATAAAAGGCAGATCCCACCAGTCGGCTACTTCCAGTGCCTCTCAATGATCATTGGGCGTGTTGAAAAAATTGTCGCGCAGCATAGGGTTGAGCACGCCCAGGTACTCGTAGATTGCCCGCACCTTTTCTACAAACGCCTCGTCTGGCGATCGCCCCCTCGCATGGTGCTTTCAATGGACTGCGATGATTATTGATGAGCTTCCATCAATGGTATGAGTGATTTTAAGGAAATTAAGGGGGCAATTAGAGATCGACGAAACCATCATTCAGCAGGGCAAAGCAAGAAATTTCAGGACGAGTTTCGGATCGTCTATCAGCTTTCCCGTTTCCAGATCCGTCCCACCGTCGACGTTGAAATGCCCAACGTGTCGGATGCTTGTTTTTGAGTCATGCCATCCGCCTTGCAGCGAAGCACCGCTTCTATCTGTTCTTCAGAGGTACGTCGACCGGCGATACCCGGTATCAGAGCACCCTTATCAAACTGGCCAGGTAACCCATCGACGACTCCCAACTCCAGGAGTGTCTTTGCTTCCTTCCCAAGCTGTTTGAGAAAGTCCTCGGGTGAAAGCTGCTTTTCATAGCTTGCCGCGATGACGAGAAGAGTGATGGGGTCAATGTCTAGCCCGGACGCGAGTGTTTCGAGGGTATCCAGTGTGATGCTGCTTTTGCCGTTCTCTACGTTATAGACGTGTCTGGCATCAACAAGACCAAGGAAATCTTCTCTCGCGAGCCCGCGCGCAGATCTGACCAAGCGGATGACAGCGGCGAGCGGATCTCTCAATGGCATTACAAATCCTCAAATTCAAGGATAAAGCCACGCCGAACAATCCCAATCCATGTAATATACTTCCGGTGTGGGATTTTGGCTGAGAGCCCGCCCATTTTTTCAGAACTGCTCATGTGCCAAATCAGTAGCATCCCGCAAGCAGCTAGTTGTCTTGCCACATACGCGGGGGGCATAGGTCGCACGCAATGCCGCAGAGCTGTATTCAATATACAGTCAAATCGGGACTAGTCGCTTGACATGAAAATTCAGATTTACTCAGACCTGCACAACGAATTCGCTCCGTTCACCCCGGCTACAACAGACGCAGACATCGTTGTTCTGGCTGGCGACATCGACATCCAGGCGAGAGGCGTCAGTTGGGCAAACGAGGTGTTCAGCCAACCCGTCATTTATTGCGCCGGCAACCACGAGTTTTACAAAGGCCACTTCGACCACACGCTTCGCAAAATGCGAGAGTCAGCTGCACCGCACGTGCACGTTTTGGAAAATCAGGTTTGGATTTGCAACCAAACGCGGTTTTTGGTCGCAACGTCCTGGACGGATTTCTCCTCCACCGGAGACGCCGTGGAAGCCATGGTGACCTGCGCCCTGTGGATGAATGACTTCCAGGTGATCAGAGCGGAAGAAAGTTTTCGCCGCCTACGCCCCGCAGATGTGATTGCGCGAAACCATGAAGCTTTTGATTTTTTGGTCGCCGAGCTCGCCAAACCGTTTGTAGGGAAAACCGTCGTGGTGACGCACCATTGTCCGGTTCCAGAAGTCGCAGGTGATAAGCATGACGGCCATTTGAGTGCGGCCTATACAAATCGGTGGAATGCACTTTTGCCGATGGTGGACGTTTGGATTTTTGGACATACACATCGTGCCGTGGATACGGAGTTAGGCGGATGCCGGCTCATCTCAAATCCGCGTGGTTATCCCCAAGAAGAAACAGGCTTCATCTCGGATTTCACGATAGAGATCTGATCGGTGATGGAGGAGGGGCAGGATGTACTGGATCAAAACGTACGGAGCAAAATTGTCCGACTTCAGGTTTCACAGGTATCCAACGGTCATTAGGAGAGCGCGGGTGGCCGTCGCTGATCCAGACGTTGTCGGGTACCTTTTGTGCGCTCTGGAGCGCCCTCCAAAAATTACAGGTCTTCTGTTCTGTGACCCGGCGCAAAAGTACCCAGAAGGTTTACCCTTACATGCGCTACCCGTTGTAGATCGAAGTCAGCGTGCAGGCTACGACGTTTTTACGACTATCGATGGTGGGGTTTTTGTCGTCGCTCACTGGCTGTTTGAGAACGGTGCCTTAGATCGCTTCGACCGAGTTCATTGAGGTGCTTTGTGGGTTGCTCGTGGTCGATAACAGAGGCTTAGGAAAGAAGGTATGGGGCTCCCAACATGCGTTTTGGACGCCAAGAAAATTGATTTCGGCGTCCAAGTGACAGGCTACCTGTGCTGCGCCGAATTTCAGCCTCCCTGCATGATCGGAGTGGTTTTTTCTGAAGCACGTGGGCGGTTTTCGGATGGCAAAACAATCCGGACTTCCCAGATAGAACGAGTGGTTGAGCTGCAGGGGTATCAGCTATTCGAGACATACAACGGTAGTCGATATGTGATTTGCCACTGGTGGCATGAAAACGGCGCCATGCCTGAGATCAATATGATCCACTAGCGAACAACAGGCTTTGCAATCGGCATCCCAGGTAACCCAAATCCACGATGCACGGCTCCCATATGTCTGGAACCGTGTCGCTTTGAAAGTCTTAGAAAACAAGGCAACAGTGTGCAAGCAGATTTGATTGAAGATGTGCTGTACGGCCCCGCCCAGATGCTCGGTGGCTCTCAGCTTGAAGATGGTGAGCTCATTCAAATGGCGCGTGAGGAGTTCGAGGGGCGGCCATTTTGCATTGTTCGGAATTGGATGCTGCTCGATCTCCTGCTCGCCGAGGCCCAGGAGCGTGAAGTGAGGAAGCAGGGACTTCAGCCCACTGTCCTTTTCATCAACCACGCTGTGTTCGACAGCGATACCCTCGTCCCAACTGGCGATGGTCTGATAACTGGCTATCAAAAAGACTTTCATGGCTGCTTTTTTGAAAGCAAAGACAAGCTGTACATCCTGGCTGGCCGTGGTGCAAGAAAGCACGTGAGTGTGCCTGCGATCTCAGCGCTGCATGAAAATTTGTCGCGGCCCGTCAGGTAGTGGCGAGATTGGGAATAGCTTTATGTTTGGACGGAGTGCTTCGCTCGCGATTGGAGTGATTCAGCGACGCTGATAAAGAAATTATTCCCCGCTGTCCAGGTGCTCGGACAACATCCCAGAAGCTCTTCGGACTCAGATTTATCAAGGCAAAGTGAGGCTTCGGCAATTTGCCGAAATGTATGGAATCCATCACTCTTCAAATTCACGCGGGTGGCCATTGGCACGACGCAATGGTGGTCAGCTTCGATTCCCCTGGAGATAGTCTACGAAGTCGCTGCAACATCAACTATGTGCCCGAATACCTTGTGGATCAGTACATTCTACTGGATACGGTAAAAGCGCCTGCCGTCAGTGCGACTATCCCACTGGAATGGGATATTCGGCGTGAGACTGCCCCAGCTTTTTTGCACGATGTCATCCCGGCTGGTGCTGCACGTCGGCACATCTTGTCGAGATCGGTAGTACCGCCAGGGATGTCGATTGATTTCTTTCTGTTGCAGCAATTTGCTGCTGCTCCCATTGGACACCTGCGCATAAAGAGCGCGGCAGAAACGCTGTATTCCGCAGGCAAAGTGCCTAATGGGGCTAGCCGAGAGGAGGTTGTCCAAAAAGGCATGGGTTTTCTCGACCATGCCAAGGAGAACGGGATGGCAATAACCGGCGCTCTCGGGGCCGGCGGTGAAGCTCCAAAAATGCTGTTGGTCGAAGATGCTTCGGGGCAGCTTTATCCCGACGGGGTGCTAAGCGACGCGGAGGTGTGCCGGCATTGGTTTGTTAAATTCCCGCGTAACACCGCAACCAGACTAGACCGAGACATCCTGCATTCCGAATACTGCTATTACCGCGCGCTGGGCAAGTTAGGGGTCGACACGATCGCCGCCGATGGTCTGGCCCACGAAGCAACGAAGATGCCTAGCATTTGGATGCAAAGATTCGATCGGAAGGTCTCTCCTGGGGATGTGGAGCGCATCGCAGTCGAGTCAATGTATTCATTAGGTGGCGTCAGGCATCGAGGTAGTTGTTTGAGTCATTTCGATGTCGTGGATCGGCTAGCGGAAACATGGATTGCGGCTGGCCAAGAATCTGAAATACCGGACATGGTTAGCGAATACTTGCGACGGGATTTAATCAATCAGATCGTCGGGAACACTGACAACCATGGTGGAAATCTCTCGATCCTCCGGGGCAAGGAGCGAGTGAGCTTTGCACCCATCTACGATCTTGCGCCCATGGTGATGGATATCGAGGGTGTTGTGCGGATCACTCGGTGGTCAACAAATATTGAACGATTAGGTTCGGTCGATTGGGGGTCTGTATGTGCTCGCTTCGCGCATAGGGCAGATCCGGAATGGTTGTTCGATCGGTTACAGGCGGATGCCCGGTTGTTGCTGGCGCTACCGGATTTGCTTCAGGATCTAGGGCTGCCCCAGGAAGCTTGGTGCTCGCCGATGATTCCGCTCAGGTGTCTCGAAGATACGTTTCGCATGTGGAAGTTGATGTGATTGATCCACTTCCAGTTAGTCATGCACGTTCTCTCGTTTGTAGATGAAGTGGATGTTAATCTTCGAGTATCGCTATTACCGGACGATGAGTGACACATTTTTGGTGTCGCTTGATTCTGCAACGGGCCGGTCGGCCACAATTGAGCTCAAACTGACCGACAAACCCTGTAGGCATGCGCTTGCAGGGTTTTCCTCGTAGTAGCGGGAGGAGCTTGCATGAACACGTTTATGCTTTTCGGTAACGACCGGGGTAGCGTAGAAGAGCGAATCGCTTCTTCGCGACGTTTGTCGCACTAGATTTTGCCACCATGAAAGCTTGGCCACTCTGCTGCGTGCCATCGATCGCGAAGGGCGCGTTGGGTTACTCAAGCAGCGTCTGATCAATCTGGCGTCATTAGCACCGCCAGCGTCATGTTAATGAATTCTTCGTTCTTGGAGATCGTGTCCAAAGCGCCCCGAACGTTGGAGGCAACCTCCGCTGTGCCGCGTTGTTCGACCCACAGCGTGAGCTCCATGATTGCCGCTTCAAGCGCAAGTTGGTTCTGATTGATCTTGTAGAGGAGGGAAGGGAGTAGGTCTGCATTGGACATTGGAATTTCCAACATGCAAACAGAGAAGCGTAGCCGTTTAGAACCTGCTCGTTACTCGCTGTCTCCATTTGGGCGATCTCCCCTGAGTACTTAATCGGTCGGCTGCTATCCCTCTTGCCATCGCTTCTTCGGGGCAAAGCTCGGCTCGTACCGCACCATACGCTGGTTCTTCGGAGGCTAACCAACACGTAGGGATCTGCGGAAGCACAGTGTCAGATGATCTTACTTCCCCTTTATCAACTCGCGTCTGAAGGGAGCGATATGGAGACGCTCGTGTAACGTTTGGCGGCATGAGGCTGAGGTGATGCGTTGGTCGAAGTCTGATTGCCGGATCGTCTGGCGTTGGAGTGGGGCAGTGGAGCACACTCTGCCCATTATGCAGTCAAGGGCGCAATGGAAGGCGTGGGCCGAGCAATACCTAATGCATACTTGATTGAGGCGCCTTATTGCTTAGGCTGATCGACCAGAGAATCCACTTTTTATAATGGGGAGCACACAATGCGCCTAGCTGACTTCATTCTACAGAACATGGAACCGATCCTTCAGCAGTGGGAAGATTTTGCCAAGACGCTAACTCCCGCAACGGAGGGAATGAAAGCTCTGGCCCTGAGAGATCACGCAGAGCACATGCTACGAGCAATTGCCGCTGATCTCCAAACTCCACAGAGTCATGAAGCAAGGATGTTGAAATCCCACGGAAATGCGCCTCGGTTAAACGGTATCACCTCCGCAGAAACACACGCTGAGCTTCGACATGCTTCAGGTTTTACCATCGGACAAGTGATCGCAGAGTACAGAGCCCTCCGTACCAGCGTGCTAGCGTTGTGGCTGCCGCCTGACCATGTGTCCAAGGATCAGGAAGTTACTGATGTCATTCGATTCAACGAAGCTATCGATCAGGCGCTTGCAGAGTCTGTAGTGACTTATGCGACTGCGGTAGAAACAGCGCGAAACGTATTTCTTGGCGTACTCGGTCACGATCTGAGAAGTCCGCTCGGTGCTGTATTACTCAGCGCTGAGGTTCTATTGCGTGCAGGGGATCTCCCGCCCAAGCCTACCAAGAATGTGTCGCGTATTTATACGAGTGTGAAACGGTCTATAAAAATTGTGGGTGACCTATTAGATTTCACACGTACTCAGCTCGGTTCAGGAATACCAATCAGCATGGCGCGCGACGACTTGGTGCAGACCTGCAGGGGCATGGTTGAAGAAGCTAGAGCCTACCACCCGGATCGACAGATAGATTTGGTATCTGGATACACCCTGCCCTGGAGGTTTGATAAATCCAGGATGGAGCAGGTCATTGCTAATCTTATTGGGAATGCTATTCAGCACGGCGACGGTAGCAGCCCAGTCACCGTTACTTTAAAAATCGTTGGTGGATTCGCAGAGCTGTCCGTCCAAAACGCTGGGCCTCCGATTGAAGACAGCGCAAAGGCAGGCCTCTTCAATCCGTTGATTCGACATCTACAAGGCGGCGTCGAGTACGGTGCTGAAGCGGGGCTCGGGCTGGGGCTGTATATAGCATCTGCTATCGTAAGCGCCCATCACGGAAGTATTGAAGTCGAATCTCAAGCGGGAAGTGGCACCACTTTCATAGTTCGCCTTCCATCAATCTCCGCTTAGGAGATGTGTAGTTGGACTGAGGACGGACATCAGCTAGAAAGACTGGGTGCGAATAGATCGACGAGTCCATGCGCCGATAAGCCAGCCTTCGCACGCGAACCAACCATACTGCCTCCTTGTTCGATGGCGATTCACCGTATCTCCACTGGGGCTCGCTCCTTCGGGGTACGGCTGTCGTGAACCGACCCCTAGCTTTGCCAGGTTCTCGCCCTACGGGCGCCCATCTTCATCCCTCTGGCCCATCGTGGGCCTCGACGTACAAGGGACAAACGGATGGCTCAGTCAGCCGCCTAGCTAGGTCACCCAAGCCGGCTACATCGATTTAACCGATACCACCTCGACATACCTGTACTTCTTCCTAGCAGCCTTCACAGCCTCCTGTCCGGCAAGTAACGAGCTCAAGGTGTCGGCCTCATGAATCAACTCTCGCATTTTTCCTTCAAATTCGTTTCCAACCCGGAGCGTGACCCTAAGCCTGGGTGTGAATGCTTTCGCCACCTTCTGCATGGCAGTTGGAGCGGCCACCAGTTTCGTGAACACAACCTCTGGCACAGGCTCTTGTACTAGAGGAGCAGACGCTTTTTCTTCGGGCTGAGGCGTTCCGAACAGGGCGCGACGCATTTCTTCTTCAGTTAACTCAGAGTTCATAGAACATCTCAAAAGGGACGGCACGTAGCTGGACAAATTCTACTAGGATTGTTGCTGACTCGCCTCCTCGGGGAGCCTGCATGAACGTCAAATCCCTAGCGCGATTTCAGTACGAGAGCCTCGCAGGGCTTATAAAGCTGCTCCGGCGGCAGTCGTACGATGAGCCCATCTACGAAGTCACTAGCGTGACGAGCGTGCAATGTGGCCGGTACGAAGGCACCGACTCGTTCCTGGGCATTTTCAGTATGTTAGGGACTTCCTGGCTCACCTTGTCGGTGGATAGGTGCTCAACGACTGGTCTGGGCAGAGGGGCGGCGCGACTCCACATATCTATGACCGCTTGGAGCCGCCCGTCTGAGCCCAGATGCTCAAGGGCCATTTCCCACGGGTCTACGCTCGGACGGCACTTAACCTACATGCCTCTTGACTCTCAGTGAGCACTAGGCCTCGGAGCACCTACGTTTTATGGTCAGTGTTGCTCTTGCCAACTACGAAAGGGCATCGCGTAGCGCCTGTAGCCAAATCATCAGTCGGGCAGATTATTAGCCAGCGCTGTCGGTTCTCCTTTTGAAGGTAAGGCCTTGCGCATATAGCAAGCCGAGCCTGGACAGAGTCCCATGAACTGCCCCGTTCGAAAAATCATAGGCGGCGCAGTATCTCGTTGACTAACTGCATATCCCTGGTGCTCAAAAAATCCTGATGCTGTTGTCGTCAGTAGATGAAGCCGAGCAATCCCCTGCTCGGCGGCTATCGATTCAATGACCCGAAGCACTGCGACCCCGACTCCTTTCGACCTGTGTGCCGGCACTACCATCAGCGAGCGAAGCAACCCATCTGCCCCATGCGTTTCAAACCCTCCCCATCCGACGGTCTCACCGTCTATAGCGAACTCAAAAAAGGTTCGGCCAGGGAGGTCAATATCGTCTGCAGGCAGATTGGCGGATTCCAATGCAGCGCGAAAACGTTGCCACTGCGCCCCGGCAATTTTATTTGCCTGGATCGTCATGTCACTTCCCATCCCTTCAACTCCTTGACGTCCCGCGTTTGGACAACGACAGCCTCAACCAAACTAGCAGAAAGTAATATTCGCTTTACCGAATATTCGATAATCCGTATATTCGATTTTCCATATGCGTGCGGGGCAACCTTGAGCACAGCCATCAAAGTGCTTTTCATCTACGTTTTGGTCAAGACCAAATGCCTGGAGGATCTATGACAGAACCCATGACCCCCACCACCTTATTCAAATGCCTGGCGGATGACACCCGAGCCAAAATATCCCTGCTCGTCGTGAGTGAAGGCGAGCTGTGTGTCTGCGAGCTAACGGCGGCACTCGACCTCAGTCAGCCGAAGATTTCTCGTCATCTGGCATTGCTGCGCTCTGCCGGTTTACTGATGGATCGTCGGCAAGGTCAGTGGGTGTACTACCGACTGAATCCCGATTTGCCTGCGTGGGTAATTACGGTTTTGAAAGAAGTCGTAGACGCCAATCAGCAATGGATGGAAACCGAAGCTAGACGTCTATGCGGCATGAACGACCGTCCCATCAATCAGGCCGTGTGTAACTGATTCACGCCCCCAATCGGATTAACGAAATGCTGATTGCTGTATTGATCTTTATTACCACCATAGTGCTCGTCATCTGGCAACCCAAGGGGCTCGGAGTAGGTTGGAGCGCATTGTTGGGGGCCATCGTTGCGTTGCTGGCAGGCGTCATTACCCTTGCTGACATTCCAGAGGTTTGGCGAATCGTCTGGAATGCCACCGGGACGTTCATCGCTGTCATCATCATTAGTCTGCTGCTTGATGAGGCAGGCTTTTTCAAGTGGGCTGCATTGCACGTGGCTCGCTGGGGAGCTGGAAGCACTCGTAAGCTATTCGCATTCATCGTCTTGCTGGGCGCGGCTGTGTCGGCTCTGTTCGCTAATGACGGAGCGGCATTGATCCTCACACCCATCGTGATCGCGATGTTACTGGCGTTGCGTTTTTCTCCTGCTGCTACGTTGGCATTCGTCATGGCAGCTGGTTTTATCGCCGATACGGCGAGCTTGCCACTGGTGGTTTCCAACCTGGTCAACATCGTTTCTGCCGACTATTTCGATATCGGCTTCAACGAATATGCTTCGATCATGGTGCCGGTAAACATCGTCAGCGTGGCGGCGACATTAGCCATGCTGCTGTGGTTCTTCCGCAAAGATTTACCGAAGACCTATGACCTCAACCAACTGGACAATCCGGACGAGGCAATCCACGACCGTGCCACTTTTGTCGCCGGTTGGTGGGTGCTGGCACTACTGCTGATCGGCTTCTTTGTCATTGAGCCATTGGGAGTGCCAATCAGCGCCATTGCAGCGGTCTGTGCATTCATTCTCTATGTCATCGCAGCGCGTGGTCACGCCATCAACACAAGCAAGGTGCTCAAAGAGGCGCCATGGCAGGTGGTGATTTTTTCTTTGGGTATGTACCTGGTTGTTTATGGACTGAAGAACGCCGGCCTGACCGACCACATCGCGCAGATCCTGAACGTGTTCGCCGGTTATGGCGTTTGGGGCGCGGCCCTAGGTACAGGACTGCTAACAGCGTTGCTTTCTTCGATCATGAACAACATGCCCACCGTTTTGGTAGGCGCCTTGTCCATTCATGCCGCCGAAGTCGATGGTGTAATCCAGCAAGCGATGGTTTACGCCAACATCATCGGCTGCGACTTGGGCCCGAAGATCACCCCAATTGGGAGCTTGGCCACTCTGTTGTGGCTGCACGTGCTGGCCCGGAAAAACATAACGATCAGTTGGGGTTACTACTTCAAGACTGGGATCGTGCTGACCTTACCTATCCTCGTCGCCACATTGTCCGCCTTGGCACTGCGCCTCAGTTTCTGAATCAAGGAATCGTCTGATGAAAGTCTTGTTCATGTGCACCCACAACAGCTGCCGCAGCATTCTGTCCGAGGCGCTTTTCAACCACCTGGCGCCCGAGGGTGTTGAAGCCGTCAGCTCAGGAAGCTTTCCCAGTGGCCGGGTGAATCAACGCGCATTGCAAACGCTGGAGGCGGCGGGTATCTCCACGGCGGGCTTGAGCAGCAAGGCTTCAGATGCGTTTGAGGGTTCGCCTCCTGACATCGTAATCACGGTCTGTGATCGGGCTGCAGGAGAAGCATGCCCCATCTTCTTCGGCCCAGCCTTGAAGGCACATTGGGGCCTGGCTGATCCGTCCGATGCCACCGGGTCGGAAACAGACATTACCGCAGCGTTCGAAACCACACTCGCCAAAATTCACGAGCGCGTGAGCGCATTTCTTGCGCTGCCATTGAACACCCTTAGCGCTGACCAGTTGAAAGCTGAGCTGAGTCGCATCGGTTCGCTTTAAAGACCAACCGAGGCGGTGCCCAACCTGGCGCCGCCATAGGAGTTTTTATGCAAGACACATTGCCGAACGTACACGCCGACCTGATCGACATTCCTTCGTTAGAGCAACTGTCGCCTCGTACGCCTTCGCTCCATAAACCTCGCATTCTTCTGCTGTATGGATCAACGCGAGAGCGCTCATTCAGCCGGCTAGTCACGCAAGAGGCGGCACGCCTGCTGAATGAGTTTGGCGCTGAAACCAAGATCTTCGACCCATCAGGGCTACCGCTGCCGGATGACGCTCCTGATACACATCCCAAGGTCGCTGAGCTGCGGGAGCTGATGCAATGGTCTGAGGGGCAGGTTTGGTGCTCCCCTGAGCGTCACGGCTCCATGAGCGCAGTTTTCAAGGCCCAAATTGACTGGGTTCCGCTGGCGATGGGCGCTGTACGACCTACGCAAGGCAAAACCCTTGCTGTGATGCAGGTCTGTGGCGGTTCCCAATCCTTTAACGTGGTTAACCAACTGCGGGTACTTGGACGGTGGATGCGGATGTTTACCATCCCTAACCAGTCTTCCGTGGCCAAGGCATTCACTGAGTTCGATGAAGCAGGCCGTATGAAACCTTCCTCGTACTACGACCGTCTCGTGGATGTGATGGAAGAGCTGATGAAGTTCACCCTGTTGTTGCGGGATCGCCAGGATTACTTGGTTGATCGGTACTCCGAGCGTAAAGAGTCCGCCGAAGATCTGTCCAAACGCGTCAACCAGCGCTCCATCTAACGTCAGCACGAGGAAGCGATATGAGCCAGATCACGATCTACCACAACCCCGAATGCGGCACCTCTCGCAACACCTTGGAGTTGATCCGTAACAGCGGGGAAGAACCGACGGTTATCGAGTATCTGAAGACCCCGCCTGATCGCACCACACTTGTCAGACTCATTGGAGATATGGGTATCGGGGTGCGGGCTCTTTTGCGTATCAAAGGCACTCCGTACGAGGAGCTGGGATTGGGCGTTGCATCGCTGACTGACGAGCAGCTCATCGATGCCATGATGGCTCACCCTATCCTGATCAATCGCCCCATCGTCGTGACGCCGTTGGGCACACGTTTGTGTCGCCCGTCAGAGGCCGTTCTAGACCTTCTGCCTCAGGAGCAGAGCGGCAGTTTCGTCAAGGAAGACGGACAAGTCGTCATTGATGAGAATGGCAACAGGGTTTGATCCCTCCCGAAGTACGTGGCCTCGGAGTGCCACTCGCACTCCGCTCGGCCCTCGTTTGCAGTCGACCCGACCAACGATTGCATCTGATTTGACCTGCTCGCTTTGGCAGCATCATAGCAACGAGCGGCCAATAGCAGAGACCTGGTCATCCTGTTCCGCCCTTCCTCCTATTTGAAGCCTCAGTTTCAGCAAATAGCTGTTCATGAGCTTTCCGTCAAACGGCGCTTGCATAGGTATAGGGGGTATACCTATCATGCGCTTATGCACAGTCAGAGGGAGTTCTCCCATGGGCCATATAGCTTCAAACAAAGACGATCTTCTCAAGCGAGTAAAACGCATCGCGGGGCAAATCCAGGCCGTTGAGCGTGCGCTCGAATCGGATGCCGATTGCGCGAAAACCTTGCATCTCGTAGCTGCCACACGTGGAGCTATCAACGGATTGATGGACGAAATTATTGAGGATCACGCCAGAGAGCATGTAGCGAGCCCAACGCTTAGCGATGAAGAGCGCAACAAGGGTGTCGAAGAGCTTCTTGAAGCCATTCGCCGCTACTCCAAATGAAAAATCCAGGTACATGCTCATGAGCAGCAGCCACAACATCGAAATTAACCACGTACATGACCACGTGTTCCTTGGGTCAGCACACGAAGAAAATGCCAAGCGTACCCTTTGGGTTGTGGCGCTAACGGTGGTGATGATGGTTGGCGAAATCGTCGCCGGCTATATCACTGGCTCGATGGCTTTGCTTGCCGACGGCTTTCACATGGCAACCCATGCAGGCGCTTTGGGCATCGCTGCAGCTGCCTACGGTTACGCAAAACGCCACGCTTCCAGCAGTCGCTATAGCTTCGGTACGGGCAAGGTTGGAGACTTAGGTGGATTTGCATCGGCGCTCATTCTCGGCATGGTGTCCTTGGTAATCGCCGTAGAGTCGGTCATGCGCCTTTTGCAGCCGACGGAGGTTCAATTCGGAACCGCTACGCTCATTGCGATTGTGGGTTTGATCGTAAACATTGTGAGCGCGCTTCTGCTTGGCCACGGTCACAGCCATGGGCACGATCATGATCATCATGGGCATGGGCATGGTGATAACAACCTGAAATCAGCTTATGTCCATGTGATAGCGGACGCTCTGACCTCCGTCCTGGCAATTGCAGCACTGCTCGCTGGCCGGTATCTCGGATGGGTGTGGCTGGATCCGGTAATGGGCATTGTGGGCGCCATTGTTATTGCGCGTTGGGCATGGAGTTTGATGGGTGTCACCTCTGCTGTACTGCTGGATCAAACTGATGAGCACGTTGCAGATGAGATCCGCGAGCTGGTTGAAAAACCGGGTGATGCAACCATTACAGACCTGCATGTCTGGCGGGTCGGGCCAGAAGCGCATGCGGCTATCGTAAGCGTCCTTGG
This sequence comes from Pseudomonas sp. TWP3-2, assembly GCF_049897765.1. Lineage (NCBI taxonomy): Bacteria > Pseudomonadati > Pseudomonadota > Gammaproteobacteria > Pseudomonadales > Pseudomonadaceae > Pseudomonas > Pseudomonas sp. TWP3-2. Next base: position 51,148 of record NZ_JAFCWW010000017.1, on the reverse strand, counting down.
CGAATCTACTGCGAACGCAGAAAGCATTCGTGAACGACTCAAGCCTGTCCATGAAGTCAGCCACCTTACAGTCGAGTTTCGATTGGTTTGATTAACCGACTCACTGACCCCGACTTCATAGGAACTTGCGATGCCACTTGGGAAACGTGAGCTTGCGCGGATCGAGCGTCGATTAATTACCACGCTCACCGAAGCATGCGAAACAGCGAAAGGGGAGATCGAAGGATTTACTTGGCTCACCCACACCGCCGACATGAATGCGCTGGCTGAAACCCTAAAGGTAATCTGGGTGTTCGAAACTCTGGCTAACAAGAAGCTCGCTCAGGCTAACGCGAAGGCGCGCATTGTTGAGTTGACTGCCATCGCGCTGAATGAGGCCGGCATCAACTTGAACCTTTCAGACCGCAATTTCCGCTTCGACTCTGAGGAGGAATGCCAACGTACGCATGGGGGCAACTGGAAAAATCGTTTGGCTCAAACAAGCGCGGACAAAGGTAACTAACAATGGCTAAAGAAATCGAAAATCCCTGTATCTCAGTTTGCCAGTTGAGTGGTGACCTATGTGTTAGTTGCGGGCGAAGTAAGGAAGACATCAGAAAGTGGAAACGCATGAAACGGCCCGAAAAAATGGCCGCTGTGCAAAGAGCGATTGTGCGATTGAAAGGCCTGAAGAAAGCGCATGCATAATCACTTGCACTGGATGACCGCTATGGGTCGTTCTCTACCGGTCATGTCTAAGCATGTTGCTGGTCTAACCCTCACCGCTCGATGTAGTCAAGCCAGTGCAAAGCTATCTCACTGGCATAGTTTGATGGCACCCGACGTACAGCGGATGCACTTACTGAGATGCGGATTCAAGCTGGGGGAAGAGAATAGGCTCTAGAGGCGGAGTTTCCTGGCACAGCCCGAGCCGCCAGTAACCGACGTCGTGCCATATCCCAAGTTTGAAGCCCACCTCTGGATACGTGCCGATGTGGACGAATCCCAGCGACTCATGAAGACCCACACTGCCTTCATTGGGTTGCGCAATTCCAGCATAAGCTGCGCGATATTGCTGTTTATCTAGCATCGGAAGCAAAGTTTCGTAGAGTTGGCGGCCAATACCCTGACGGCGCGCCGACTCGGCTATGTACACCGTTACGTCCACAGCCCATCGGTAAGCCGGGCGGGCCCGATGTTGGCTTGCATAGGCATAGCCCTTGATTTCTCCTCCCTCTTCGGCAACCAAATAGGGATATGTCTGAAGCGTGGTCGCTATCCGCTGTGCGATTTCCTCAGCGCTTGGCGGGATCTCTTCGAACGAAATTGCCGTTGTTGAAACAATGGGGGCGTAAATGCGCTGGATGCTTACTGCATCTGTTATCACCGCCGTACGAATCTTCAAAGCCATGTGTGTCGTCCCTGATTCTAAACCCTAACATTACCCGTTTTGGATTACCGTTGGACATGAACGAAATAACAAAATGTTCGGTTGAGGCTGACCACCTATGGCCTTCCGGTGCAGGTCTGGGCTCGGACAACAAGGAGTTTGTTGAAAAGTTTGATTGGGCTGGGTCTCGGAGTTCGATCTACATTCCCAGCTCAGCCTCAAGCCGGGCCCCCTTTAAACTTGGCGGAAGCTTTCCGACCGGCAAGGCATGCAATAACCCATGTGCAAGATGCTCGGCGTGCGCGGAATAGATCGCGCCCCGTCCTGACTCAACCGGCCTGTTTGGATTGGCTGTATTCCAGGCGAACCAGCGGGCATATCCAGCACCGCAACTCCACCGAGGTCGAGGTGATTCGAGTTCTCCAGTTAAAAATAATACTTACCTACCGCAGCATCCGCCGCCGTTCCCGCCACAGCCCGAAGTTTTCTTAATCGCTACGCTTTCCACTGTCGCCAGCTGTGCTGGATAGCCCGCGTTCTCCAGGGCCGCAAGCAGCGCTTGGCTGTCCGAATCGCCGCTAACCTTCACCCGTCCGGCTTGTAAATCCACCGCTACGTCACTGACGCCTTCAAGTGGGCGCAACGCTTCGGTGACATGTTTGACACATGAACCACAGCTCATGCCTTGGACTTGCAGTTCAACAGTTTTCATTGGTGACTCCTCACAACAAAGTTGATCATGGAAAGACGGACGCATGAGGCTTTTCTGCGGCGTAGGCTTATCCTCAACCTTGCTGTCATGGCAAGGTCAAGCGGTCGTTTTCACTCAATCAATGGAAGCCTGGCGCAGACGCAAGGCGTTGAATACTACCGACGCCGAGCTCACGCTCATGGCCAGTGCGGCAATGAGCGGTGACAGAAGGTGACCGGTAAGTGGAAAGAACAAGCCGGCAGCCAGTGGGATACCCATGGCGTTGTAAAGGAAGGCGAATGTCAGGTTCTGGTGCATATTTCTCACCGTTGCGACTGACAGGCTGCGAGCACGCAGGATACCGAGCAGATCCCCCTTGACCAGGGTGACCTGAGCGCTGTTCATCGCCACGTCAGTGCCAGTGCCCATGGCGATACCTACATCAGCGCGAGCCAGTGCGGGGGCATCATTGATTCCGTCGCCGGCCATCGCCACCCGGTGTCCGGCTTGTTGCAGAGATGCCACCAGACGTTTTTTATCTTGCGGTTTGACCTCGCCGTGAACCTCCTCGATGCCCAATTGGCGAGCTACGGAGCGAGCAGTCGTAAGGCCATCGCCAGTGGCCATGATGACCTTGACGCCATCCGCCTGCAGACGCTCGACGGCCAGCTTCGTGGTGGGTTTGATGGGGTCGGCAACAGCCAGCAAACCCGCCAGGGCGCCATCGATTGCCAGGTACATGATGCTCGTACCGTCGCCGCGTAGCTTCTCGGCATGTGCTTGCAAGCTCTCGGTGGAAACGCCCGCCTCCTGCATCAACGCGGTATTGCCTAGCATCAGGCGGCGACCCTCCACCTGACCGCTTACACCGATACCTGAGGCTGACTCGAAGGTTTCAGGTGTCACCAGTTTTAGCCCTGCGGCACGAGCCTGCTCGACGATGGCGTGGGCCAATGGATGCTCGCTGCCCTGATCGAGACTTGCGGCCAGGCGCAACACTTCATCCTGAGTAAATCCGTGTACGGCCTCGACGCTATGGAACGCTGGTCGACCTTCAGTGAGGGTGCCAGTTTTGTCGACTATCAAGATGTCTATCTTGCGCAGGTTTTCGATGGCGGCGGCATCGCGAAACAATACGCCACTGCCAGCAGCCTTGCCGGTGGCAACCATGACTGACATCGGTGTCGCTAGGCCAAGGGCACAGGGACAGGCGATGATCATGACCGCGACAGCGTTGATTAGTCCGAACACCCAACTTGGCTGGGGCCCCCACAGCCCCCAGCCGAGTAGAGTCAGCGCGGCGATAGCAATCACCACAATCACAAAGTAACTGGCAATCACATCTGCCAGCCGTTGCATCGGCGCTTTTGAGCGTTGTGCCTGCACAACCATCTGCACAATCTGTGCGAGCAGGGTCGCTGATCCTATCTTCTGCGCCTGCATCACCAGACTGCCGTGGATGTTGAGAGTGGCGCCAATCAGCGCGTCGCCGGCTCTCTTCATGATCGGTATCGGTTCGCCGGTGAGCATCGACTCATCTACAGCGCTTTCGCCTTGTATCACCTGGCCGTCGACAGGCACTTTTTCGCCCGGTCGAACACGTAACGTGTCGCCGCTGTGTACGTGCGTCAGAGGGATGTCTTCTTCCGTGCCATCGGCATTGATCCGTCGCGCAGTTTTGGGTGCCAGTCCAAGCAGCGACTTGATGGCAGCCGAGGTTTGCGAGCGAGCCTTGAGTTCAAGCATCTGGCCGAGAAGGGTCAGTGAGATGATCACAGCCGCCGCTTCGAAGTACACACCGATGCGGCCCTCCATCATGAAGTTGCTGGGGAATACATCGGGGGTCAGGGTGGCCACGACGCTGTAAAGGAAGGCCGCCGCCGTGCCGAGGCCGATTAGCGTCCACATGTTCGGACTTCGCTGAATCACCGAACGCACACCACGCACATAAAACGGCCAGCCAGCCCACAGCACGACGGGAGTAGCCAATCCCAGCTCGACCCAATTTTGCGTGGTGCCATGGAACAACTCCAGGGCATGGCCACCCATTGCCAGCACGGTTACGATCACTGTCAGTGGCAATGTCCACCAGAAGCGCCGGGTGAAGTCCCTGAGTTCTAAGTTCTCTTCTTCCTCCAATTCGGGAATCACCGGCTCCAAGGTCATGCCGCACTTAGGGCAGACGCCGGGGCCGATCTGGCGAATTTCCGGATGCATGGGGCATGTGTATTCAGCGGCACCCGTTAAGGGTTCTGCTGTTGTCTGAGGGATTTGTTCGATTTTCAGTTGAGATATTCGATAACGCTCGGGCGCTGCCCTGAATGTCGTTTGGCATTTCTGGCTGCAGAACCGGTAGTTTTGCCCCTCATATTCCGTGCTGAACTGGCTGTCGTTACTGACGTTCATGCCACATACCGGGTCAAGGGAGTCGGTGGGTTGAGATTCTAAGTTCTGTATTGCGCCGTGCTCTTGACGAACCTCAGGGGTGTGCATGAGCTAACTCCTGTTCGCATCTTTGGTTGAGACTGAGGTTTCGCCGTGATGACTGTGACCACCGTGGTGGTGCCCGAAAAAATGCATCAGCGGGCACAACAGCAAAATCATGTAAGGCAGTAAGCCCAGCATATGGCCGTAGTGTTCTCTTGCTAGATAGAACAGCACGATCACCAGCAGCATGCCCAGCGCTATGCCGGGTTTGCTCCTCAAAAATGTTGGAGCGGTGTTAGCGGAATGTGGTGAATTCATCATGGTTCTGTACTCCTGAGGGAGTGCTGTTTAGTGATACGTCGTAAAGGTGCAACGGGCGGCAGTTTTACCCTTGGCATATTGGCTAAAGTAAAACCGTCGCTGCATTGCCTACAGGCTTGTGCGCGTCACTTGCTCATCGGCATGTTCATCATGCTCGTTTGCTGATCCATCATTTTCATCATCATGTTCATCATTCCCATGTCCATGCCGTCTTTGTTGCCGTCCATGCCCTTGCCATGACAGTTCTTATGCATCACGGCCATGCTGTCCTTCATCGTCTTCATGCTCTCCTGCATGGCGGCGTGTCGCTCGGCTGGGGTCTTGGCTGCGGCTGCCTTGTCGTGTGCAGCCTGCATTTTTTGCATTTGCTCGGTCATGACATTGTTTTGCATCGGCGTAGCTGCCTCGCTTGTCTTGGCGGGCGCGGTCTGCCCCTCCGGGTGATGCTCATCGACTGCCGAGACGATGAGTGGGCTGCTCACGAGCAGGGTGGCGAGGAAAAATTTCAATGTGGCATGCATGGCAATCTCCAAAGGGTCAGGACAACTCAGGTAATACCAAGCCGCGCCAGGTTGGCGCAGTCAGACAGGGCGCCGAGAATCGGCGCGCAGAAGGTCGGATTAATCGTTGAAACGGACGAAAATCAGGCGGGAAGGAGGTCTGGCCGGTAGAGGGCGCCGTAATGCAAGAAAGGCAAAAGCGGAGGGATTGGCGGGATACAAAATCAGCAACGCTGGGATAAGGAGCAGAAACGTCCAACTGAACAGGTCAAATACTTGAAGATGGAGCGAAGGACTTACGGCTATTGCCGCATCGGCGCAGTGCTTAAGGCAACCGAGGGCATGGGCGGCGTGGCTATCGTGATCTTGCGCGGTGTTCAGCGAGACATGAGTTGTAGCCGGATTGTGGCTGGGCTGTACCAGACATCCCTGGGTCGCTGCCAGACCAAACGCTAACACCCACAGCACGACGGCGAGGCGTATGAACGTTGGTTGACGATGGCGAAACCAGAACATGGAGAATCTCCGGTACTGATTAGCAGATTTTGATTTTTCAACATACGCCACATTGAAGTGCCACGGTTGATCTACATCAATTTATGCAGCCGGCTGTCGGTTCGCTGGTGCGGTCAAATTTCATGACGCCGTCGATCTTTCAGATTTTGAGTTTCTCCATGTGCTGTCAAAAGTGTAATCACTGGCTAAGCGTGCTGACAGGTGCGTCCCCTCATCATCCTCATCGAGCTGACGCTCAAACTCTCTGGTTTCATCGAGAGTCAATTCCTTGAAGGAGATGCACTATGAAAGCAACCAACGTTGTGATTCTTACATTCAGCCTGGCTATATCGTCCCTGGCCTTTGCCGAAGGTGGCGGCGACCGTGCGGTTGAGCGCATGGAACGAGCTCGCGAGACGGCAATGGCCACCGGAAAGTCTGCCCCAGGAGCTGGGGCGCAAGAAAATATTGCACAACAAAAGCTCAAGGCTGAAAAGCAGCCTCACCATTGCTGAGCCAACCAGCTTACTGAAATGTAATCATCCCGTTTGCTGGCTTATGTCATCTTTCGATACATCAAGCACACCAGCTCGTCTAGCGTTAGCCCTCGGGGGCACGCCCAGTGCGCACATCTAACATTCGACTGACGGGACATGAATCGGTATGCAAGCCAAAACCTCTCGGCGCACCTTTGTGAAGGGACTCACCGCAGGCGGGATTCTCGGTGGTCTAGGCCTCTGGCATACCCCTATCTGGGCCGCCCCTAGAGCGGGCGAGACCAATGTCTTGTTAGGTACAGAGTTTGACCTCTTCATCGGAGAAACACCGGTAAATATTACTGGGAACTCTCGGACGGCCATGACTATAAATGGCGGGATTCCTGGGCCACAGCTGCGCTGGCGGGAAGGCGATACCGTGACGTTGCGGGTCAAGAACCGCCTCAAGGATATGACTTCTATACACTGGCACGGGATTATCCTTCCGGCAAACATGGACGGTGTGCCAGGTCTGAGCTTTCATGGGATTGAGCCTGATGGCATGTACGTTTATCAGTTCAAGGTCAAGCAGAACGGAACGTACTGGTATCACAGTCACTCCGGATTCCAAGAACAGGTTGGTGTATACGGCCCACTGGTCATCGATGCCAAAGAACCTGAACCTTTCGAGTATGACCGCGACCTCGTGGTGATGCTTAGCGACTGGACTGATGAAAATCCTGATTCGCTGATGAAAACACTGAAGAAACAGGCGGACTACTACAACACCCATAAGCGAACAGTGGGTGACTTCATCAATGACGTGGCTGACAAAGGTTGGTCAGCAACCGTCGCTGATCGCAAGATGTGGGCCGAGATGAAGATGAACCCTACTGACATCGCAGACGTCAGTGGTGCGACGTACACCTACTTGATGAACGGACAGTCTCCGGACTCCAACTGGACTGGCACCTTCAAACCTGGCGAAAAGCTTAGGTTAAGGTTCATCAATGGTTCAGCCATGTCCTACTTCGATGTACGTATCCCTGGTTTGAAGATGACTGTTGTGGCTGCTGATGGCCAGTACGTCAAACCTGTAATCGTGGATGAGTTCAGAATCGCCACCGCCGAGACGTTTGACGTGATCGTCGAACCCACGCAAGAGGCCTACACACTGTTTGCGCAGTCGATGGATCGGTCGGGTTACGCCAGAGGCACCTTGGCTATCCGGTCTGGCATGACAGCTCCAGTGCCTGCGCTAGACCCTCGTCCTCTAGTCACCATGGCCGACATGGGGATGGCCGGTATGGATCACGGTGGGATGGCCGGTATGGGCGATATGGCTGGAATGGATCACAGCAAAATGGCCGGTATGGGAGACGACTCGATGCAGGGTATGTCAGGTATGGACGGCGGAGCCATGAAAGATAGCTCTGGTGCTATGCAAGGCATGCCCAGCATGCAGGGAATGGATCACAGCAATGTGCCCATGGGCGGCATGAATGGTATGGGAGAAATGCAGTCGCACCCAGCCACAGAGTCCAACAATCCCCTCGTCGACATGCAAGCAATGTCGACCTCTCCGAAGCTCGATGATCCTGGCATGGGCCTTCGCGACAATGGTCGAAAGGTGCTGACGTACTCTGATCTAAAAAGCACGTTTGAGGATCCAGATGGCCGTGAGCCAAGTCGCACTATTGAACTGCACTTGACCGGTCATATGGAGAAATTTTCCTGGTCTTTCAACGGCGTGAAGTTTTCAGACGCCGAGCCGGTAAAACTGAAGTACGGCGAGCGAGTTCGGTTCGTTCTTGTGAACGACACCATGATGACTCACCCCATCCACCTGCATGGGATGTGGAGCGACCTTGAAGATGAAAACGGGCAATTCCTTGTCCGCAAACACACCATCGATATGCCGCCAGGATCAAAGCGCAGCTACCGGGTGACTGCCGATGCGCTGGGACGCTGGGCCTATCACTGCCATCTCCTATACCACATGGAAATGGGCATGTTCCGTGAAGTGCGCGTGGAGGAGTAAGGAGATGGCTATGAGTAATTTCTTAAGCGGGACTCGCATGCACTCGGCTGTACTCACGGTCGCTCTCACTGCTGGTGTTGCCTTGCCGGCAGCTGCTGAGTCTAGCCAGGGCGTGGCCGCTGGGCAGATGCAGGGCATGGATCACGGCCAAATGCAGGGCATGGATCACAGCCAGATGCAGGGTATGGATCACAGCCAGATGCAGGGTATGGATCACAGCCAGATGCAGGATATGGATCACAGCCAGATGCAGGGCATGGATCACAGCCAGATGAAGGGCATGGATCACAGCAAAAAGGAGGGTATGCAGCCCGCCAAGCAACCACTAACTCAAAGCCGGACTCCGATACCACCACTTACCGATGCTGACAGAGCCGCAGTCTATAACGCCCCTGGTGGTCATGAAGTTCATGACACTGCAATCAACTCATTTTTTATATTTGAGAAACTGGAATGGCAGGATGCTGACGATGGAAGCGCGCTGAACTGGGAAGCACAAGGTTGGATAGGGGGAGATGTTGATCGGCTATGGTTGCGCTCCGAAGGTGAGCGCACCAATGGGAAGACTGAAGAAGCAGAGGTTCAGGCACTTTGGGGCCACTCCATTAGCCCTTGGTGGGATTTAGTCGGTGGGGTTCGTCAAGACTTCAAACCAGGCGACCCACAAACGTGGGCTGCTTTCGGTATTCAGGGCCTAGCGCTCTACAATTTCGAGGCCCAGGCTACTGCTTATCTGGGTGAAGGTGGCCAGACCGCTGCTCGATTGGAGGGTGACTACGACATTCTCCTTACCAATAAGCTGATTCTGCAACCGACGGCAGAATTCAATTTTTATGGCAAAAACGATCCCCAACGTGGAGTTGGATCAGGGCTGTCTGAAAGTGAGATTGGTTTGCGGCTCCGGTACGAAATCTGTCCGCAATTCGCACCTTACGTCGGTGTAACTTGGAATCGGGCTTACGGCAAAACCGCAGACTATGCCCGCGATGAAGGCGAAGATAATAACGAAGCACGCCTAGTGCTCGGCGTCCGAGTGTGGTTCTAAATCGAAGTTAGCGGCACCAAATAATTACCTAACCTCATTACAACAGCTAAGCGCTGTGAGGAGCCTTGCATGTCTGTTTTCAAGTCTTGTGTTGTTGCCGTAGCTATTTCATCCAGCCTACTGCTCAGTGCAGTTGCGCAAGCTCACCCAAAGTTGTTGTCTTCAACTCCGGCTGAAGGTGAGAACGGTCAGGCCCCAGCAAAAATTGAGCTGCACTTTTCCGAGAATTTGGTAACTCAGTTTTCCGGAGCCAAGTTGATCATGACCGACATGCCTGGTATGCCAAACTCACCTATGGGTGTGAAGGCGAGCGTGGCCGGCGGCAGTGATCCTAAAACGATGATCGTTACCCCTGTCTCACCTCTCACAACTGGCACCTATAAAGTGGAGTGGAGAGCCGTTTCGTCCGACACCCACCCGATCACCGGCGCCGTAACGTTCAAAGTGAAATAAGTATGAGCGACTCATTAAATGTGGTGCTGCGATTCGCGCTCTACTTAGACCTGATGCTCCTGTTCGGCCTAGCAGTCTTCGGGCTTTACAGCTTTCGGGGAAAAGAGCGCGTCTCAGGCGCGGTGTTGCATTTTGGGTCGCTACTACCTGGCATCGCTGCTGTTGGTGTGTTTTTGTCGATAGCAACCTTCATCGTCATGGCAAAAAATATGAGCGGCGCATCCGACTGGGCGGAGCTGCTACCCCATCTGGAAATGATGGTGTACGAAACTGAGGTGGGCTATAGCTGGGTGACACGCATGATTTCATTAGCAGTGGTGATTTCTGTCGGAAGTCAGAGCAAGCGATGGCCAACAGGAAGTCTCTGGGTTGCTACCTTGGCAGGCAGTATCGCCTTATCCACGCTCGCGTGGACAGGTCATGGGGCGATGGACGAAGGTACTCAGCGATTCTGGCACTTTGCAGCTGATATTCTGCATCTCCTCGCCGCTGGCGGCTGGATCGGAGCGCTCGCGGCCTTTAGTCTCATGTTGAGGATTAAAGGGGCTAATTCGGAGCAACTCGTTAGAGTGCTGTCACGAGCGCTTAAAGGATTCGAAACAGCGGGCGGATTTATTGTTGGCACAATCATAATTACTGGCGTCGCAAATTATCTCTTCATTGTCGGGCCGACAGTGATCGAACTCGTAACTAGCACCTATGGTATTCTTCTCCTGATTAAAGTCCTGCTTTTCGCCGGCATGATTGGACTTGCTACCCTCAATCGTTTCTTCCTGAGTCCCTCACTAGAGCGCGCTCTAGAAGCAGGGGATTACAGGATGGCAGCAACTGCTTTGAAGAAAAGTGTCTTGATCGAAGCGACCTGTGCTGTCGTCATCGTTTGCTTGGTGGCTTGGCTAGGAACATTGAGCCCCTCAATCGAGATGGCTCAAGGGTGATCCAGGAGCTAGTAGATCCGAGCGACCCCGAGGGTACTCAGATTTTGACATCGACTATCGACTGATCGGGTAGTCAGCGAGCACCTCTTGCGTACCTGCCTTGGTGAGCCCCAGGACTTGATAAGGTTGATTAGTCTGGCCGTAGTCCATACCAGGAGAACCTGCCGGCATGCCTGGCACTGCAATTCCTGCGAGGTCTGAACGCCCCTTCAGCTTCTTGATTTCATCCGCTGGGACATGACCCTCCACGAATTTGCCGTCGATCACAGCCGTATGGCATGAAGCGAGTCCCTGTGGCACGCCCAAGTTCTGCTTGATAGCGCTCATATTGGTTTCCACGTGGTCGACCACCTTGAATCCATTCGATTCGAGGTGCTTGACCCACTCCTTGCAGCATCCGCAGTTCGCGTCACGATGCACATCGATTGTGAGCGGCTCAGCTGCCTGCGCTACACCACAAATCATCAAGGCCACGGCGAGCGATAGCTTTCGTTTGAACATTCGATGTACCCCGTAGCGTTTTAGTATGCGGTTGCTCTGCAAGTCCTAGTCTTGGCCAGCAGTCGTGCTTCCGCAGTGGTTGGAGGCAGGTTAAGCGCAAAAAGCTCAGATCGCTGATTACATTTTTGTAAGCCGCCAGCCACTTCATTTCATCCAGCCCTTCACATACCGACCTGTCGTGGTACTAGGGCGATCCGTTGGCTGTTGAGGCAATTACATTTACGTAAGCTTGCGCACAGTTGTCAGATTGGTAGCACACTAGAACACCGCAAACCGGAGCTTGGGCATGAAACTCTTAGTCGCAGAAGACGAACCCAAAATCGGAATGTACCTACAGCAGGGCCTCGTGGAGGCAGGTTTCAGTGTCGACCGGGTGGTGACGGGGACAGAGGCGCTACATCAAGCGCTGAGCGAGACCTACGATCTCCTGATTCTGGATGTGATGATGCCGGGCGTTGATGGCTGGGAAGTCATTCGGGGTGTACGTGCATCCGGGAACTCAGTCCCTGTGCTTTTTCTAACGGCCAGGGATGGAGTCGATGATCGGGTTAAAGGTTTGGAGTTGGGCGCGGACGACTATCTCGTTAAACCCTTCGCATTTTCCGAGTTACTAGCTCGCGTCAGAAGCTTGCTTCGACGCGGATCCGCCGTGCCCAATCAGACATCTATCAAGATCGGGGATCTGGAGGTCGACCTGCTAAAGCGCCGTGCCTCACGCTCAGGTCGACGCATTGACCTCACCGCCAAGGAATTCTCCCTCTTAGAACTCCTAATGCGCCGTAGAGGGGAAGTCCTGCCAAAATCACTGATCGCATCGCAGGTTTGGGATATGAACTTCGACAGTGATACCAACGTGATCGAAGTAGCAATTCGCCGGCTCCGGGCCAAAATCGACGATGATTTCGACACTAAGCTGATTCAGACCACCAGGGGAATGGGCTACATGCTAGATGCGCCGGATACTGAATGAAGCGTGTATCTCTTACCTTCCGTTTGAGCATGATGTTTGTCTGTGCCGTGGTAGCCGTGCTGGTTGTAGCAGGCTTTACCTTCGATGCGTTTAGTAGACAGCACTTCAAAGCCCTCGACCGTCAAGCGATGACGGAAAAGCTCGAATCCATTCGGCAAATCATGGATGGCGAGGCTGGCTCCGTAGACTCTTCAGAAGTGGTGTTACAACTGCAAGCTCTGCTCGGTGCCCATCAGGAGCTTTCAGCATCGATTGTCACCAAAGGTGGAAGGACGATCTTCGCTACTGCCAACGGAGCTACACAACCTACCGCAGCGGTTCATGAGGCTGGGGAAGGTTTGTTGGAGTGGACGGCTGGCGGCCATACTTACAGAGGCATGAAGGCCCAAGTTCATTTAGTGAATGAAGCTGAGCCACTAACCGCATGGTTGAGTATGGACATCACCAGCCATATGCATTTTGTTAAAACTTTGCGCTGGTGGCTGGTCATTGGGCTGGCTATCAGCGCTCTGGTCAGCGCAGCGTTAGGGTGGTTGGTGGCGCGGAGCGGGTTGAAGCCGGTCGCACAAGTGACGCAAGTCGCGGCGTCAATGTCAGCCGGCTCGCTGAAGGAGCGCATCCCGATGGACTCGGTGCCTCGTGAGCTTGAGAGCCTTGTATCTTCTTTCAATGCCATGCTTGCTCGCCTAGAAGAGTCTTTTGTTCGGCTGTCCAATTTTTCAGCCGATATTGCGCACGAGCTACGAACCCCTATCAGCAACCTGCGCACACACACCGAAGTCATCCTTTCACAGAAGCGTGCACCGGACACTTATGAAGAGAATCTCTATTCCAACCTGGAGGATCTCAACCGGCTCTCGAGCATTATTGATGGCATGCTTTTCTTAGCAAAGTCGGACAACGGACTGGTTCTACCTGCCAAAGAGAAAATCGAGTTGCGTTCGGTGGTCGAAAAACTTTTCGAGTATTACCAGTTGCTGGCAGAAGACACCGGAGTAAAGCTACAAGTCTCCGGACACGGCGCGGTCTATGGTGACGGTACGATGTTGGACAGGATGATCTCGAATTTACTTTCTAATGCGCTCAGGTATACGCCACCTGACTGCACTATCTCCGTAAAAATCGAGTCATTGGGTAGAATGATCATCGTGTCAGTGACGAACCTCGGAGAGGAGATAGCAGCAGAGCATCTGCCCCGCCTGTTTGACCGTTTCTATAGAGCTGATCCCGCACGTAGAGATGGTGCTACAAACAATGCTGGGCTAGGTTTGGCAATCGTCAAATCATTGGTTGACGCCCATGACGGCACCGTCGGATGCGTCTCCAGAGACGGCCATACGACCTTTGTGATCCGCTTACCTGCGTGGCCTGCTGACTAAGAACAAAAGAAAGCTCGGGCGCCCCTTCTTGGTGGAACAAGGCCGCATTGCGGCCTTGTTTATTTACGGCGTCACTCGTGTGAATGACCGTGCTCGGCGCTCTCGGAGGTTGCGCCTTTTTCATCGCCTCCGCAGCCGCCCATCAAACCAAGCAAGCAGATCAGGAGCATCGAACGGATCAAAGTAGTTGGGGTGTTCATTGGAAGACTCTTCATAAATGAATGAAATTGAGTGGCATGTGGGCAAGCTGACTCTGCATTTCTGGCAGCAGAGTAGCCTCCGCTGCTCCGGATTACTGTTTGACGCCCAGATAATCGCCGCTGGTTTTCAGTGAAATAGTCACGTCCTTGTTGCTGCGATTACGCCAAAACCATCCATGAGTGCCGTCAAAAATCGCGGTGAACTGCCCCTTGTTATCTTTGACTTGCCTGTCTTTTCCATAACTGTGGAAATAGCCTTTTTCACCGTTGTACGGCTCGCCGTGAGTCTCGTAATTTACTGGCCCACCAACCGCAGTCCATTCATAGCTAACAGTCTTGCCTTTGAGGACTTCAAGTTTGATTTCTTTCCCTTCGCCAGGCTTGAGAGTGACGGTCATTTGATCCGTTTTCAAAGTAGGGGCAAGTGTCGCTACCGGTTTCGCAGTCGGTTGGACTTGCACAACCTGCGGAGCTGGAGCTGGAGCTGGAGCTGGAACGGGGCTTGAAGCGGCTGGTTGAGGTCGCGCTGAATCCGCCAGCGCCTCTTGGGCAAGGATGATCTTCAATTCGCCCATCTGGGTAAGACCCAGTGTTCGGCCCACACCTGTCGGATCAATGGCGTACTCCGAAGGCATGACAACAGTTACCAGAAGACCGGCAGCAACCAGTATTGCAATGACAGTCGAACGTACCAGTTTGCGGGTGCTGGGCAATTCGTTAACAGTAGGAAGCGGAGTATTGAACATGGTCAGAATTCCTTACGCGGAGACAAACAGGCCGGTGATTTGGTAACCCATCAGCAGGAAACCGCCACTCATCATTGCGACGTTGGCGGTGTAGGCATGTCGCCAGAATCCGCCTGTACGCCGCCAATACCCCATCAAAATCAGAATCGTGCTAAGAGCCAGCAATTGGCCGATCTCAACGCCAATGTTGAAGGCGATCAGATTCGGAATCAGGCCATCAGGCGAGATCTCGTACTCCTGAATCTTTGTCGCCAGACCGAAACCATGGAGCAGGCCGAAGATCAGGGTGGCCACTTTGGTGTTGGGTTGGAAGCCAAACCAGCGCTGGAACGCGCCTAGGTTATCGAGCGCCTTGTACACCACTGAGAAACCGATGATGGCGTCGATGATGTAGGAGCTGATGCTGACCTCGGTAAGTACGCCAAGCAGCAGCGTGACCGAGTGCCCTACGGCGAATAAAGTGACGTAGAGCCCCACATCTTTAAGCCGGTAGAGGAAGAAGATCACCCCGAACAGAAACAACAGGTGGTCGTAGCCCGTCATCATGTGCTTAGCGCCCATGTAGATGAAGGGCAGCAGCATGACGCCGGAACTCTCCTGGATAAACCCCTTATCACCTTCAGCGACGGCGTGAGCCATAGCCTCGGGCATCCCGAGAAAAAGTCCGGCGACAACTAAAAACAACAGCAATAGCGGGCGGTGCGATGGCACAGTGAATGCGACAACGCCGCTCAATGAGTGCGAATGCATAGATCAATCCTACGTTGCAGGGATCAAAGGCCGCGTGCGGCCATGGTCAGGATGTGGACGAAGGACGCGGTGGACGCTCGATCAAGAAAATCGGCGGGCGGGGAACGGAATATTGGAGGGCATCGACTCGCACGGACGGCTTTAGCTGTACAGCCAAACTCAACGTGGACGTGAGCTGTGGTGTTTCATGCTGATGGTCTGGAGTCATCGGCGAGTGGTAATGATCTGAGTAGCTTGCGCTCGACGTCTCTGCTTGCTGCTCATGGGAGTGATAGGCGTCTTGCGTGATTTCCCAGGCGGGCGGTTTAGTCGTCACCGACAACGTATAGGTATGCCCGGCCCAAGCCACAAACATGGTGAGAGCAAGTGCGAATACCACTGTCGTTGTCAGGGATCTACTGAACATAGCGTCCGGGTTTAAGTTCGTTTGGAGTGCCGAGTTACGTTTGACCACATCCCCCTAGGGGGGATAGGATGCCAGCGTAATTCATTGAGACCTGAGGCTCAAGTCATGAGTGAGCAAGAACACGAACATAACCATCCCCACACCCACCAAAGTCACGAGGCGATCATTAAGCGCCTCAAGCGGGCAGATGGTCATTTACGCGGCATCATCACCATGATCGAAGAGGGGCGTCAGTGCGTGGACATCGCTCAGCAGCTACATGCTGTCGAAAAAGCGGTGTGCCAAGCCAAACGCACACTCATCCAGGATCACATTGATCACTGCTTGGAGGACACCGTCTCGGCCTTGAACAGTGGTGAACGCGCACCGCTAGAAGCCTTCAAACAGATCACCAAATACCTCTAGGTCTAAATACCCAACTTCGCCGGACTCCAACTAGGCGGCGCTCAGGCACGTTGGTCTTTGAGTCGACTTCCATTGCTAGATCAGCGCGAACGTTTGAGGCGAGTCTTTAGTGTTTGAACTCACTAGCTATTTGGGGCTTTTCCTAGCGGCGTTTGGTGCCGCCACGCTGCTGCCGATGCAGTCTGAAGCGGTATTGGTTGGAATGTTGTTATCCGACCGATACGTCACTTCAATCCTCTTGACGGTCGCCACATTCGGTAACGTGCTTGGCTCTGCAGTGAACTGGATGATAGGGCGTTCCGTTGAAAGATTCCGCCACAAGCGGTGGTTCCCAGTCAGCGAAGCAAAGCTCGAAAAAGCCCAGCATTCCTATCTGCGTTACGGGCGCTGGTCATTATTGCTGAGCTGGGTGCCCATCATTGGTGATCCACTGACGGTCGTTGCTGGAATAATGCGCGAGCCATTCTGGAGTTTCCTGCTGATCGTCACCCTGGCCAAGGGAGCTCGTTATCTCGTGCTGACCGCAGTCACGCTGGGGTGGACATGACAGTTGCTCCTATGACCGTGCAGCCCTCGCGAAAACGCCGAAGCAGCAGCCTGGATCTGATCAAGTGGCTAGCGATGCTCACCATGGTCATCGACCATCTGCGGTTGGTCTGGCCGGACATGACCAACCTTTTCATTCCGGGGAGACTCTCCTTTCCGTTGTTCTGTGTCGCCATTGCAGCAAACGTAGCACGCTCAAAACCGGGTGAGTTGCTGACACCTGCGAGCGGTCGATACCTGGCACTGATGCTGTTGTTCGCTGCCATTTCAGAAGTGCCTTATCGCTACATCAGCACTTCAGGATCATTCAACATAATGGTGACCTTGGCATTAGGGCTAGTAATTGCTTGGGGAGTGCAACATCGCACCCTGTTGAGCGGCGCGATGGCGTTGATTGCGCTCGCAGTGGCCTACGTGTTGAATGATCCACTGATGTACGGCGTCTACGGTGCACTTGTACCTGCGACTGCCTTGATAGCAATCAATAGGCCTGGGGCGCTTTGGTTGTTGCCAGCGGCTCTATCCCTGTTGAGCAATACCCGCAGTAGCAGCATCGTGACCAAGGCGATGGGCCTTGAAGTCTATTCACTGCTGGTCTGGAGCACTGCGTTTGCGGCCCCCTTGATCGGACTTTGGCTGTTGCGTCAGACCTTTTCTTTCAAGGTCTGGCCGGTTCGGCAATGGGGCTACTGGTTCTATCCAGGCCACCTTGCCGCTCTGCAAGCCATACGATTGCTGGTCTGATTTTTCACCAACTAGCCTTGGCAAATCTTAGGAACTTACGATCATTTGTTGGGCCATCGGCGGTGCTGATCATCGATGATGTATGGGTGCTCATGATCCATACCGCCCTGACCCTCGATGTGTGTGTGATCGCCCGACAAATTCTCATGGGTGTGTTTGATCGACTCCTGGTCATGAGCTGGTCGCCAGATCACGATACTTGCCACCAACGCACCCCCTGCGACGACAGCCAGCCCAGCAAATGATGCAGTGAGGCTGATGTTCGCACCCAGCCAACCCGCCAATGGATAGGTAATCAACCAACAGGCATGGGATAAAGCAAATTGGGCGGCAAACAATGCCGGGCGATCTTCGGCATGTGCCGAGCGGCGCAACAGTCGACCGCTCGGAGTCTGGGCCAGTGAGTAGCCCACTCCGAGCACCATCCAAAGCGGTAGTAGGAAACTATAGGTCGTCAGGTTGATGCCTACCGCTAAACCCGCTACCAATATTCCTCCACCAAACAACATGGCCGTTCGGTCTTTGACGTTTTTCAACCGCCGAGGCAAGACCAAGGCAGCAACCATCGATCCGCCACCAAACGCAGCCAGCGCTAATGCCGTAGAACTTTGCGGCAGAGCGAACCGCGACTGAACCAACACCACCGTATTGACGATGACCATGGCACTGGCGGCAGCCACTGTCAGGTTAAGAGCCAGCAGCCCTCGCAAGCGTGGTGTGGCCAGGAATATGCGCATACCACGGGTGGTTCGTTCGTAAATGCTGCGTCGCGGTATCTGCTTCGCCTTAGGTAGCAGCACCGTGGCGACAAGGGCGGCAGAAGCGAGAAAACCGATGACCGTGCCGGCGAATAGGTTATGGAAGCTAATCACGGTCAGCAGTGCGGCGGCGAGCATCGGGCTGGCGACACTTTCGAGATCGTAGGCCAGCCGGGATAACGATAAGGCGCGGGTGTAGTCATCTTCATCCGACAAGATGTCTGGAATGGTCGCCTGGAAGGTCGGAGTAAACGCTGCTGAGGCTGACTGAAGGACGAAAATTAGCACGTAGATTTGCCAAACCTCAGTCACAAACGGTAAAGCCATCGCGACCAGAGCCCGCACCAGATCCAGTGTGACCAGCATGGCTCGACGAGGCAGACGCTCTGCAAAAGCCGCTGCAATCGGCGCAACGCCGATGTAGGCCGTCATTTTGATTGCCAGCGCTGTACCGAGCACCGCGCCCGCTTGGGCACCAGCGAGGTCAAACGCCAATAGGCCCAGCGCGACGGTGGCAAGACCAGTCCCTACGAGCGCAATCACTTGAGCCATGAAGAGATGACGGTAGGGGCGATTGGCTAGGATATTCAGCATGAGAAATCTCACATGGATAGGCATGTAACCGTTAGGTGGTTGAGATCTTTTTTGAAAACGCGACCCACGGGCTATGCTTATGTAGATAGCTTCACATCCCCTCAGGGGGGATATGGGCGATGCTAAACCATAGGTATTAGAAGCTCAAGCGGTAGGTGCGAGCGCCCTATTGAGGGGATGGTCATTCTGCTGACTGTAGTGAGGTGATCGTCGAGCAGTCTCACCGAAGCCTTCCCTAATCCGCTTCGTCGCGCTCGGCCCTCGACTCAATTTTTTGGGCGAGTTGATAGATAAGCACCGACCTTTTTTTGAACGTAGCGTTGTCTTAACTCCATTCCGGCGTTATGGCTATCGAGAGATTTGGCGGTAGGTTGAAGGTGACGTGCTCAATTGTAAGAGCCATTTGCAGCGACTACACTCCAGCCCATGAAACGCTATCTGCGGTTTTGCATCATCTTCATGATCAGCTTGGCGCTTCCCCTCAGCGGGATGGCGGGCGTTCAGGCACCGACAGAACCGTGCCCAATGAAGACGATGGGCATGGCGATGATGGACGACATGGGGATGGACTGCTGCAACGATATGAAAAGCCCTCCCGAGCACGGCAAACCTTGTAAGCCGGGCCAGGAATGCAAGACAGGCGGCATGCTGCAAGTCACGATCTTCAAGCCTCCTGTAACCGTATTCAACCCTGTAGTGCTTTCGTTTTTAAGCGATTCCTTACCTGTAAAGACCTCGTCCGGGGTTTGGCGACCGCCTCGCGTTTGATTCCTGTCCCACGTTGAGCGTCATTCCGCATTAGCGGGATGGACTAACTGCGCGCATGTCTTTTTTCGTGTGCAGTGGATCATCACAGGAATCGCGAACATGAACCCCAAGTGCTATTGCACAGGTTGGCCCCTCGTGGCCGGTCTGGCGGCAAGCGTACTGGCATTGCCGAGCTTCGCTGCCGCATTAACACTCGATGAAGCGTTGCGGCTGGCCGAAAACAATGCGCCGTCGCTGAACGCACAAGACGCGAAAATTCAGGCTGCCAGCAGTGCAGCCATCCCCGCTGGTGAATTACCTGATCCCAAGTTATTGGTGGGTGTGCAGAACTACCCCATTGGCGGCCCGGATCGCTGGAGCATCGACCAGGACTTCATGACTATGCAAATGGTCGGGGTCAGGCAGGAGATGCCCAATAGCGACAAGCGCAAAGCGCGCATCGAGGTCGCCGATGCTGCTGTTGATCGCGCTGCTGCGGAGCGTAGAGTCGAACGTCTGAAGGTACGCCAGTCCACGGCATTGGCCTGGATCAGTAGCTATGCGGTTGAGCGTAAAGATGCGCTGTTCCAGGATTTTTACAAAGAAAACCGATTATTGAACGATGCCGTCCGAGCCCAAATCGCCGGGGGCCGCGCTCAGCTCGCCGATGCGGTGACACCCAAGCAGGAAGCAGCTCAACTGGCGGAGCAACAGGACGATCTGATTCTCCAGAGAGCACAGGCCCGAGCGGCCCTCAAACGCTGGATTGGCTCCGCCGCCAACGACAAGCCTGTGGGCAACTTGCCCGAATGGCCCGTCGACACCTCAAGTTACTCCCATAAACTGCAACACCATCCCGAGTTCGCAGCGTTTGCGCCGATGACCCGCGAAGCGCAAGCCAAGGTTCGTGAAGCCGTGTCGGAGAAGCAGTCAGACTGGAGCTGGGAACTGGATTACCAGCGCCGTGGCCGTGAGTTCGGCGATATGGTCAGCGTGCAATTTTCCTGGGATCTGCCGCTGTTTCCTGACTCTCGCCAAAACCCCAAAATCGCAGCCAAGCAGGCGGAACTCAGTCAGCTTGAGGCCGAGCGCGAAGCCCTGTCACGCGAGCATACCCAGCAATTGGAGACTGAACTTGCTGACTATGAGCGCCTAAATCGTGCCGTGCGACGAAACCAGGAAAGCCTATTGCCGCTGGCCAAGGAAAAGGTCGAACTCAGCATGGCCAGTTACCGTGCTGGCAAAGGCGATTTAAACGCCGTTGTTGCCGCCCGCCGCGAGCTGATCGAGGCCCGTCTCAAGCAGATCGACGTGGAAGAGCAGCGAGCGCTGACGAGTGCGCGGTTGTATTTTGCTTACGGGGAGTCTAGCCAATGATCCTTAAAAAAGGGAACGGGGCATTGCTGGTATGCATCTCGCTGGCATTGGGTGTTGCCGGTGGTTACTGGTTGGCACATCAGCGCATGAACGGAGGATCTGATACCACCCCGGAACAAAGCCTCAATTCACCGGATGAACGTAAGGCCCTGTATTGGTATGACCCCATGTACCCGCAGCAAAAGTTCGATAATCCGGGTAAGTCCCCCTTCATGGACATGCAACTGGTTCCTCAGTACGTCGGTGGCGCAGAGGATCGTGCGACCGTCAATATCGATCCAAGTCTGACCCAGAATCTCGGTCTGCGTTTTGCAACAGTCACCCGTGGAATTTTTGACTCCAGCCTCGATGTGACGGGTGTCTTGGGATTCAACGAACGTGATGTCGCCGTGATTCAGGCACGCACCACAGGCTTTGTGGAGCGGGTCTATGCCCACGCTCCCGGTGACGTGCTCAAAGCCAACGCGGCGTTGGCGGAAATCCTAGTGCCGGAATGGGCCGCTGCTCAGACAGAGTTCCTTGCCCTGAAACGCAGCGGGGACGCTGCCCTGTTGGATGCGGCTCGCCAGCGTCTACGGCTCACAGGAATGCCGGCAGCACTGATTACTCAGGTAGAGCGTGGCGGTAAGGTTCAGCCCTACCTGACTCTCACCAGCCCAATTGGTGGTGTGCTGCAAGAATTGAATGTACGTGCGGGTATGACTGTGGCTACTGGCGATACTCTGGCACGCGTCAATGGCTTGAGCAGTGTCTGGCTTGCCGTGGCCGTTCCAGAATCGGATGCCGGATCGATCACCGTGGGGCAGGCGGTCGAAGTGCGTCTACCAGCCTTCCCAGGGACAATGCTCAGTGGCACAGTCAGCACGATTTTGCCCGAGACCAACCCGGACAGCCGCACTCTTCGCGTGCGCGTGGAACTCCCCAATCCGGAAGGACGCCTCAGACCGGGTTTGACGGCGCAGGTACGCCTGACTCGCTCGACCGGGCAAAGTGTGTTGTGGGTTCCGAGCGAAGCCGTCATCCGCACTGGCCGACGCGCCTTGGTGATGCTCGCCGAAGACGCGGGCCGCTACCGTCCCGTAGAAGTGCACCTCGGGCAGGAAAGCGATGGCAAGACGGCGATAGTGAAAGGTCTGGAAGAAGGCCAGAAGGTGGTTACGTCTGGCCAGTTCCTGCTCGACTCGGAGGCCAGCCTTAAAGGAATTGTTGCAAGCTCGGAGGAAGAGTCACTGCTCAGCGCAGCAACCTCCAGTTTTCATGAGGCGGATGGGCAGATCGTTGAGATCAACGACAAAGAAGTCACACTCGCCCATGGCCCTTTCAAGACGCTGGGCATGCCTGGCATGACGATGACTTTCCCACTCGCCAACCCGGCCCTGATGCAGGGCCTCAATACGGGTGACAAGGTTCGGGTCGCGGTGAGCCAGACTAACGATGGCTTGCGTGTTGAGCGCCTGGATAAATCGGGGGGGCAGCCATGATTGCTGCCCTCATTCGTTGGTCGGTGGCCAACCGATTCCTGGTACTACTGGCGACACTGTTCGTCACGGCTTGGGGCATTTGGTCGGTGCAAAGCACGCCCATCGATGCGCTGCCGGATCTCTCCGATGTGCAGGTGATCATCCGTACACCTTACGCAGGCCAGGCACCGCAGATTGTCGAAAACCAAGTGACTTATCCGTTGGCGACCACCATGCTCTCGGTGCCGGGGGCCAAGACCGTGCGTGGGTATTCCTTCTTCGGTGACAGCTTCGTCTACGTGCTGTTCGAGGACGGGGCTGACCTGTACTGGGCCCGCTCACGGGTGTTGGAGTATCTGAGCCAGATACAAAGTCGGTTGCCAGCCAGCGCCAAGCCCGCGTTGGGGCCGGATGCGACGGGCGTGGGTTGGATCTATCAGTACGCACTGGTGGATCGCGGTGGCGGACACGATCTGGCACAGCTTCGTGCGCTTCAGGATTGGTTCCTCAAGTTCGAACTCAAGACCCTGCCGAACGTTGCGGAGGTGGCCACTGTGGGGGGTATGGTCAAGCAGTACCAGGTGCAGCTTGATCCGCTCAAATTGGCCAGCCTCGGTATCACTCAAGCTGAGGTAATCGAGGCTATCGGCAAGGCCAATCAGGAAACGGGTGGTGCCGTGCTGGAGATGGCAGAGACCGAGTTCATTGTGCGTGCGTCGGGCTATTTAAAGACACTCAATGACTTTCGGGCGATCCCGCTTAAGTTGGGTGCCGGTGGCGTGCCAGTAACTCTTAGTGATGTCGCCACGCTTCAGTTAGGGCCGGAAATGCGGAGGGGCATCTCCGAACTCGACGGCGAAGGTGAGACCGTCGGTGGTGTGGTGATTTTGCGCAGCGGCAAGAACGCTCGCGAAACCATTGCGGCGGTCAAGACCAAACTCGACGAACTGAAAAGCAGTTTGCCGGCTGGTGTGGAAATCGTCACCACCTACGACCGCAGCAAGCTGATTGACCGCGCGGTGGAAAATCTAACCCATAAGCTCATTGAAGAGTTTATCGTCGTCGCATTGGTCTGCGGGATCTTCCTCTGGCACTTGCGCTCATCTCTGGTTGCGATCATTTCGCTTCCGGTGGGAATACTAATTGCCTTCATCGTCATGCGTTACCAAGGGATCAACGCCAACATCATGTCTTTGGGTGGGATTGCCATTGCCATCGGCGCCATGGTCGATGCCGCCGTGGTGATGATCGAGAACGCCCATAAGAAGATCGAGGCCTGGTACGCAGCCAATCCTGGGGAGGAGCTGAAGGGTGAGCGTCATTGGCACGTGATGACAGAAGCAGCGGCAGAGGTAGGCCCGGCACTTTTCTTCTGCCTATTGATCATCACCTTATCGTTCATTCCGGTGTTCACGCTGGAAGCTCAGGAAGGCCGACTGTTCGGCCCATTGGCTTTCACCAAGACCTACGCCATGGCCGCTGCTGCAGGGTTATCGGTCACCTTGGTACCAGTGCTAATGGGTTATTGGATTCGAGGTCGAATTCCCAATGAGCAACATAACCCGCTAAACCGTTGGCTGATCCGGATCTACCAGCCCGCTCTGGATGCGGTCTTGCGTCGACCAAAGATCACGCTGCTGGTAGCGCTATTGGTTTTTGTCAGTGCGCTATGGCCAATGTCGCGTTTGGGCGGCGAGTTTCTCCCCCCGTTGGACGAGGGCGATCTGCTCTATATGCCTTCAGCCCTGCCGGGATTGTCGGCGCAGAAAGCGGCGCAATTGCTGCAACAAACCGACCGCCTGATCAAGACTGTTCCAGAGGTCGACCACGTCTTCGGTAAAGCCGGTCGAGCCGAAACAGCCACCGATCCGGCACCGCTGGAGATGTTTGAAACCACCATTCAATTCAAGCCGCACGAGCAATGGCGCCCAGGCATCACCCAGGAAAAATTGGTGGAGGAACTGGATCGAGTGGTACGAGTTCCTGGGCTAACCAATATCTGGATACCACCGATACGAAACCGTATCGATATGCTGGCTACGGGTATCAAAAGCCCTATTGGAGTGAAGGTCGCCGGCAACAATTTGACGGAAATTGATGCTGTCACCCAAGCAGTCGAGCGCGTTGCCAAAGGTGTGCCCGGTATCAGTTCGGCCTTAGCTGAGCGACTGACCGGTGGCCGCTATATCGATGTGGATATCGACCGTAAAGCCGCAGCCCGCTATGGACTGAATATCGCTGATGTGCAGTCTATTGTGGCTGGTGCTATCGGCGGTGAAAACGTCGGGGAGACCATTGAAGGTCTTGCTCGTTTCCCGATCAACGTCCGTTACCCCCGTGATTGGCGTGACTCGCTCGGCGCCCTGGAGCAGTTGCCAATCTACACGCCGCTAGGCAGCCAAATCACCCTCGGCACGGTGGCGAAGATCAAGATCAGCGATGGGCCACCCATGCTCAAGAGTGAGAACGCACGACCTTCAGGCTGGGTGTATATCGATGTACGTGGTCGGGACATTGCTTCCGTGGTCGCCGATCTACGCCACGCTGTCAATGAACAGGTCAAGCTGCAGCCCGGTATGAGCCTGAGTTACTCGGGGCAGTTCGAATTTCTGGAACGGGCTAACGCACGTCTCAAACTGGTGGTGCCTGCCACGCTGTTGATCATCTTCGTGCTGCTGTATCTGACTTTCGCCCGCTTCGATGAGGCGTTACTGATTATGGCCACTCTGCCATTCGCACTGACTGGAGGAGCATGGTTCCTCTATCTGTTGGGATTCAATCTGTCGGTCGCCACCGGAGTCGGCTTTATCGCCTTGGCTGGGGTTTCTGCCGAGTTCGGCGTGATCATGCTGCTCTACTTGAAGAGCGCTTGGGCCGAACGTGAAGATCTCGGCGACAGCACCGAATCCGGCCTGGTTGCAGCGATTCGTGACGGCGCTGTGCAGCGAGTTCGGCCCAAGGCCATGACCGTAGCGGTCATTATTGCTGGCTTACTACCCATCTTGTTGGGCAGCGGTACTGGTAGCGAAGTGATGAGCCGGATTGCCGCACCCATGGTCGGCGGTATGGTCACGGCACCTTTACTTTCCCTGTTTGTCATTCCAGCAGCCTATCGTCTGATGCGTCGTCGGCACCTCTCAGTTGCACCCATCAAGTCTCAAGGAAAAGTCGTATGAAACTGACTATGATTGCAGTTGCAAGCACCGTATTTGCGCTTTCAATTTCTGTCCACGCTGAGGACATGCCGGGCATGAAAATGGACGGTATGAAGGGCATGGAGATGAAGCAGGATACAAAACAGGCTCAAGTTGCCAATGCCGAGGGAACGATCAAGTCTTTAGATACTACGAAGCATACGGTGACTATCTCCCACGGAGCTGTTCCCGCCGTGCAATGGCCGCCAATGACCATGGCCTTTTCAGTGACAGAAGATCAGCTGACAGCTCTGAAGGTCGGAGACCATGTATCGTTTTCCTTTAAGATAAAGGATGGCAAAGCCGCAATCGTTTCCATTAAAAAATAAGACTGTAGTGATGAGAACTACCAACATTGCCCCTGGTAGACCTCATCACGTTGCTGAAGCAGGCCCTGTTTAACCTTCGGGCGGGGCCGCAATCGGCCTAACTAATACATCCCTGGTCGATTTTTGCCAGCATCTCCTTTACCGAGAGATACCCTGCTTCCGAGCAAGCAAAATCGATCGGTGAACAGCCACCGAACGCCGTTTTGGGCTGGCCCAACCAAGCGTCAGCCTTTTCTTTGTTGCCAAAAACCAGCTCTGCTTGGTGTTGGATCAGTTCAACGTTGTTCACTTTTTGCTCCCTGGCTTTTTTTGCTGCTAGCTCTTTTCAATTAGCCGGCGAGGTGGAAGCAGGGGCCTTGGCGCAATATTCGCGAAACGCCTTGATGCCACGCGTTATGATCAATATTGGCTTAATCATGTAGCGATAGCTGACGAACGCATTGAGCGCGATCCAGGCTAGCTGGTAGGACGAGCCGTGAAACCCTCCGTGGTGCGTGCTGTTTT
Organism: Pseudomonas sp. TWP3-2; assembly: GCF_049897765.1. Taxonomy (NCBI): domain Bacteria; kingdom Pseudomonadati; phylum Pseudomonadota; class Gammaproteobacteria; order Pseudomonadales; family Pseudomonadaceae; genus Pseudomonas; species Pseudomonas sp. TWP3-2. The sequence goes on along the minus strand of NZ_JAFCWW010000017.1, from coordinate 24,782 downwards.
GCCAGAAGCCATACGCAACAAAAATAGTAAAAATGGCGACCGCCAGAGGCAGGATGCTGAGCCTCCCGAGGGAGACGGCAATAAATGGGAAAGTGACAACCGAACGAACAGCCTCTCCTGCCACTTGCATTGCCCAGATTCTTTTGACCTTGTCTTTACCCAGTTGGGCTGTCACTCGAACCCGATCCCCCGCTCTGACATGCGCGTCCAGCGTATCCGGGATTTCGATCGGTTCGAGTTTTTTGCCGTCAATTTTCCAGAAATGGTAGCTCACCATTTCGCCCCCAAAACCGCGCGATTTTTCGTCGAGCCGGCCGTCTACGATCTGCATTTCCTTCATCTTGAGTCCCTGTCCGTGCGCTTGGAGTGATGGCAAAAGGATATTTCTTCCAAATACTAAGGAATACTTAGTATGCCATCAAGTCAAATCTAAGAATCTCTTAGCCTTTCGGCGATGAGAAAATGAGCACGTTCGGCAAGCGTTTGAAAGAGGCGCGCAAGGTAAGAGGTTTTTCACAGGAGCGTTTGGGGATTGAGGCGGGCATTGAGCCGGCCACGGCTTCTGCGAGGATGAGTCAGTACGAGAAGGGCGTGCATCAGCCTGGGGAAAGCATCGTGAAGCAGATTGCTGCTGTCCTGAATCTGCCGGTGGCGTATTTTTACTGCGAGGATGACGAGACAGCGCATCTGCTGCAGTGCTTTCATTTATTAAAAGCGAAGGATCGCAAGGATGTCGTTGATCTGGTTGAACGACTGGCTCTGGGTGGGTGATGTACGCGCTGGAGAGAAGACTGGATAAGCTATTTTTGACAACACAAGCAAACTACAAGTAGACCCGAAAATGTGACAAAGGAGGCGGGAGATAGTCATGAGTTACTGGGAAATGAAGATGCTAAAGCAGCCCGGATTCGACCCCCAATTGCCAGGGGTCGGATATAAGACTGCCAAAGAGTACAGCCGTAAGCTGGCGAAGGTGGGTAGTGGTTTGTTCGTGGGATGTGGAGCGCTGTTCTTCGTGCCACTTACACAGCCTATGGCGCTAGGATTGGCGGGACTTCTGCTCGGCCTTGCATGCATCGTGGGGCGTAGGTACAACAAGCATGCTCGTGAGTTCGTAAAGCACACCTCATTGCCCCAGCTCATCAAGATTTTTGCCCCTACCTGGCGCTACATGTTGATGACAACCATTCTGCTGGGAGTTGGGCTAGGTCTGAATGAATGGAGCGTTTACGCCGAGAAGAAGGAGATACTCTTAAGCCTGATCGTGTCGGGAGGCTGTTTCGATTTACTTAAAGACTTCCTCTCCGCCACATAGTTATTAATTGAGCGGTTGGTTTTCTCGTTGGTGGTGCTGGCCGTCCAGATAATCCTTGGCATTTACTGGAGGGTCTCTATGAAGGTGTTCATCAGCTCCATTGTTCGTAACTTTGAGTCGTATCGTGCTGCAGCCAGGAAGGCCGTATCGCTGCTTGGGCATGCCCCAGTCATGTGCGAGGACTTTGGGGCAAGGCATACTCATCGTAGGAAGCGTGCATGACGGAGGTCGACCAGGCAGACTTGGTCTTGCTCATTCTGGCAGCGGATTTTGGCTTTCAAACCAGTAGTGGGGAATCAGTTACTCAGCGGGAGTTTCGTCGAGCAAGGGCTGGTCGAAAGCGAATCCTTGCGTTTCTGCAAGACACACATGTTGGGGGCTTGCATAAAGAGTTTCAGTGGGAAGTGTCTGACTACGTCGATGGTCTGTTCCGGGCAACCTTTGGCAGTGGGCATGAACTTTCGGACGGTATCGTCCGCTGTAGATCAATATGTGTTTGACCATACCGGTAGGGATGTACAAATTGAGTGTGAGCAAGGTTAGTTCTAAATAGCCAAAGTTTCGACGCTTATCCGTGACGTCAGCGGCGATCCAGTTGCGAATTCTAGCGAAGGGGGCATTCATCGCTAGAACTCCTGCAAGACTAGTTGCAGCGTGGCGCGCCTGTGATGAGCAGTGTGGTTTTTCTTACTTTCACTGTGTCTCGGGATAACATTCTGCACGTGGCTGCACGTGGCTGCACGACATGCGCCAGATTCATTGGCGCCTCGATCAATTGGACTGGAAATATCGTTTCACTTTGACTAACTTACTGAAATAGTAATGCGGGGTATTACTACCACCAGCCAATAGAAGATTGGCATTGATCTCACATTTGTAAGCGACCTCCGGATCAAGCGAACTCTCGGTAAAAGCAAAGGGCAATCATTTTTGTGAGGGCTCCTTCACGGAGGGCATGGCTTTCATCAAATCCGTCCTGTGAAGCCCTTTAAGACTCGCGTTGTAGATAAAGCGATTGATCACTTCGGATAGCTTATTGTTTAGGATTTTCAGATGCGCAACTTCTTTCTCAAGCCGCGCAATACGTTCTGCGCCATCACGAATCGTCTTGGGGCGCGGAAGGTTAGTAATCCTTTCAAGTTCTTTTTTTAACGAGGCCTTTTTGGCCTGATACGCGAGCTTGACCGTGGGTTTGCCGCTAAGTGCTTGACGGGTCGGAGGGGACTCCCAATTCAGAATCTCCTGTGCCCCCTGGCAAATCGAATTCCAATCCAGTGGATACTTGGTGTCCCAAGTGTTGATCATCTTGCATATGTCACGAATCTGCCGATCAGTGATTACCTTGGGCATTACTGTTTCCTAGATGAGTCCTCAAACAAGCATTTCCAAGCAATCGACCAAGTCTTGGCCGTACTCCAACGCGAGCTGCTCCTTATTCACAAGCTCTACGCCAATCGCGAGGTGCTCTTTATCCAAGAGCCTGATGCCGGCCTGCTTGGCTTTCTCCCCCACAAGCTGAGATTCATGGCTGAAATCTGTGCCAATCAGTTGGATGGGGGATCCATTGGGAATATTAGGGTTTTCCATAATATTGACAAGCTCTACAAGCCTATAAATTTGAGGCGTAGCCTTCTCAATCCACAGCGATGCAGACCGCTCACCTGCGTCGATAGCACGCTCGGCGGCGTCACGAGTCCTAATCATGTTATCTCGATCAGCCTTTATCGCTTCCAACGCAATCTTATCGCCCTTACACGCGAGCAGCTCTGAGCAATTCGTGCAGTCGGCGAATTTGATGCAAGGGCCAGCGCGCCAACTTCGGCGACAAATTCCATAACGGCTCCTGTGGTAAGGGCCACTACCGTAGCTGGCCGTTTCGTCTTCTGTGACGGGAGCTAGGGTTTGATGCTCCTGTTTTGTATCCATTACTGAGGAGGCTCTATTGCGCTTTTGCTCGTCAGACTCATGCAGGTACGTCCGAGTCTGCAGAACCGAGGCTCGCGTACTCCATTCAGTGATGGCCTCGTCGGTCATACCGGCTTGTTTGGCCAAGCGATTTACGAAGTGCCGAAGGCTGTGAGAATTTAGGCGCACGGGGTCGAAGCCATGCTTTGTAAAAAAACATAGAGGTCGCTGGTTCTTTCTATCTTTCTTGATCGCACCGTCGAGTCGCTTGCGGTAGTAATCGGCGTTGAAAGGGGCCAGTAGAACCGGGCTAGTACTCGCTCGTGCACCCATCTGCATATGTCTGAAGCACATCAGCGATTCGCTCATCTTCAGAGGCGCAATTTCGTCACTAGGCTTTTCCTGATAGGGAAAAGCCGGATTTTGAATTCGATGCTGTGCGAGGACAATTTGCCAGAGCGAATCTAGCGTGAAACCCTTAAGTGAGTAGCTGCCAGTATGTTTCTTGATGAAGTCCTCGCAGAACTTTTGCTGGGCGAACCCTAAAGCTTGGGCCACTTGCTCGCGTGTTAGTTCTTGGTCATCGGGGATGTCAGGGCAGGTAGCATGACGATAGAACTTGATTGGATTCGACTCCATATAGAGAGCGAGCCGGCGGCTCTCGGCTGTAATTACTACAAGCCGATCCACTGCCATTTGGGCGACCTCAGACATAGTCGTAGGGATGGGCTTGCGCGTATAGCTCCGTGTTTTCGGGACGTAGTACGCAAGATACCGCTGCAGGTCGCCTTTGGTATCGGTATCAGATCGTAGGCAGTCTGTCCGCCAGCGAAGGGTTTCGCCGATGCGCATCGGAGCCGAGAGAAGTAACGAGGTGATAGACGTCACCATGATGTCACTGTCGTCCAGCTGAGAAACCGGTAGGCTGAACACATCTGCGATACTGAAGAACGCGTCTTGGTTGGCTACCTTCTCCAGCTTCACGGCTGCGGGAGCATTCCCGCCCCGGAGGGAATCATAAGATTTACACCCGACATAAGGGTTTGACCAACGTACAACTTCGTCGGGTACTATTAACTTCTCGGACAGCATGACAAGGATCTGCTGAAGCGAGGCGACTATATTTTGTCTTCCAGAATAGTCCGATAGCAACTGGGTGGCTCGATTATAGTGACTGACTTGGATCTTGGTGATGTCCGGGATCCCCATCTCTTCCACAAGAGCTCTTTCTAAAGCTTTAAAAGCCAAGATTTCCCGGCCGGCATTTCTATGGGCTTTAAGCGTGTGACGGTAGCGCAAATACGATTTTGCGAGGTCGCTAAAGTCTGGGTGTAACAGCTGGTCGTGTGTTGGAACTACCGACGGGTGGAGGCGTCGGTTATCCCAATTGGTAAACCTCAAGCGTCTGGTATTACCATCTGGCCAAGATGTCGCTTGCCAGTTAAATTTCGGTGCATGAGACCAGAGAGTTAGCTGATACTTACAGTAGAGAATGAAATTCCTAAGATTCGTGCGGGGGCTGACCTGAGGATTGGGGTTGAAGCTGACGAGTTTGAGTTGAGGCGCCATTAGTTCTGCTCCCGTTTGACTTTGCACAACGCGATGCATCGCTCTACGGCGCGAATGTCTGCTGACAGGTCGATCGGATTGAGAAGATTGCGCATGCTGCCTGGCTTGATCACTTCATTTTTCTGGGCCTGGCGATATATCAGAGCGTCCAGCACTTCTTCATGAGGAGCGTTGACAAGCGGCTCAAATAATCTGCAACGATAACAGGGGATCGGTACGGATGTCGTAGAGCAGAAGCTAAATTTTCCGCACCTGCCCACGTACTTCAGTTCCCAGTCTTTCGCAAACTCAAGCCGCTTCAAAGGGTCATCAGGATGTGTGGCTTCCGCATCAGATGCGATGATCCGCCCATGGAAAGCTTGAGCGATCGGGGCGAGGCCAGGGGCCAGGAACTTGTCGATTTTCCTAGCCTGCTCAGCAGGATCATTGAAGTAAGACTTCAGAGCGCCGTCGTCATTGTGACCGAGCCAAAAGGACAGGATTGGTCTGGGCACCCCAAGGCGCGCCAACTGACGTACGCGGGTATGTCGAAGCCTTACGGCTGTGACTAAAATTGGCTTGCCAGTTCTTAGGCTTATGGGAAGGGCAGGCGGTGCTGCATAGCTTGTACGTGACTTGTGTCCACTATAAATCAGCATGTTGAATTTGAACTGGATCACTCGGGCAACGTATGTCGGTTGGGCATGGAATAGCTGGTCGCCGAGACTTATCTTTGGATCTAAAAACAGCGTTTCACGCATGTGTTTTTCTGCTTGCAGTACGCGTGCTTTCGTCGTAAATATCGGCAGCAGATCGATGTCTTCCTCGGTCAAACTGAGACCCAGAGTGTTCTCGAACAAAACCCTTATTTCCCTCCGCTGAATCTTAAGCAAATCCCAAAGATGTTCAGCGATCGGGTGGGCCTCAAATCTTCCGCCCCTGAATTCAATGTTTACGAAGTGCTCTTTTGCTGCAGGAAAGTGAATTTCATTTTCAGGGTGCTCGACCAGCTCCTTACGGGTGCCGGACTTCAGGTCACCGAATTTCAGATTGGCCAGTTGACTCGGGCGTCGCGCATACTGCAGTGACAACAAGCGTATGAGCGTTGGCTGGGTCGAGCCTGACAAATCGAAATGATCCCAAGTCGCCTGCAAAACATCTTCATATTCTTGATCGGTTAGCCAACTCTTTTGCGGGTCATCTGACTCGACATTGTTGGAAGTCGTGGGTGCCCCGCCTGCCTGGGACAATAGATTAAGCGCGTCATTAGTAACGACTGAAGGATAGCCGTCTTTCCAGTATTCAAGTAGATATCGAATCTGTCTTTTGAGCCTGCGAAACGTTACGTTTTCTAGAGCTCCACTGATCCACTGACTATTGAATTCATATACGGGATCTTTTTTGGCGACAGTACGCAGTGTGCTTACGACCTGCGTGAGAATAGATGAACTTATCTGGCCATGCCGAACATATGCTAGACATGCTCGCTGGAAAGAATCTTTGATTTCAGGCGAAAAATTCAAGAACAGTAACTTGCAGTTTGCACATTTTTGTCCAAGTACAAGCAACTTGTCATCCAGCCAGAAAATTCTCCCTTCCGCTGCAGTTCTGGCGGTCGCATATAGGTCTAGGGCTATTTCCTCTGGGCCAGCGAAAATCCTGCTGGAAGGTTGGACATTGGCAGCATTATTGGAATATGCGGGTTTTACTGAATTAATCACTTTCTTGGTCGCATAGTGTCTTCGGCCACTTTTCTTCCGACGGTCATTGCCATTTCTCGGCGGTGGCGCTGGTTGTAAATTTTCGCCATGTCAGAACCTTGGACCCAGCCCATCGCCTCCTCCCGACTGCTGGCTTCTTCCTGTTCAGTCATGCCATCAGCGTCAGCGCGCATAGAGAATCTATAGTTCCAGTCGTGACGGAATGCGTGAGCATGAAGGCTTTTTCCTAGGGCCGGAAAAGAATTTCGGAAGTTTAAAAACGCTGAGTTGAATCCATTGATCGAGAGCGCCTGGCCCTCGGTTTGTCCCGATTGATGAACACAGAATAAGAAGGACTCTCCGCTATGGCCTGCGTTATATAAGTCTGCTCGATACTCTCTATATTTCAAAATCTGACTCTCCAACTCTGGCGTAATCGGAACGTCGCGTCCCAATGTCTTGGCGACAGGCTGATTGGCACGGAGGTCTAACTCGTCATCATGGTTTCGCTCGATAACCAGATATGCGCCATCACCACCACTTGCCTCGACGAAATTCTTTAATTTGAGTGACAGTAGTTCACCGCGCCTCATGCCCGTTTCGTACAGGATCCGGAACATAACTATATTTCGCAGCCTAGTGCCATAATGTTGAATTTTGTCCTCTATGCCATGGAAGGGCTCTGCGAATAGGGAAAGAAGTTGGGCGCGAGCAAGTTCAGGAAGTTTTTCATCAAGCAACCGCTGGCTTTTTCGTGCTCTAGATGCGACTCGCTTGAGCTCCCGACTTTTCATGCGAGTAGCTTGGTCTGCAACTAGCTTACGCACATGGATATTGTTGCGATTGGGTAGGAGTTCATCGGTCAGCCAAGCGATATAACTACGGATGTAGAACCAGTAGATATTGAATTTCTCAGCGCTGATGGTCTCCCCTCTATTTCCTTTGCGGCTAGTACGCACATGCGCTGCGAGATCATCAATCTCATGGGGTAGCAGAAGCTCACCTTTGCAGAGCTTCTCCTCAACGCTAAATCCTAGCTCACTTTCCCACTGGCACAGGCGCCGAATGCTGCTCAGGGCGCTCTGCTGGGTTTGGTGGCTGCTGTTCAGTCGCAGAGAGCGGGATATGAAGGCGGTTGGGTAGAACATGGGGATGCCTTCCTCGTCTGGACTGAACAGGAGGGAGAAGCGCTCACCGTCGGTAGCTATGAAGGATCTAATCGAAAAAATCATGTTTACATTGTGGCCGGTGTATTGAGGTAATGCAAAAGGTGTTTACATTTTTTTATGAGGCTGGAGGCTGAGATCCACTCATGGTATGATAAATCATGACGTTTGGAAGGGGCTATGTTTCCATGGTTAACAAATTACATCCACCTCGTACGGTAGTACTCGATACCGAAACCACCGGCATGCCGGTGACCGACGGCCACCGGATTGTCGAGATCGGCTGTGTCGAGCTGATCGGTCGACGCCTGACCGGGCGGCACTTTCACGTGTATCTGCAACCGGATCGCGAAAGTGACGAAGGCGCCATCGGTGTTCACGGCATCACCAACGAGTTTCTGGTCGGCAAGCCACGTTTTGCCGAAGTGGCGGATGAGTTTTTCGAGTTCATCAACGGTGCGCAACTGATCATCCATAACGCGGCGTTCGACGTTGGCTTCATCAACAACGAATTCGCGTTGATCGGCCAGCAGGATCGCGCCGATATCACCAGGCATTGCTCGATCCTCGACACCCTGATGATGGCCCGGGAACGTCACCCCGGTCAGCGCAACAGCCTTGATGCATTGTGCAAACGTTATGGCGTCGACAACTCCGGCCGTGAACTGCACGGCGCCTTGCTCGACTCGGAGATTCTCGCCGACGTCTACCTGACCATGACCGGCGGCCAGACCAGCCTGTCGCTGGCTGGTAATGCTTCCGACGGTAATGGTACGGGCGAGGGCAGCGATAACTCGGCTACCGAGATTCGTCGTCTGCCGGCAGATCGGCAGCCAGGGCGGATCATTCGCGCGACTGAAGATGAACTGGCTGCGCATCTGGTGCGGTTGGAGATCATTGCCAAGTCTGCGGGTGCGCCGGCGTTGTGGACGCAGTTGCTGGAAGCCGAAGCGCAAGCTTGAAGATCAAAAGATCGCAGTACTGACAAGTGGCCACACTCGCGACATTCGCTGCGACCCTCTACCCTGAGGACATTGGCAGACCACCATCCGCCGCCTCAGGACACTGAGCCCCATGTACAAAGATCTGAAGTTTCCGGTGTTGATCGTCCACCGCGACATCAAAGCCGACACGGTTGCCGGGGAGCGCATTCGCGGCATCGCCCGTGAGTTGGAGCAGGAAGGCTTCAGCATCGTCTCGGCCACCGACTACACCGAAGGCCGGCTGGTCGCGTCGACCCACCATGGCTTGGCGTGCGTACTGATCGCCGCCGAAGACGCCAGCACCAACTCTCATCTGCTGCAGAACATGGCCGAACTGATCGGCCTCGCGCGGGTGCGTGCGCCGGATCTGCCGATCTTCGCCCTCGGCGAGCAAGTCACTCTGGAAAACGCGCCGGCCGATGCGATGGCCGAGCTCAATCAGTTGCGCGGCATTCTCTATCTGTTCGAAGACACCGTACCGTTTCTCGCCCGGCAAGTGGCGCGGGCCGCACGCAAGTATCTGGATGGTTTGCTGCCGCCGTTCTTCAAGGCGCTGGTGCAGCACACGGCTGACTCAAATTATTCGTGGCACACCCCCGGGCATGGCGGCGGCGTGGCGTATCACAAGAGTCCGGTGGGGCAGGCGTTTCACCAGTTTTTCGGTGAAAACACTTTGCGCTCGGACTTGTCGGTGTCGGTGCCGGAACTCGGATCGCTGCTCGATCACACCGGGCCGCTGGCCGAGGCGGAAGAACGCGCAGCGCGCAATTTCGGCGCTGATCACACGTTTTTCGTGATCAATGGCACCTCGACCGCGAACAAGATCGTCTGGCATTCGATGGTCGCCCGTGATGATCTGGTATTGGTCGACCGCAACTGCCACAAATCGGTACTGCATTCGATCATCATGACCGGCGCAATCCCGCTGTATCTGTGCCCCGAGCGTAATGAACTGGGAATCATCGGCCCGATTCCGCTCAGCGAATTCAGCCGCGAATCGATTCAGGCCAAGATCAACGCCAGCCCGCTGACCAAGGGCCGCGAGCCGAAAGTCAAACTGGCGGTGATCACCAACTCGACCTATGACGGCCTGTGCTACAACGCCGAGCTGATCAAGCAGAGCCTGGGCAACAGCGTCGAAGTGCTGCATTTCGACGAAGCGTGGTACGCCTACGCGGCGTTTCATGAGTTTTTTGCCGGACGCTACGGCATGGCCACTTCGCGCAGCGCGGACAGCCCGTTGGTGTTCACCACGCATTCCACACACAAGCTGCTGGCGGCGTTCAGTCAGGCCTCGATGATTCATGTGCAGGACGGTGGGGCGCGGCAGCTCGATCGCGATCGTTTCAACGAAGCGTTCATGATGCACATCTCCACCTCGCCGCAATACAGCATTATCGCCTCGCTGGACGTGGCCTCGGCGATGATGGAAGGCCCGGCCGGGCGTTCGCTGTTGCAGGAAACCTTCGATGAAGCTTTGAGCTTTCGCCGCGCGCTGGCCAATTTGCGCCAGCACATTGCTGCTGACGATTGGTGGTTCTCGATCTGGCAGCCGCCGGGCGTCGAAGGCATTGATCGAGTACAGACCGCAGACTGGCTGCTGCAACCCGGCGCGGAGTGGCACGGCTTCAGTGACGTCAGCGACGATTACGTACTGCTCGATCCGATCAAGGTCACGCTGGTCATGCCCGGCCTGAATGCGGGCGGCGCGCTGAGCGACAAGGGCATTCCCGCAGCCGTGGTCAGTAAATTTCTCTGGGAACGCGGATTGGTGGTGGAGAAAACCGGGCTGTATTCGTTCCTCGTGTTGTTCTCCATGGGGATCACCAAGGGCAAATGGAGCACGCTGCTCACCGAACTGCTGGAATTCAAACGCAGCTACGACGCCAATGTCAGCCTCGCCACTTGCTTGCCGTGCATAGGCCAGAAAGACCCCGAGCGTTATCGCGGCATGGGCTTGCGCGATCTGTGCGATCAGTTGCACGCCTGCTACCGCAGCAACGCCACCGCCAAACATCTCAAGCGTATGTACACCGTGCTGCCGGAAATCGCCATGAAACCGGCATATGCCTACGATCATCTGGTGCGCGGCGAAGTCGAGGCAGTGCCGATTGATGATCTGGAGGGCCGCGTGGCCGCCGTGATGCTGGTACCGTATCCGCCGGGTATTCCGTTGATCATGCCCGGTGAGCGCTTTACCGAAGCGACCCGCTCGATCATCGATTACCTGAAATTTGCCCGTACGTTCGATGCAAGTTTTCCCGGTTTCGTTGCCGATGTGCACGGGCTGCAACATGAAGATGAGGGCAATGGGCGGCAATACACCGTCGATTGCGTCAAGGAATGAGGACTTATCCGAGCATGCAACCTGCCGTGAATCCAAAATACCCGGGCCTGTCGGTGCGCGTCGCCGATGAAGGTTTTGCGCCTTATATCTGGGGCAGCGATTTCAGTTTCGAGGTCGCCGCTTACGGCGAAGCGCTGATTGGCAAGCCGGTCGAGCAATGGCCGGTGACGCCGATCGTGCCGTATCGCAAGTGCTATGGCATCGATCCCGAGGAGTTCAGCAGCTATCGCGATGCTACTGACAGCGCGATCTTTATGGCCTGGCTTGATGACGAGCCGGTCGGCCATCTGGTGATCAGCACTAACTGGAACGGCTTTGCGCACATTGACGAACTCGCGGTGCATGCCCCGGCGCGCCGCCATGGCGTGGCCAAAGCGTTGCTGGATGTGGCGCAGTTCTGGAGTCGCAAGAAGAAGCTGCCGGGGATCATGCTCGAAACTCAGAACAACAACCTCGGCGCCTGTCGTTTATACGAGCGCAGCGGTTATGTGGTCGGCGGGATTGACCACATGCGCTATCGCGGGATTGATCCGAACACCGCTGAAGTGGCGTTGTTCTGGTACCGATTGTTCGATAACCCGCTGGAAAATCCGATCAACTCGCCAGCATCGCCGCGGCTTGTTCCGTAATAATGGTGAGCAGAGTATCAATCGCCGACGAAGGTGCGGCGTGCTTGAAGGTCAACGCATACAGGCTGATCGGCACCGCCGGTGACAGCGGGCAAACGTCGAGACCTGCGGCCCGCGCGCCAAGCGCGGTGAACGGGTCGACGATGGCCAAACCTTCGCCGGCCTCGACCATGCTGCCCATCATCTGATGAGTCTGCACGCGGGTCTGAATCACCGGTGCCGGGTGCAAAGCCTGGAGCTTGTGCTCCAGCGCCGGACTGAGCGGGTCCTGGCCTTCAAGGCCGACCAGCGCTTGACCAGCCAGATCCTGCAATGAAATGTACTTCTGCTTCGGTTGCAGCCAACCGTGGGGCGCGAGCAATTGCAGCTTGCCTTGGGCCAGCGGCTGGCAATCGATGTCGGGATGTTCGGGATCGTGCAGGCTCAAGCCCAGATCGCTTTCACGCAACAACAGACTGCGCACGATATCGCGGGTCGGCAGGCTGAGCAGGGTGCACGGCGCATCGGGCAGGCGCCGACGCAGGGCGGCCAGGCTTTGCGGCAACAGTTGCTGAGTAAGCGGCGGGGTGCCGATGACGCGCAGAGGCGGGGCGAGGTATTGCTTGAGGCTGCTGGCCAGGCGTTGCACCGGCTCCAGCGCTTCGTAGATATGCGCGATTTCTGCCTGCAATGCGCGGGCTTCGGCAGTCGCCGTCAGTCGCCCGCGCACGCTGGCGAACAGCATGAAACCCAACTGACTCTCGGCTTCGCGCAGTCGCTCTTCGACTTCAGTCACCGGCAATTGCAGCCATTCGGCGGCAGTGCCTACGTGACCGGTCTGCAACAGCGCCTGAATCACTTCGATATGACGTAAACGCATGCGTGAAGTCCATGTCCGAGCAGTTGGGGTCAGTGGCTGAATCCTACCCCAACTCTGCGATTAAGACTTCTGCTCATAACGGCCAGTTATGAGGCGGCAATCGGCTCAGGTTCGCGGGTCAGGATAATGCCCGACTGAACCAGCTTGAATTCAGCGTCATCAAGTTTCTCGATGCGATCGCCAATGGCCAGTTTGTAAGTGGTGACGGGCTCCGTGCCGGTGATTCCGTCCGCCGACGGAGTGGATTCCTGGAACTCATGCACGGAATAAACGCGGCCTTCCGCATCTCTTGCATGGAACTGACCGACGAGTACTGCTGCCATCTGCTTAAAACCTCTGGAGATAAAACACTTGATTTGCGGCTTGGTAGACCGTCATCTAGCGCTGTAAGTTTTCCTACAGGAAAAAAATATTCAGGACGCGGGAATTTACCCTCGTCGTCTGGTGGAACCGTCGCCGGATCATCTATAACTACAGCCTCCTCCCACGCACAGTCGAGAGTCTTCCCATGAGCAATGTCTATAACGTCGCTGTAGTCGTCGGCAGTCTGCGCAGAGCCTCGATCAACCGCAAAGTCGCGCTGGCACTGGCGGAACTGGCACCGGCCAACCTCAAGCTGAGCATTGTCGAAATCGGCGATCTGCCACTCTACAACGAGGACATTGACGGCGATTCACCGCCCGCAGCCTACAGCACTTTCCGGGAAAAAGTGGCTTCATCCGACGCGGTGCTGTTTGTCACACCCGAATACAACCGTTCCGTGCCGGCGCCGTTGAAGAATGCGATTGACGTTGGTTCACGGCCTTATGGCAAAAGTTGCTGGAGCGGCAAGCCCGGCGCGGTGATCAGTGTTTCGCCGGGTGCGATCGGCGGTTTCGGCGCGAATCAGCATCTGCGCCAGTCGTTTGTGTTTCTCGATGTGCACTGCATGCAGCAGCCGGAAGCCTATCTGGGCGGCGCGGGGTCGGCGTTTGACGAGGCGGGCAAGCTGAGTGAATCGGTGAAGCCGTTTTTGCAGAAATTCATCGATGCGTACGGCCAGTTCGTCGAACAACACAAAAAGTGATTTGCCAGAAATTTCTTGTGGTGAAGAGATAGTCCCTCCACCACAGGTATTCCTCCTACTAAATATTTTGTTGAACAAGGCTGTCTTGCATGCTCGCTGCGTCACTGATTTTCCTGCTGACCATCACTCTCGTCATCTGGCAACCCAAAGGCCTCGGGGTCGGCTGGAGTGCAATGTTCGGCGCCATCCTGGCGCTGATTTTTGGCGTGGTCCACCTGAGCGATATCCCGCTGGTGTGGCAGATCATCTGGAATGCCACCGGCACCTTTGTCGCGCTGATCATTATCAGTCTGCTGCTCGACGAAGCCGGGTTCTTCGCCTGGGCTGCGCTGCACGTGGCGCGTTGGGGGAAGGGCAGTGGACGCAAGCTGTTTGCGTTCATGGTGCTGCTCGGCGCGCTGGTTTCGGCGCTGTTCGCCAATGACGGCGCGGCGCTGATCCTCACGCCGATCGTGATCTCCATGCTGCTGGCGTTGCGTTTTTCGCCGGCGGCAACCTTGGCGTTCGTCATGGGCGCAGGCTTCATTGCTGATACCGCCAGTCTGCCGCTGGTGGTGTCGAACCTGGTCAACATCGTTTCGGCCGACTTCTTTGACATCGGATTCAACCGCTATGCGGCGGTGATGGTGCCAGTCAACTTCGTCAGCGTGGCGGCGACGCTGGGCATGTTGCTGTGGTTCTTCCGCCGTGACATTCCCAAGGCTTACGACCCTGAGCAACTTGAACAGCCACACACCGCGATCCACGACAAAGCCACGTTCTACGCCGGTTGGGCGGTGTTGGCGATTCTGTTGATCGGTTGTTTTGCGCTGGAGCCGCTGGGCATTCCGATCAGCGCGATTTCTGCAGTGTGCGCGGCTTTGCTGTTGGGGATTGCCGCGCGCGGGCACAGGATTTCCACGCGCAAGGTGCTGAAGGATGCGCCGTGGCAGATCGTGATCTTCTCGCTGGGCATGTATTTGGTTGTCTACGGGCTGCGTAATGCGGGGCTGACGGATTATCTGGCGGGTTGGCTGAATGTCTTCGCTGGTTACGGCATTTGGGGCGCGGCGCTGGGCACCGGGGTGCTGACGGCGTTTTTGTCATCGATCATGAACAATATGCCGACGGTGTTGATCGGCTTGCTGTCGATTGATGCCAGTCAGGCCAGCGGCGTGGTCAAGGAAGCAATGATTTACGCCAACGTGATCGGCAGCGATCTGGGGCCGAAGATCACGCCGATTGGCAGTCTGGCGACGTTGCTCTGGTTGCATGTGCTGGCGCGCAAGGGGATTCAGATTGGTTGGGGGTATTACTTCAAGGTCGGGATTGTGCTGACGGTGCCGGTGTTGCTGGTGACCTTGGCGGCTCTGGTTCTGCGGTTATCCATTTAGACCGGGTCGGCTTCATCGCTGGCAAGCCAGCTCCCACAGGGAATGCATTGCAAATTGAGGGAGTAGCCAGTTCCCACAGGTTCTGTGTTCACCGCGAAACCTGTGGGAGCTGGCTTGCCAGCGATGAGGCCGGTTCAGACAAAGCAAATCTCAGGACTGGCCCGGCACATTCGGCCAAAGGTCGGAGACCAGAAACAAGCGCTCAGCCTCTTCCCATTCTCCTTGACCATTTTCGATCAGGCGCACCATCAACTGCGCCGGGGCCAATGGCTCCAGCTCATCCAGCCACCTCTGCAAATGCTCGACGCTCCAGGTCTGGTCCGCCGGGTAATGCGCCGGCGCCAGCCAGGCGTGGCGGGGCAGGGGTTGCCAGCGTCCGGCCGGGCGTTGCGCGACAAACGCCGGCCAGTCTTTCTGATGCAACCAACTGCCACGCAAATGCTGCGGATGCGCGCCGCTCGGCGATTGCGCCTGACCGGGCCACGGATACAGCAGATAACCGCCCAGCCACAGCTGCGCGCTGAACTCGCCGATATCCAGCCGCGCCAGCACTTCGCGGCTTTCCGGGCGCGCCGAGATCGGCAGTTGATGCTGACTCAGATGCGCCAGTTTGCGATCCAGCCGATCATGGCAACCCGGCCCCAGCCACTGCGCCGAATCACGCCCGTCGCCATTTTGCGGGCCGAGATAGAGTTTGATCGCCAGTTCCAGATGATGCACGCCGTCGCGGTCGCGCAGCAGCATGTCCAGCTCGCCAAGGGTGTGGCCTTCGCGGCGGATCGGCAGATTTGCGGCGATCAATTCGATGCCCGGCGCATGCTGCACGGCAAACTGCCACAAGCGCTCGTAATACAGGCCCAGCCGCCGCGTGCGCGCCTGCGCCAACCAATGCAGCAGGCCATAACTGTCGCGGTCGAGCGCGCGTAACCAATGCTCCAGACGCTGGGGATCGTCCACCCACTCGCTGCCGGCCAGCGGATGCCGCTGCGGCCACGGCGTAATGGCAAGCATCGGCGGGGCGAGGATCACCCACGCCAGATCGCGCACCTCGGGGTGGCGCAATCGGTGGGGCAACTGGAGCAAATCGGGAAATAGGATCATCTTGCGAGCATAGCCGCAAACACCGGCGCCTCCTTGAGGCTGAAAGGATTTTGTCTATCGCAGGCTTTCGCCCATAATCGGCCTTTTCGCACCCGACACCCGCAGGAGCCCCATGGAGCAATTTCGTAATATCGGCATCATCGGTCGCCTCGGCAGTTCGCAGGTGCTGGATACCGTCCGCCGACTGAAACGCTTTCTGCTCGATCGGCACCTGCATGTGATCCTCGAAGACACGATTGCCGAAGTCCTGCCGGGGCATGGCCTGCAAACCTCGTCGCGCAAGATGCTCGGCGAAGTCTGCGACATGGTCATCGTGGTTGGCGGTGACGGCAGCCTGCTCGGCGCCGCGCGGGCGCTGGCCAAACACAATATTCCAGTACTCGGGATCAACCGGGGCAGCCTCGGTTTTCTGACCGACATTCGCCCGGACGAGTTGGAAGTCGAAGTCGCCAAGGTGCTCGACGGCCATTATCTGGTGGAAAACCGCTTCCTGCTGCAAGCCGAAGTGCGCCGGCACGGCGAGGCCATCGGTCAGGGCGACGCGCTCAATGACGTGGTGCTGCATCCCGGCAAATCGACGCGGATGATCGAATTCGAGCTGTACATCGACGGCCAGTTCGTCTGCAGCCAGAAGGCTGACGGCCTGATCGTCGCCACGCCGACCGGTTCCACCGCGTATGCGCTGTCCGCCGGCGGGCCGATCATGCACCCCAAGCTCGATGCCATTGTGATCGTGCCGATGTATCCCCATATGTTGTCGAGCCGGCCGATTGTGGTCGATGGCAACAGTGAGCTGAAAATCGTCGTGTCCAAAGATATGCAGATTTATCCGCAAGTTTCCTGCGACGGGCAGAACCATTTCACCTGCGCGCCGGGCGATACCATCACCGTTAGCAAGAAAGCGCAGAAGCTGCGTCTGATTCATCCGCTGGATCACAACTATTACGAAGTGTGCCGCACCAAGCTCGGTTGGGGCAGCCGCTTGGGCGGTGGAGGCGAGTGATGCTCGATCCCGCGCGTAGTTACGATCTGATCGGTGACGTGCACGGTTGCGCTCTGACCCTTGAGCACTTGCTCGACCGCCTCGGTTATCACAAACAGGCTGGCGTCTGGCGGCACCCGTCGCGCATGGCGGTGTTTGTCGGCGACATCATCGACCGCGGCCCGCGCATTCGCGAAGCACTGCACATCGTCCACGACATGGTCGCGGCCGGTCAGGCGCTGTGCATCATGGGCAACCATGAATTCAACGCGCTCGGCTGGAGCACGCCGGCACTGCCGGGCAGCGGCAAGCAATTCGTGCGCGAACACACGCCACGGCATGCACGACTGCTGCACGAAACCCTGACCCAATTCGAAGACCATCCCGGCGACTGGCACGACTTTCAGCAGTGGTTCTACGAGCTGCCGCTGTTCGTCGATGCCGGACGCTTTCGTGTGGTCCACGCCTGTTGGGATGCCGGCCTGATCGAGCCATTGCGCGCTTTGTCCCCGAATGGTTGCATTGACGAACATTTCCTCCAGGCCTCGGCCGTGCCCGGCAGTTTTGCCTGCACCGTGTTTGATCGGCTGTTGCGCGGCACTGACATGCCACTGCCTGATGGCCTGACCATGACCAGCGGCGACGGTCTGGTGCGTTCGTTCTTCCGTACCAAATTCTGGGAAGACGACCCGCAGACCTACGGCGACATCGTGTTTCAGCCCGATGCGTTGCCTGAACCGGTTGCGCAAAAACCGCTGACTTCCAGCGAAAAAAACAACTTGCTGCGCTACGGCGAAGACCAGCCATTGCTGTTCGTCGGCCATTACTGGCGCAGCGGCAAACCGGCGCCGATCCGGCCGAACCTCGCCTGTCTGGATTACAGCGCAGTGCTTTACGGCAAACTCGTGGCCTATCGTCTGGATCAGGAAACCCGCCTCGATCCGCAGAAATTTGTCTGGGT
Organism: Pseudomonas sp. TWP3-2; assembly: GCF_049897765.1. Taxonomy (NCBI): domain Bacteria; kingdom Pseudomonadati; phylum Pseudomonadota; class Gammaproteobacteria; order Pseudomonadales; family Pseudomonadaceae; genus Pseudomonas; species Pseudomonas sp. TWP3-2. The sequence continues at coordinate 6,847 of NZ_JAFCWW010000017.1, read as the reverse complement.
CGATGTCGAGCGGCCGGAGGTGCTGCGATGACCCCGGGCCGGACGTTCAATTTGTTCAATCTGCAACTGGCTGTCACAAGGATTCACCATGGATGACACGACGCTGGATCAACTGGAGGCCGCTCTGCTGGCCTCGCCGGGAAACGTTGCGCTGATCACCTTGCTGCTCAAGGCGTGTCTTGAGCGTGGTGACCACGCGCGCGGGCTCAAGCTGATTCCCGAAGACCTGCCGCAACTCAAGGATGCCGAAGCGCTGCAACCGGTTGCGGCCCAGCTGTATCTGGCGGCCGGACAGGCGCAGAAGGCGCTGGACGTCGCGGTTGGCGATGACCCGGCGTTGCGCCTGTTGCGCGCGCGGGCGCTGGCAGATCTCGAACGTCTGAAGGAGGCTCAGGTTGAATACCGCGCGGCCATCGACGCCAATCCGTCACTTGAAGACATGGTGCTGTGGCGCCGGCTCAACGTGTCGGTGGTGGACTTTGCGGGCGGCGAGGGCCGTCCGAAGTTGCGGGTGATCTCCAACGATGACACCGACCAGACCGAAGTCCGCCGTCTGCTGGTGCCGGAAGACAAAACGGTCACCTTCAGCGATATCGGTGGTCTCGACGATCTGAAAAAGACCATCCACAAGAAGATCATCCTGCCGTATCAGAAACCCGGTCTGTTCGAACGCTTTCGCAAGCGTGTCGGCGGCGGCGTGCTGCTGTACGGCCCGCCGGGTTGCGGCAAGACTTTGCTGGCGCGGGCCACGGCCGGCGAGTGCAACGCGAAGTTCTTCAATATTGCGATTTCCGATGTGCTGGACATGTACATCGGCGAATCCGAGCGCAAGTTGCATGCGTTGTTCGAGCAGGCGCGGGCGCAGGCGCCGGCGGTGATGTTCTTCGATGAAGTCGAGGCGCTCGGCGGCAAACGCTCCAACACCCGCGAGTCGACGTCGTCGAAACTGGTCAGCACGTTCCTGTCGGAAATGGACGGCTTCGCGAAAAACAACCATGGCGTGCTGATCCTCGCCGCGACCAACGTGCCGTGGTCGGTGGATTCGGCGTTCCGCCGTCCCGGTCGCTTTGACCGCGTGCTGTTCGTGCCGCCACCGGATCGTCCTGCGCGGGAAAACATGCTGCAAATGATGGTCAAGGGCCGGCCGCTGGCGGCGGATATCGATTTTGCTTTTCTCGCCAAACATACCTCGGGATTCTCCGGGGCCGACCTCGGTGAGCTGGTGGAAACCGCCGCTGACGAAGCCATTGAAGAATCGATCAATGAAGGCTCCGAGCAGCCGATCTGTGACCGGCATTTCAAGCAGGCCCTGAAAGAAGTGCGTCCGACTACGCTGGAGTGGCTGACCACGGCGCGCAACTACGCGCGTTATGCCAACGAAGGCAATCAGTACGATGAAGTGCTGGCCTTTCTCGACAAACATGGCAAGGGACGCTGATGGCCAGCCAGAATTTTTACCGGATTGAAGACGAACCGCGCCCGGGTGGCCTGGCGCGATTTGCCGTGTCGCCGTTCTGGCCGCTGCTGGCGCTGATGATGGGCGGGGCTTGGCTGGGCTTGCCGTGGTTCGTGCTGAACTCGATTGCGGTGGGCAGCCCGACGCGCGTGCGCGAATGGATCTGGGTCGGCGTCGGCGCGGTGGGCAGCCTGCTGATCGGCCTGGCGCTGATCAGTCTGTTGAACAACGGCTATCTGAGCACTCAGGCGCAGATTCAATACGCCTTGCTGGTGCTGGTGGTGTGGAAACTGACCATTGGCTATGTGCTGTTCACCCTGCAAAACGCGACCATCGAGCTGTATCAGTATTACGGCGGCGTATTGAATCGCTTCGCGCCGCTGGTGGCGCTGGGTGGCGCGTTCGTGCTCAAGGGCTTCGTGGTCAAACTGGTGCCTGCCACCCTTTGGTATCTGGTGGTGAGCTGATGAACACTTCGCATCTGTTACAAGTCGCTTATCAGCGTCTGGATTCCGGGCATTTCGACGGCGCCATCGACAGCCTTCGCCAGTTATTGGCTGATGATCCCGAGTGCTCGGAGGCGCACGCGCTGCTGGCGCTGTGCCTGATGAACATGCGCCGTCTGCACGCTGCGCGGCATGAGGCTGCGCTGGCACTGGCGATGGACCCTGCGTTGCCGCTGGCGCATTACGCCGCCGCGCACACCGCCATGGCCTCGCGTCAGTTCAAGATTGCCGAGCAGCATTTGCTGCAATTGCTCGACATGGAACCCACCGACCCGCGCTATTACCGCAGCCTCGCCGATCTGTTCCAGCTCACCGGTCGCTTGAGTCAGAGCCAGCCGTTGCTGGAAAAAGCGCTGGAGCTGGAGCCGGATGCCGCCGCCAACCTGGTGGCCATGGCCGAATACCATTTGGCCTGCGGACACTGGGAGCAGGCCGAAGGCTTTGCCCGTCAGGCGTTGCAGGCCGATCCCGGGCATGCCGCTGCGGTAATCGTGCTCGGTCGTTTGCGTCTGCGTCAGGGCGATGTCAATGGCGCGCGCGAGCACGCGATCTGGGCCTTGCAGGAAAACGCCAACAACGTCTCGGCGCTGAGCCTGCTGACCGCGGTCAAGGCGCGCAGCAATCTGTTCATGGGCTTCTGGTGGCGCTTCAACAGTTGGCTGACCGAGCGCAGCACCACGCGGGCGATCATCTTGTTGCTGGCCATGTTCGTGGTGTATCGCGTCATCGTGATCACGGTCACGGCGCAGGGTTATCCCGGTGCCGCCGAGGTGATCGACTGGCTCTGGCTGGGTTTCGTCCTCTATACCTTCACCGCGCCGCAGATTTTCAAGCGCGCGATGGAGAAGGAACTGACCCAGGTAAAACTTTCAAGAGAGTTCTAGGACGGCAGGCGTTACGCCCGTCGCTTCGCTCGCTGACCTGATGCCCGGCACTGTGCTGGCGCATCAGCGTCGTTAAACTAGCGACATTTTTTGGAGAGTGTTCAACATGTCGTCTTTTGCCGAATTGATTAAAAACATCACCCCCGATATCTACCAGAGCCTGAAACTGGCGGTGGAAATCGGCAAATGGGCGGACGGTGGCAAGCTCACCGCCGAACAGCGCGAATTGTCGTTGCAGGCGATGATCGCCTGGGAAATCGACAACCTGCCTGAAGACCAGCGCACCGGTTACATGGGCCCGCAGGAATGCTCGTCGAAGTCGATCGAAGTGCCGAATATCCTGTTCAAGTCGGACGCCATCCATTGATCGAGATTGGCCGCGGTGCAATCAGCAAAATGTCGGCGCGCCTCGACGGGCCGAATGTGCAATACGCGTTTCGTCTGGATGACGTCGAGGTGCCGGTCAACCCGTTGATCGGCAAATCGCTGCGTCTGGAGTTCCTTGGGGCAATCCACTGCTCGCATTGCGGGCGCAAGACCAAAACCAGTTTCAGCCAGGGTTATTGCTACCCGTGCATGACCAAACTGGCCCAGTGCGACCTGTGCATCATGAGCCCGGAGCGCTGCCACTTTGATGCCGGCACCTGCCGTGATCCGGCGTGGGGCGAGCAGTTCTGCATGACCGACCACGTGGTGTACCTGGCGAATTCGTCGGGGATCAAGGTTGGCATCACCCGCGCTACGCAATTGCCGACCCGCTGGATCGATCAGGGCGCCAGTCAGGCGTTGCCGATCATGCGCGTCTCGACGCGTCAGCAATCGGGCTTCGTCGAAGACCTGTTCCGCAGCCAGGTGGCCGACAAGACCAACTGGCGTGCACTGCTCAAGGGCGATGCGGTGGCGGTGGATCTGGCGCAGGTGCGTGATCAGTTGTTCGAGAGCTGTGCCGAAGGCTTGCAAGGTTTGCAGGAACGTTTCGGTTTGCAGGCGATTCAGACGATTGCCGATGTCGAACCTCTGGAAATCCGCTACCCGGTCGAGCAGTACCCGGCCAAGATTGTCAGCTTCAACCTGGACAAGAACCCGATTGCCGAAGGCACGCTGCTGGGGATCAAGGGCCAGTACCTGATCTTCGACACCGGCGTGATCAATATTCGCAAGTACACGGCCTATCAGCTCGCCGTGCATCAATAAGGACTCCAGCATGCGCACCGAACAACCGAAGATGATTTACCTGAAGGACTATCAGGCGCCCGAGTACCTGATCGACGAAACGCACCTGACCTTCGAGTTGTTCGAGGACCACAGCCTGGTCCATGCGCAACTGGTGATGCGCCGCAACCCGACGCGTGGTCCGGGCCTGCCGCCGCTGGTGCTGGATGGTCAGCATCTGGAGCTGCTGTCGGTGACGGTGGCCGATAAGGCGCTGTCCGAAGGCGACTACGAGCTGAGCGAAGACCACCTGACCCTGCACCCGACCAGCGAAAGCTTCACGGTCGATACCAGCGTCAAGATCCACCCGGAAACCAACACCGCGCTGGAAGGCCTGTACAAGTCCGGCACGATGTTCTGCACCCAGTGCGAGGCCGAAGGTTTCCGCAAGATCACCTATTACCTCGACCGCCCGGACGTGATGAGCAAATTCACCACCACCGTGGTCGCCGAGCAACACCGCTACCCGGTGCTGTTGTCCAACGGCAACCCGATTGCCTCAGGTCCCGGCGAAGACGGCCGGCACTGGGCGACCTGGGAAGATCCGTTCATGAAACCGGCGTACCTGTTTGCGCTGGTGGCCGGGGACTTGTGGTGCGTTGAAGACAGTTTCACCACCATGTCCGAGCGCAACGTGGCGCTGCGCATTTATGTCGAGCCGGAAAACATCGACAAGTGCCAGCACGCCATGACCAGCCTGAAGAAATCGATGCGCTGGGACGAAGAGGTCTACGGTCGCGAATACGATCTGGACATCTTCATGATCGTCGCCGTGAACGACTTCAACATGGGCGCGATGGAGAACAAGGGCCTCAACATCTTCAACTCCAGCGCCGTACTGGCTCGCGCCGAAACGGCGACTGATGCCGCGCACCAGCGGGTCGAAGCGATCGTCGCCCACGAATATTTCCACAACTGGTCGGGCAACCGCGTGACCTGCCGCGACTGGTTCCAGCTGTCGCTCAAGGAAGGCTTCACCGTTTACCGTGACGCGGGCTTCTCCGCCGACATGAACTCGGCCACGGTCAAGCGCATTCAGGACGTGGCCTACCTGCGTACCCACCAGTTCGCCGAAGATGCCGGCCCGATGGCCCACGCCGTGCGCCCGGACAGCTTCATCGAGATCTCCAACTTCTACACCCTGACCGTGTACGAAAAGGGCTCGGAAGTGGTCGGCATGATCCACACCTTGCTCGGCGCTGAAGGCTTCCGTAAAGGCAGCGACCTGTACTTCGAACGTCACGACGGCCAAGCCGTGACCTGCGACGACTTCATCAAGGCTATGGAAGACGCCAATGGCGTTGACCTGACCCAGTTCAAACGCTGGTACAGCCAGGCTGGTACGCCGCGTCTGGCGGTCAGCGAGTCTTACGACGCGGCCGCGAAAACCTATAGCCTGACCTTCCGCCAGAGCTGCCCGGAAACCCCGGACAAGGTTGAGAAACTGCCGTTCGTGATCCCGGTGGAATTGGGCCTGCTCGATTCCAAAGGCGCGGCTATTGCTTTGCGTCTTGCCGGTGAAGCCAGCGCTCAGGGCACCTCGCGAGTGATCTCGGTAACCGAAGCCGAGCAGACTTTCACCTTCGTCGACATCGCTGAACAACCGCTGCCGTCGTTGCTGCGTGGTTTCTCGGCACCGGTGAAACTCGGCTTCCCGTACAACCGTGATCAGTTGATGTTCCTGATGCAGCACGACAGCGACGGTTTCAACCGCTGGGATGCCGGTCAGCAACTGTCGGTGCAAGTGCTGCAAGAGCTGATTGCCCAGCAGCAGAAGGGCGAGACGCTGGCCCTTGATCCGCGTCTGGTCTCGGCCCTGCGCAGCGTGCTGTCGGACGAATCGCTGGACCAGGCAATGGTCGCGGAAATGCTCTCGTTGCCGGGTGAGGCGTATCTGACTGAAATCAGCGAAACGGCTGACGTCGACGCGATCCACATCGCCCGCGAATTCGCGCGCAAGCAATTGTCCGAAGGCTTGTTCGAAGCGCTGTGGTTGCGTTACCAGGCCAATCGCGATCTGTCGAAGAAAACCCCGTACGTGGCCGAAGCCGAGCACTTCGCTCGCCGCGCGTTGCAGAACATTGCGCTGTCGTACCTGATGCTCAGCGGCAAACCGGAAGTGCTGGCGGCGACGCTGGAACAGTTCGAAACCGCCGACAACATGACCGAACGCCTGACCGCGCTGGCGGTGTTGGTCAACTCGCCGTTCGAAGAGCAGAAGGCTGCGGCACTGGCGAGTTTTGCCGAGCAGTTCAAGGACAATCCGCTGGTCATGGATCAGTGGTTCAGCGTGCAGGCCGGCAGCACCTTGCCGGGCGGTCTGCAGCGGGTGAAGGCGCTGATGCAACATCCGGCGTTCACCATGAAGAACCCGAACAAAGTCCGCGCGCTGGTCGGCGCCTTTGCCGGGCAGAACCTGATCAACTTCCACGCGGCGGATGGTTCGGGGTATCGCTTTTTGGCGGATCTGGTGATCGAGTTGAACGGCTTTAACCCCCAGATTGCTTCGCGCCAATTGGCGCCGCTGACGCGCTGGCGCAAGTATGACGGCGCTCGTCAGGCGTTGATGAAGGCTGAGCTTGAGCGGATCTTGGCGTCAGGGCAGCTGTCGAGTGATGTGTATGAGGTGGTAAGCAAAAGCCTGGCTTGAGAGATTGGCTCAAAAGCTTTCCCCTCACTGTAGAGACCGGCACATCCTTTACACATTAGACCGGGGACATCGTTTACACCTTTACAGGCTTGATACGCGTTTGGCATCGCGTTCAAGCCTGCCTAAACAGAAGTTGCAA
>NZ_JAFCWW010000016.1:0-112863 GCF_049897765.1 Pseudomonas sp. TWP3-2 | reverse complement strand
TCTTTATCGGCGCTTGGGTGAAAGGAGGAGGGGCGAAATCTCCCACGGATCTGTACTGCGTCAACAGTCAGAAGCCAGCCTAGTCCCTTCTCCTCCCTTCAAGTACTAAGCATACAAGCCAGCCTGCTGGCAATGGCAATCTCACAGTTGCCGATGCAACTGCAGACGTCCCCCAAACCTGTGGGAGCTGGCTTGCCAGCGATGGCGGCCTATGAGCCGACCAGTCTCTTGCAGATGTACTCAGTTCCCACTGTGAGCCAGCCTGCTGGCGATGACGCCCTGCCAACCAACCAACATCTACCGGCTGCACTCAATCCCTGTGGGAGCCTGGCTTGCCAGCGATGACGCCCTGCCAGCCAACCAATCCCCAACTGAATTCACACAAACCACCTGTGTGAGCCAGCCTGCTGGCGATGACACCCTGATATCCGACCAATCTCTCTCATGGATACTCAAACCCAATATAAAACCCGCCGAAGGTAAAGCCATTGCGCAGACACCTGGGTAACAGCCGAATATCACTCCAACGGCCCCATCACCTGCCGATATTTCTCCACCCCCTGCGCCGTCTGCCGCGTCAGCCGAATCTCCAACCCCAGCGGATCCTCCCGCCGATTCCCACTCAACTGTCGCCAACCCTTATCCGTCTCCCAAATCCGCACCTGCGCATCACTGACCTCATTCAACACCGCCACCCCCGCAGTCGGCGCCGGCAGCGGATAACGACTGCGACTCGGCGCCACCGCGCGATAGAGCGTGTCGCCCTTGAGCCACCAACGCACCCGCTGCAACGCCCCCGGCTGATCCGCAGCACTGCGAATAATATCCAGCCGAAACCCCGCACTATCGCTGCTACGCACAGTAATCGCAGGCGGCGCAGTCGAAGGCTCATCATCAACCCCAGCCTTCCTCGGCTCGCTCAACTCAATCCCCGCGCGCATCTCCACATCGCGCTGCAACTGATTCATCGCCCGCAACAAACTGTCACTCTGCTCACCGCTAGCCTGCAAATGACCATCCGCCCGCGTCACACTGTCCAGCCCACGCCAGGCAATCAAACTGACCACCGCCATCAACAGAATCGCCACCATCACTTCAATCAAGGTGAACCCACGCTGACTGTTCATTGCACACTAATCCGGCCAGTCGCATCCCGCAGCACACTCAGCCGATTCAGCCCGTCAGACAACGTCAATTGCAGCGGTGGATTAATCCACTCCGCGTTAAGCACGACTTTCTGTTTCGGCTCCACCCGCACCTCCATGTTCGGACTCTGCCAAGTGCGCGGCCGCAATTGCGCGTCCTCCGCGAAATGCTCAAAACCACGCCCGCTGTCACTGCGCCGACTGAAACGAAAACCCTTGGCATCACTCAGCCAGGCAATCGCCCGACCATCCGCCCGCGCTTCCGCCTGCGCCACCTGCAGCAACTGCGCCACACGCTCGGCGTCCTTGCGCAGCAATTGCAGCGGGTCAGGCTTGATACTCAAACTGATCGCCGCACTCGCGATGCCGATGATCACCAGCACCACCATCAACTCAATCAGCGTGAAGCCCTGTTGCTTGAAGGACTGTTGAAAAACCGTCATCAGATGCGCGCTCCTTTGCGTCAACGTTCATCCTGCACGGCCAACATGTAAGGCGTGTGAAATAAAACCGTGAGAATTGCCGCGTAGTCTGTCAGCAGGGACTAAAAGGAGATTCAGCCCATGAAATTCACCGCACGCTTTTCCCCACCGCAAATGCTCCAGGCAGCGGCACTTCTGGCCGGACTGGTCGGCATCGCGACCTGGTCGTCGCTGCTGCTGACCACCGCTGAATCACGCACTCCGGACGCGGCGCCGCAACTGCTTGCGGCGCGCAGTGACAGTCCGGCGTTGCAGTGGTTTTCCAATGAGACTGCGCCGGTGGAGATCAAGGTCAGCGGGGTGTTGGCGGGAAGTCGGGGGGCGGTGGCGATACTTAGCCTGAATGACGGGCCGCCGATGAGTTTTTTGCAAGGGGAGCGGGTGAGTGCGGGGGTGAAGTTGTTGTCGGTGGAGGGGGATGCGGTGGTGATAGAGCAGGGTGGGGAGCGGGTGCGGTTGGAGGTGGAGAAGTTGGAGGGGGTGGAGTTGCCTAGGTTGGTGAGGCCTTGAATTGTGGGATTGGAGTCAGTCACATTGATGTAGCAAATGTGATATCGGCTCACGCTCCTCGACGCACGACGAGGATGGATTTGCGAAGAATTTTCGCGATCGCTGTTCTGCCAAGAGCAGCCATTTACGACAGACCGCTATCGGCCAGAAGCGGACTTCCAGATAACTTGCTCCAGGTATCACTGCCCTTCAGAAGCTATGCTTGTTGTTTTTTCGAAAGGAGTGGGAGCAGTGTCAGACGAGTATTCGTTATCGGATGCGCTGGAAAGGATGTACCAGAATCAGCTCGGTTTGGAAGCGGCCCTGATGGTTGACGCTTCACGCAGAACAGCAAGGTTTGGCCGGCGTTGGTGAAAACGTCCGTGCCGCCTTGTAGACGATCGGCGAGAGCGCTGGTCACATCAAGCAGGGCTTGGCCAAGTTGAGGGGAAAGAGCGAGGGCTAGATTGAGTGTAGACGTCTGCCCAGATTATTCTCACTGGAATGAAGGTGCAAAATCATCAAAGCCATTTTCTCCAGACTTACGTACAGATCTTATAGGTTAAAGTGTTGGTCTCTACCACGTTCTTTAGCTATGTAAAGAGCTCTGTCGGCTCGGGCTAGCAGATCGTTACATGGGTGCAGAGGACTAAATATATGCACTGAAAAACCAACGCTTATAGTTAAGTATCCTGTCTTAGAAGCACACTGCGGTATTCTCAAATCTCGCACTAGCTGGCATAGAGTTTCGACGTGCCGAGCTGATTGCTCGATTGTCATTCCGCTGAAAAGAACTACAAATTCTTCACCGCCATACCTAGCTGCAAAATCTGAGCCTCGCTGGAAAGACTTATTCAAACTATCCGCGACACGCTTCAATACTTCGTCGCCAACTTGATGCCCGTAAACATCATTAAATAACTTAAAGTGATCAACATCAATCATGGCGAGAGTCAATGAATCACTGGTACGGCACGCGATTCTGCATTGAACTTCAAACTGCGTATCAAAAAAACGACGATTATAAATACCTGTCAACCCATCTTTTATAGATAATTGTTCGAAGTGCGCCTTCATCTCTTCAAGAGACTGATGCTCGTCGCGAAGCTGCTGCAATATCAGCATGCGAGGCGTTACATCTTTCTGTATACCCAAAAAATTTGTCACAACACCATTTTCATCATGAATTGGAGATATGCTCAGCTCATTCCAAAACATCGTCCCATCCTTGCGATAGTTACGCAATGTTACAAGGCAGTACTCTCCATTTTTAACGGCACTGGAAACAATTTCAAGCTCAGGCTGTTCTCGATCGTCTTTTTGTAGATATCGACAGTTAACATTCGTGATTTCTTCAAACGAGTAACCGGTCATGCGCTCAAAAGCAGGATTTACAAAAATCAGCGGATTGTCGTCAATACCATTGTCAGAGATGGTGATGCCGTCTCGTGAATCCATAACTGCCTGTTTAAGAATTTCAATTTTCATGCAAATTCCTTTGATAGGATTGGATGGAGGAGAGCTGTCTTAAAAGGGCATACCATCTAGACTAGAAAGTTAATTAACTTGACGAATGTATAAGTGTAGTCGTTGAAAAAATACAATGTCTGTTTTTTATGCTTTCGATAGCCGCTGCGCTTGACTTCAGTCAAAAGCTCCGCAGAAACAGCCCTGGCTGGCTGACTGCGACAGAAATGAACTGCATTAGGGCATCAGATAAAGGCTTAATTGGTCACTTCATTTTGCGCGCGGCCGCTTGGTGACCGGCAGCTTCTGGCCGATAGCTGCCGTTCACGATCGGTAGTTTCGGCCGAAGCACCTCGGCGAGTACCTGCGAGAGACGATTGAAATTATCTTGTCGCCGAGGTTGTCGGTTACAGCTGACAACCTCGGCCATTTTCCTTCCGCCTGTTGATCTACCGCGATGAGCCAATCACGTCTTCACCTCAACATTATCCAACGCCTGATTCACCGCTATTTCCCCCAGCATCACAATCTGTGCAATTCCCAGCGCGGTTTTGCGATGGGCGGGTTCGAGGGTTGCGGCGAAGTTCTGCAGCATTTCGCTGGCAGAACCAAGCGATTCGCTGGCGTTGGCCAGGAGGGATTCGGTGTCGTAGGCGGTGTTGGCGATGAACATGGGGTCGTGTTTGTGGTGGCTGCCCATGACTCGTTGTTGTGGGGTGAGGTAGTGGTCGAGGGCGCGTTCTGCGGCTTCGTTGAGGGTTCGCGAGTCGGGGAATTTGTAGGGGGAGACTGGATCGGTTTTTGTTTCTGGTGGATTCGGTGTTGGCTTGATCATGATGTAACTCCAGATGAAAAGTGGAGCCATCACCTTCGCGCTACCAAACGGAGGGTGGTGGCCATACGGAGGTTGGTAGACCGGTCACCTGGATACCCGGCGCGTCCGAGGACGCCCTACGCATGGCCACCATAAACAGAGGACGAAACGATCCCTGCAAAGGTTTGCTATGCGTCAGGTGAACCGGGCTACCAAACCCGATCGCTGCGTTTTACAGCGACCGGCCAACGATAGAACCCACGCCAAAAGCGCACAAGCCGGCGGATTCTGGCGTAGTCGTAGGCAATGACGCAAGGCGTTGTAGGCTTGGTGAAGTAACGGTGGGTGTCTTTAAACGTTGTGTGAGGAATTGGTTAAACGGGTGGATCAAAGGCTGGCCCTCACCCCAGCCCTCTCCCGGTGGGAGAGGGGGCCGACCGAGTTGTCTGGCGTTGTACATCGACCTGAGGAACCGAGTCGATTATGGATTCAACGCATCAGGACAGTCATCGGTCCATCGCGTAACCGTCATGGCATTGAACGGTTCGCGCCCGAAAAACCAGCGGTGAATCTATTTAAGCAGGGACGTAGCCGACCATCACCCTCGCGGGTGATGGGTTCGACGCATAACGCGGATTAGAAATTCGGCGTGTAGGAGAAGCTTTGTGACGCTTCGGTATCGGAGAACGGGATAACCGGCGTTTTCTTGTTGAACAGGCCATTGACGACTGAGCCTGGGAACATCTCGATGGAGTTGTTGAACAGTTCGACGTTGCGGTTGTAGATGGTGATGGCCGCGCCGACGTTCTCTTGTTGTTCGGCAATCTCACGCATCATGTTGTTCGCCGCTTCGGATGCTTTCAGATCCGGGTAAGCCTCGAAGGTGACGCGCAAGCCACCCATCAGCTCCCTTGAGGCGGTCTCTACGGTCGCGAGGGCATTGCCGTCCGCTCCAGCAGGCAGGCTGTGGATCGCGCTGCGCAGGCCGGTGATTTTTTCGAGCAGGCTGGACTCGAAGACCATGAAGTCTGCGAGCACCTTTTGCAGCTGATCGAGCACCTTTGTCTTCTGGCGTTCGTAAACGAGGACGTCCGACCAGGCACGTTGTACTCGGTTGTATCCCCCGATAATGCCGTTGTAGATGACGACGGCCGCTACGATGATGACGACAGCGATAACAACGGCGAGGGTGAGTGTGATGTCCATGGCTTACTTCTCTTGGCGGCTTGTCAGGGGGGAGGAGGCAAAGTTGTCATCGTGCAGTTCACTGAGTGCGTGGCTCCAATGGAGCACAGACACCAGGCGCGGCAGTTCGATACCCGCAGCAATCTCTGCGTAAAACTCGTTGGGTGAAGACAGCGAATATTGCGTACCGAACGTGAGTAGGTCGCTGCTGGCGAAGCTGAGGCACAGTTTTCCACTTTCGGCGAACTCCAGGTTCGGAACCTTGAGTACGTTGAATACTTTCAGCAAGTGCAGCACCGTCGAAGGTTTGATGAACTTCGCACAGGTCATCTCGCTGCGCCCGGTCAAACGGAACGCTTTATTGAAATCCGGAGAAGCGGTGTCCATGCGGCTCGGATAGTCGTTTTTTGATTGCCCATCAGTTCTGACCGATACGCCGGTGACCCATGGAAAGTCGATGACCAGACTGTAGCGGTCGTAGTGGTCATACACCACTCGAGTCTGTGTTTTGGTGCCTCCCTTGCCGTCGCTAACGGTGGTTTGTTCCGTTCGTTTGTCGACGTAGTGCAGGCGGTGGTACTCGTAAGGGAGGTTGTGCAGCGGGCCGGTAAATACACCCTGCATCGACTGTTGCAACTCGCGGCTGTAGTTACCCCGCCGGTAATCAGAAAATTGCGCATCCAGCTTGTTGAGGGTATAGCGCGGGTCTGCTTCCAGGCGGGTCAATCCGTTGTGGAAGTAGGATGACAGTCGAGCCATTTTGCTGCTGAGCGAAGGCAAGCGATCAGCTTTGGATTTCATCCATGCCAGACTGCCGCCGGTACACACGATGCCGAACACACAAACGGCTGTGCCGAACAAGTCGGGGTCAATTTGCAGACGGTAAAAAAAAGCAGCGACGGTATAGCTATGCACATACTTGGGAAAGGCCACGGTGCTCGCAATCAATAACAGGCCCGCGCCGAAAAACCACCATGCGCGTGCAAAACTGTATTTGAGCGGGCCATTGTATGAGACGAACTCATGGATCGTCTTTAACAGGTCGGCATTCGATTCAGCCGTGGCAAGACTGGCTTCGCTGTCAGCCAGCAACTTGTTTAATCTCGCGTTCTGCGATGTGTTGGCCATGTCAGGTATCCATTGTTTCAGGGATGCCTGGTGCGGGAGCAACGGCCCGGATTGAGGATTTGGCTTTGTTTATAAACTGTCAGAAATGTTGAAAAGGAGTGGACGATACCATTGTTGTGCCATCACCGCTTCTGGTGGATAGCAGGCTTTGGCAGTGGTCGAGCGGATGTCGGGATCGCCTGGTGATTGATTGGGTGTTCTTTCCTGGTACTCCGGAAGCGGAAGCGAGCCCTCACCCCAGCCCTCCCGAAACGTCGGACCGCCCGGAGGGAGAGGGGCCGACCGAGGTGTCTGGCGTTTTACATCGACCTGAGCGACCGAGTTGATTATGGATTCAACGCAGTTAGACGGGTTACCACAAGTGAGTGACTAACCCGCGTCGTCTGTAGCTGGTTTTGGAGGCGCATCAGGACACTCATCGGTCCATCGCGTAACCGTCATGTCATTGAGTTCTTCACCAATGGTGTCGACGCGCAGGCAGGCGCCTTTCTTTGAATAGAACAAGATGCAGCGCGAGCTATCAAAAGAGCAGGTATCGAGCTCCAGGAAATTGCGTGCAGCCAATTCCCGTTCCACGCCACTGTATTCATAGCCATCGCTGATGTGCATCGGGGTTGGGTTCCATCCTTGTTTGATCAACTTGGACCTGGCCGCCATCAAACGCTCGCCGACGGCGATACCTGCTGTCGCGCGCTTGTCGTTTGACGGCTGTGAGCCGTCGGCAAACGCGACGGTGGTACTCACGCAGTAAATCGCGACGAGCATGAGGATCGAAGCCTTCATGTGACAGTTTCTCCAGGTGGTTTATAGCTTGCCTTATGCGTCGCGCAGGATGCCTGAGGCGACTGGAGCGCTCGACAATTCTGACGTTCTCCAGCCGCCATAACCATTGATGATTTGAGCGCGAAGCCCGCAACTCAGAAAACCGGATTTCCCCTACAGCAAACACCGATCCATCCTGCATTCAAACCAGAGTCCGTTCGCCAAAGTCCCCCGTTTTCAGAACGGGACACGGACGTGACCAGACTCATCCCGCAAAGCGAGTTGCATGGCCAACGTGAGCAGATCCTCGATTCCTGCCAAGCCATGGAGGACTTCCGACAGGCAATGAATCGCCCGGACGATCTGCCCGGATTCGACGACCTGTTAAACGCCATGGGCCTGCATCGTTCCAACTACATGCAAAGCGCGAATCAGCGAAAACTCATCGATGCGGTGCGTAACGGTGATTGGGCACTGGTGAAACCTCGCGTCGCTGCGGATAACGGCGGCGCCTCCTGGAACGGCTTGAAGCCCAAACCCGAACCACCTCCTGCACAACATCTGGTGGAGGAACACGCCTACACCTTGCCGCAACCTGCTGAGTCGGGTTTCCACATCGTTCAGAAATCCATGACGCTCGAAGCACTCGAGCGGGAGCTTTACGAAATCAGGCCCGGCGACGCACTGCGTCGCGAATTCCGCTCACTCAATCGACATCTCGGTGAGCAGGTCAAGCCTGGGCAAATGGTCTTGTTCAGCGACTCACGCAACTACATGTGCCGGCGCGAAGAAGCACAGATGATGTCCGCTGCGGAAAAGGCCAACGAGGCGCTGGAAGAACTAACGGATGAAGAGGCTGCGTTCATGGTTGAGCACCATGAGGTGATTGAGCCGTTTCTGGAGGTGTCGGCGGGCGCGTTGGGCGTTGCGTCATTCATGATCGGCCACCATTTGGAAGGATTGAAAAACACCCTCAAAGAGTTGGAGCAACTGCATCAGCAGCAATACACCCAGCATCGCCATCTGCAATCCCCAGAGTTCTTTGCCAAACGCAAACGTCTGATGGCGAAACTGGATGCCAGCCTTGGCCCGCTGGTACGCAAGGGCACCGGTCTGCCAGATCATCCAAAACTCAAACGTGCACTGGGATTATCCAGCCGCCGAATTGTTCACCGATGGGGCAAAGCAGGTTCATCGGCGCAATTGCCCGGATATGCAACGAACATCACAGGCGTTGCCAGAGCAGCGAAGTACATGAAGGGGGGTGGCTATCTCGGCATTGGTCTGCAACTGGGCGCATCCAGCTCAAAAATCTACGAGGTATGCGCTTCCGACCGCGAGGCGGAATGCAGGCAAGTGAAGTTTGTCGAAGGAGGGAAAATGGTCGGCGGTACAGCTGGGGCTCTCGGCGGTGGATATATAGGAGGGAAAGTAGGTATGGCGGTTTGCGCGAAGCTGAAGGGAGTAGGGAAGCTTGTGTGTGTGCTTGTGGTCGGCGCGGCGGGATCAGTGGAAACAGGAACAAAGATGACCGAGCTAGGCGAGTTAGTGGGGCAAGAAATTCATGAGTATTCCGAATAATGGAGATCACCAGCACAGTATTCGCCTGGGGCTGTGGGGCGTTGATCCTGCTGGCCATAATCAACTGCGCAATGATTCTCTACGCCGTCTATACAAAACTCGACGCCCTGGAAAATCACTTTGATGAGTGGCTTCACCTGACCACGGACTGGCGGTCTTCAGGGGGGAGTTTTAACTGGAGAGCTCTACGAATGGCAGAAGTCAGCAGGTTGATAACATCCAAAAGTATCCAACGCCAGGAACCGCTGTTGATTGACGCCGTTCAACGCCTTCCCAAAGGTCTTAAGTTCTGGGCGACGCGTCCATTTCATGTCGGCTATTTCGTGTTCGGTGGGTCGACGGTGCTTTGGCATTATGGGAAATACAGAGGTTTTTTGTAGGAGGGCTAGGGTGAGGGGCTTTCCGCCCGCATCAACAAAGTCTCCAACCGCGCCAACGCCGGCCCATCCTGCCCCCGATCAAACACCTGGACCCCAACCCTCAACAACCGCCCATTCTGCGCCGCCCCAATCACCTGCTCACAGCGCAACAACAGCCGCCCCTGATCACACTCCATCGCCTTCATCCCCAACGGCAATCGCCCCTCAAGCCGCAACTCGGCCATACGACTCTGCGCCGCAATCAAGGCTATCGAGCGGTCGCGCAGCAGGCCGCTGCTCTGGGTCATGATTCCTGCCACGCGTACGGCGGCCGACATGGCCACGGCAATAATCGCCAGTGCCACCAGCACTTCAATCAGGGTGAAGCCCGCTTCTCGGGTACGCGCACGCATAAAAGGCCCAAAACCCAAACACAGCCCTCGACGCTAACCCGCGCGCTTGACGGCTTGACGACGAAAACACCCGAGGATTTTCAACATCCCTGACATATCTTCTTGCAACACTGCGCGTCGAATCGAATCAAGCCAGGGAATGTCGAGATGGATATCGCACCGTTCAAACAGCCTGCCCGACCGCCACGGATGCCGCGCGCCCAGCAGGGTTTTACGCTGATCGAGATCATGGTCGTGGTGGTGATCCTCGGGATTCTTGCGGCGATGGTCGTGCCCAAAGTGCTGGATCGACCGGATCAGGCGCGGGCCACGGCAGCCAAGCAGGACATCGGCGGGTTGATGCAGGCGCTCAAGCTGTATCGCCTCGATCACGGCAGTTATCCGAGCATGACCCAAGGGCTGAAAGTGTTGGTGGAACGTCCGGCTGACGCGAAAAACAGCAACTGGCGCTCGTACCTCGAACGCTTGCCGAATGACCCGTGGGGCCGTCCGTATCAGTACCTCAACCCCGGCGCTAACGGTGAGATCGACATCTTTTCCCTCGGCGCCGATGGCCAGCCCGACGGCGACGGCGTGAATGCCGATATCGGTTCCTGGCAGCTGTAAGGCCGGCCATGAATAACCATTCGAACCAGCAGGGGATGGCGATCATCAGTGCGCTGTTGATTGCTGCCGTGGTCGCGGTGATTGCGGCGGGCATGTTGACGCGGCAGAGCATTTCGAGCCGTGCGCTTGAGGCTGAACAACTGCGTGTGCAGGGGCGCTGGATCTTGCAGGGTGGGCTGGAATTGAGCCGGCAGATTTTGTGGGATGCGCGGCAGCGCGATCCGTTGACCCGGCTCGATCAGCCGTGGGCGCAGCGCTTGAATGCGCAAGGTTTTGAAGGTCGGCTTGAGGACGAGCAGGGTAAGTTCAACCTGCGCAATCTGGTGGCCAACGAGCGTGTAGATGAGGCGCAGGTGCAGGCGTTTCAGCGTTTGTGCGAGTTGATCGGAGTCAGCGCGGCGTTGAGTCAGCGCATCAGCCAGCGGGTGATTGCTTCTTATCCGAGATTGATCAGTCCGTCATCGGCGAACACCAACGTTGCAAAAAACACGTTCGACAGTGGCCGCAGCACCTCTCCCGATGCCGCACGAAAAGCGCAATCGCCGACGCTGCCGATGCTGCGCAACCTCGACGATCTGCGCAGTGTCGACGGGGTCAATGACGCGCTGATCCTCAAGCTCGCGCCGTACCTGACGGTGATCCCGGCGACCACTTGGCTCAACGGCAATACCGCCACCGCGCCAGTGCTGGCGGCGTATGTGCCGGGGTTGTCGCTGGAGCGCGCGCAGGCGTTGATCAATGAGCGTGACGCCGGGCGCTGGTTCATCAATCGCGGCGATTTCGTTAACCGCTTGCGTCAGCCCGAGCTGGATGTCACCAGCATCAAGGTCGGCATCACCAGTGACTGGTTTCGCCTGCGTGGCGAGGCGCGGCGTGATCAGCGGCGGGTCAATCTCGATGCGTTGTTGCATCGCAGTCAGGATCGACTGCCGCAGGTGATTTGGTCGCGGGTGGGCGTATGAGTCAGTTGCGCGTGAGTCTGCCGCCGCTGGCGCAATTGAGTGCGGACAGTCAGCTGGAATGTGTGTGGCTGGATCGGCAAAGTCAGTTCGTGCGCCAGGAATCAAAAAGCTTTGAGCAACTGCCGAAGCAGTCTGCGCTGCTGTGTTTTCTGCACCCGGCGGACAGTCTGCTGGCGAGCATCGAGTTGCCGCCGTTGCCTGCAAACAAAGTCGCAGCAGCCGTGCAGTGCGCGGCGCAGGCGTTGATGCTGGCCGACAGCGCTGACATGCACATCGCCCACGGCCCTCGCGGAGAAACGGGCCAAGTACAAATGGCCTGGCTGACAAGAAAGGATCTGCAACACCTCGGTCAGTTACTGCGCGAGACCGGCCTGGGCCTTAAAGGTCTGTACCCGGCGGCCTACAGTTTGCCGGTAATCGAGGGCGGGGTCGGCTGCCTGCACGACGATCATCTCTTGTTGCGCGAGAGCGTCCATGCGGCGCAAGTGCAGCCGCTGATTGATGACGACTGGCAGATGCAAACCGGTCTGCCTGCGCACTGGATCGGTGATCCGGCGCCGCAGACCGGGCAGTCGCTATTAGCCGATTCGCAGCGCTGGGCCGGGCCGCTACCAGGTTGGGGTTTGCATGGCGGCATCCAGCAACAACGTCGCGAACACCGAGGTTGGGGCAGGGCGGTCGGTTGCTGCGCTCTGGCGCTGGCGGTGTGGGTGATCGGCCTCAATCTGTATGCCGCGCGTGAGGCCGGGCAGGGCCAGCAGCTCAAGGCGCAGATGAGTCAGCGAGTGAAGCAGGCGTTCCCGCAAATTCCGGTGATCCTCAATCCGCTGCAACAGGCGCGTCAGCAGATCGCGGCGCAGAAGCAAGGCGCGGCGGACGAGCCGGGGCAGGATTTCAATCGGCTGGTGTTGCAGGCCGGCATTGGCATGCCGTTCATGGCCGGCAGCGTGCAGCGCCTGACATTCGCTGACGGCGCTTTGCAGTTGAGTCTGCTGGCCGAAGCGCGGCGCGGCGACAAGGAATGGCAAACCACCTTGGCCCAGGCCGGGATCAGCGTCAGCGCCAATGACGACGGCTGGACCTTGCGTCCAACCGGTGAAGCCACCGCGACCGAAGCCGAAGACAGCAGCGGAGCCGAAGATGAATAGCGCAGCGCGGACGAAATACCGCGCCTCCTGGCAACGCTTCGCCAGTCAATTACAGGCACGCTGGCAGCCTCTGGCATTGCGCGAAAAACGCATGGTTGGCGGCGTGGCCGTGCTGGTGATCGGCTGGCTGGTGTGGATCGCGTTGATTCAGCCACCGTTGAAAAAAATCAGTTACTGGCAAGCCGAAACGCCGAAGTTGCGCGCGCAGACAGAAGCGTTGGAAGTCTTGCTGCGTGAAGTGAGCGTGCGTCCGCAGGGGCAAAGCGTTGAGCAATCGCTACAACAAACCCTGCAAGCCAGCGGCCTCGGCGGGCATTTCCAGTTGGAAGCCACGCCATCCGGCGCCTGGCTGCTGACCTTCGACGCCGCACCCGCTGACGCCGCAATCGATTGGCTGTTGGCCAACCCTCGGCAATTTTCACTGCAAGTGGTCGAGGCCCGTTTGCAACGCGCAGACGAGGCCAAAACCGATGACACCGCCGGCACTTTGTCGGGCACCGTTCGCATGGATCAGGCGCTGGGCGCTAAGGAAGCTTCATGAGTGGGTCAGGATCCAACGCGAAACGTATGTCGCTGTCGCTGCTGTTTCTGGCATTGAGCGCGTGCAGCAACACCACGCCATCGAATCAACCGCCACTGCTGGTCGACAGCGAGCTCGGCCGACCGCTGGCCAACACCCAGCGCAGCGGCGATGCGGTGCTCGACCGTGAGCGGGCGCAAGCTCAGGCCCGGCCTGCACCGAAGCAGTTGCACAACATCAGCGAGCGCGGCCGCACCGGTGGATCAAGCCGTGGCGCGGCGCTGCCGAGCAACCCACTGGGCGATCAGCCGGTGACGCTGAATTTTGTCGATGCGGACATTCAAGCGGTGGTGCGGGCGCTGTCGCGTTCCACCGGCCAGCAGTTTCTGGTCGATCCGCGGGTCAAGGGCACTCTGACGCTGGTGTCGGAAGGTCAGGTGCCGGCGCGGCAGGCGTACGACATGCTGCTGGCGGCGTTGCGCATGCAGGGTTTCAGCGTGGTCGATGTCGGCGGTGTGGCGCAGGTGGTGCCGGAGGCCGATGCGAAACTGCTCGGCGGACCGATTTACAGTGCCGACAAACCGGGCGGCAACGGCATGCTCACGCGCACTTTTCGTTTGCAATACGAGAACGCGGTGAACCTGATTCCGGTGCTGCGTCCAATCGTCTCGCCGAACAATCCGATCAACGCCTATCCCGGCAACAACACCATCGTTGTCACCGATTACGCCGAGAACCTGACGCGGGTTGCGCAGTTGATCGAAGGCATAGACACGCCAAGCGCTATCGACACCGACGTGGTGCAGATCCAGAACGGCATCGCTGCCGACATCGCACCGATGGTTGCCGACTTGCTCGACGCACCGGGCAATGATCCGACGCAGAAAATCGCCGTGATTGGTGATCCGCGCTCGAACACCATCATCATCCGCGCCGGCAGCCCCGAGCGCACCGAGCTGGCGCGTAACCTGATTTACAAACTCGACAACGCGCAGAGCAATCCGAGCAATCTGCATGTGGTTTATCTGCGCAACGCCCAAGCGGCAAAACTGGCCCAGGCACTGCGCGGTTTGCTCACTGGCGAAAGCGACAGCGGCACCAGCGACAGTGCGCGTTCGGTGCTCAGTGCGATGGGTAGCACCAGCAATTCCGGCGGTGGGCAGAATGGCCAGAGTGGTACGCAGACCAATGGCGCCACCTCGACCACATCTACTTCGGGCAGCACCGGCGGCAGCTATGCGCAAGGCAGCACCAATGGCAGCAGCACCACCCAAAGCACAGAACAGAACGTCGCCTTCAGCGCTGGCGGCGTAACCATTCAGGCCGACGCTACCACCAACACCTTGCTGATTTCCGCGCCGGAACCGGTGTACCGCAACCTGCGAGAAGTCATCGACCTGCTCGACCAGCGCCGCGCGCAAGTGGTGATCGAAAGCCTGATCGTCGAAGTCGGCGAGGACGATGCCAGCGAATTCGGCGTGCAATGGCAGACCGGCAATCTCGGTGGCAACGGCGTGATCGGCGGCGCCAACCTGGGCGGCTCGGGGATCAATCTGAATGGCAAGACCAGCCTCGACGTGCTGCCGCAAGGGCTGAACCTCGGTTACGTCAACGGCACCGTGGATATTCCGGGGATCGGCAAGATTCTCGACCTGAAAGTGCTGGCCCGCGCATTGAAGAGCAAGGGCGGCACCAACGTGCTGTCGACGCCAAACCTGCTGACCCTGGACAACGAAGCGGCGAGCATTTTTGTCGGCCAGACCATTCCGTTTGTCAGCGGCAGCTACGTGACTGGTGGCGGTGGCACCAGCAACAATCCGTTCCAGACTGTCACCCGTGAAGAGGTGGGGCTGAAGCTCAACGTGCGGCCGCAGATTTCAGAGGGCGGCACGGTCAAGCTCGACATTTATCAGGAGGTCAGCAGCATCGACGAACGCGCCTCCAACAGCGCAACGGCGGCGGGCATCGTCACCAACAAACGCGCGATCGACACCAGCATTTTGCTCGACGACGGGCAGATCATGGTCCTTGGCGGATTGCTGCAGGATGGTTACAGCCAGAGCAATGACGCGGTGCCGTGGCTGTCGACCATTCCGGGGATCGGCGCGCTGTTTCGCAACGAGCGCCGAGCGATCACCAAGACCAATCTGATGGTGTTCCTGCGCCCGTACATCATCCGCGACAGCGCGGCGGGGCGCAGCATCACCCTCAACCGCTACGACTTCATGCGTCGTGCGCAGGGCGGGCTGCAACCAGAACGCAGCTGGGCGATGCCCGACATGCAGGCACCGCAATTGCCGACCGCTGCGCAGGGTGTGCCAATGCCGACTTCGGGGCCGCGCGCGACCATCAAAGCAGTGCCGATTCAATGAAGCTCCCGATGCTGAATCCAGTCTTCATACCTGTGGCGAGGGAGCTTGCTCCCGCTGGGCTGCGCAGCAGACCCAAACCCTGCAACCGAATGTTTGCAGGCACACCGAGCATGCTGGATTTACGGGTGCTTCGCCCCCGAGCGGGAGCAAGCTCCCTCGCCACAGGGGATTGTCTGGAGATTGGAGGATGAGTGTTTTGCCTTATGTCTGGGCCAAGGCGCAGCGCATTCTGTTGCGGGACGGGGTGTTGACGGTGTGCCCGTCCACGCCCGGCTGGTCGATCAGCGAGGTGCGCCGCCAGTTCGGCGCGGCGCCGGTCGAGCGGGTGCGGGATGACGAACTCGACGGCCTGCTCGCGGCGGCTTACGCTGACACCGGCAGTGCGGCAGCGGTGGTCGGCGCGGCGGAAAACGAGGTCGATCTCGACCGTATGCTGCAGGACATGCCGGAAATCACCGATCTGCTCGACACCCAGGACGGCGCCCCGGTGATTCGCATGATCAACGCCTTGCTTACGCAAGCAGCGCGCGATGAGGCGAGTGACATTCATATCGAACCGTTCGAAACCCATTCGGTTGTGCGCTACCGGGTCGATGGCACCCTGCGCGATGTGGTCTCGCCGCGCAAGGCGCTGCACGGTGCGCTGGTGTCGCGGATCAAGATCATGGCGCAACTCGACATTGCCGAAAAACGTCTGCCGCAGGATGGTCGCATCGCGTTGCGGGTGGCGGGGCGGCCGATCGATATTCGTGTTTCCACCGTGCCCACCGGCCACGGCGAACGTGTGGTGATGCGCCTGCTCGACAAGCAGGCCGGCCGCCTGCACCTCGAAACTCTGGGCATGGACGCGCAGGTGCTGGCCAAACTCGATCACCTGATCCGCCAGCCCCACGGCATCGTGCTGGTCACCGGCCCGACCGGCAGCGGCAAAACCACCAGCCTTTACGCCGCACTGGCGCGACTCGATGCAAGCACCAGCAACATCCTCACCGTCGAAGATCCGGTCGAATATGACCTGCCGGGGATCAGCCAGATTCAGGTCAACGCCAAGATCGACATGACCTTCGCCTTGGCGCTGCGGGCGATTCTGCGACAAGACCCGGACATCATCATGATCGGCGAAATCCGCGATCTGGAAACCGCGCAGATCGCGGTGCAGGCCTCGCTGACCGGTCACTTGGTGCTGGCGACCTTGCACACCAACGACGCGGTGTCGGCGGTCAATCGCCTGATCGACATGGGCGTTGAGCCGTTTCTGCTTGCGTCTTCCATGCTTGGGGTTTTGGCCCAACGGCTGGTGCGACGGCTGTGCAATCAGTGCAAACAGGAAGACCCTGTCGCGCCCGGAACCTGGCGCCCGGTCGGCTGCGCGTCGTGCAATCAAACCGGTTACAGCGGCCGCACCGGCATCCACGAATTGTTCTGCATCGACGACGACATCCGCACCCTGATTCACCAAGGGGCAGGGGAGCAGGCCTTGCGTGCGGCGGCGAACAAGGCCGGGATGTTCAGCCTGCGCGAGGACGGTGAGCGCTGGATTCGCAGTGGCGCCACCGCTCCCGAAGAAATCCTGCGCGTGACACGAGACGCCTGATGAATCGCTATCGTTTTGAAGCGGCCGACGCCAACGGCAAGATCGAATCCGGGCATCTGGAGGCCGACAGCCAGAGCGCCGCGTTCGGCGTGTTGCGCGGCCGGGGTTTGACCGCGTTATCGGTCGCCAAGGAGAGCAATGTCTCCAACCACAGTGGCGGCGGATTGTTCAGCGCCAAGCTCTCGGATAACGATCTGGCCTGGGCCACGCGGCAGCTGTCGAGCCTGCTCGGCGCCAGTCTGCCGCTGGAAGCCGCGCTGAGCGCCACGGTTGAGCAAGCCGAGAAAAAACACATCGCGCATACCCTTAGCGGCGTGCGGGCAGATGTGCGCAGCGGGATGCGTCTGGCCGAAGCGCTGGCGGCGCGGCCACGGGATTTTCCCGAGATCTATCGGGCGTTGATTGCGGCGGGAGAGGAGTCTGGCGATCTGGCGCAGGTCATGGAACGACTGGCGGATTACATCGAGGAGCGCAACAACCTGCGCGGCAAGATTCTCACCGCGTTTATCTACCCCGGCGTGGTCGGGCTGGTGTCGATCGGTATTGTGATTTTTCTGTTGAGCTACGTGGTGCCGCAGGTGGTCAGTGCGTTTTCCCAAGCGCGGCAGGATCTGCCGGGGTTGACGCTGGCGATGCTCACCGCGAGTGACTTCATTCGTAGTTGGGGCTGGTTGTGTGCGGCGGTCATGGCGGGGGCTTTCTGGAGTTGGCGCTTGTATCTGCGTAACCCGGCGGCGCGCTTGGCCTGGCATCATCGGGTGCTCAAGTTGCCTTTGATCGGGCGTTTCATATTGGGCCTGAACACTGCGCGTTTTGCCTCGACCCTGGCGATTCTCGGCGGCGCTGGTGTGCCTTTGTTAAGAGCATTGGAAGCGGCGCGACAAACCTTGTCTAACGACCGCCTGAGCCTGAGCGTGAGCGAGGCCACGGCCAAAGTGCGCGAGGGCGTTAATCTCGCGGCGGCGCTGCGCGTGGAGAACGTGTTTCCGCCGGTGCTGATCCACCTGATTGCAAGCGGCGAGAAAACCGGTGCGCTTCCGCCGATGCTGGAGCGGGCGGCGCTAACCTTGTCGCGCGATATCGAACGGCGGGCGATGGGCATGACCGCGCTGCTTGAACCGCTGATGATTGTGGTGATGGGCGCGGTGGTGCTGGTGATTGTGATGGCGGTGTTGTTGCCGATCATCGAGATCAATCAACTCGTCCAATAGTGGTGTGTCTGTTTACTTGATGTTGCCTGGGCTGACGCCATCGCTGGCAAGCCAGCTCCCACAGGTTTTTGTGTTGTGTAGGAGATTGCATTAACAGCGCTGACCACTGTGGGAGCTGGCAAGCCAGCTCCCACAGGTTTTTGTGTTGTGTAGGAGATTGCATTAACAGCGCTGGCCACTGTGGGAGCTGGCTTGCCAGCGATAGCGCCAGTTTGAGCAATAAAAAATTCAGGTTTATTTCACCAGCCTGAGCATCACCCGAGCGCCGATCCGGCCATCCTCGGGTTCACCTTTGTGTCATCTGCAACGGCCCTTCAAGGCCTGTGGCTGATCTGCGCGAAAACATTGCGACAGACCCAGCGAAGATCCCCACAAACACCCGAGAAACCCCCTCGAAAATCACCTCGCAGCTCCCGAGGTTTTTTCCTTTATCTGTCACCGGAAACTGCGAATTTCTCAGTGCGACGCAACCATCCCTGTGTTCCAAAAAACCGAGTTGAAAAGGAGATTCTTCATGTTCAAGCGCACTCTGATCGCAGCCTCACTGACTGTCGCCGCTCTGGCATCCGCCCAGGCCATGGCCGTAACCGGTGGTGGCGCTTCACTGCCTGCCGCTCTGTACAAAGGCTCTGCCAACAGCATTCTGCCTGCCAACTTCAGCTACGCCGTAACCGGTAGCGGCATCGGCAAAAGTGCTTTCCTGACCAACACCGCTTCGCAGTTCGGCACCACCGGTACTGTGCACTTCGCCGCCAGCGACTCGATTCTCAGCACTAACGAACTGAGCACCTACGCCACTAACTTTGGTGCCTCGTTCGGTCCGCTGATCCAGCTGCCATCGGTAGCGACTTCGGTGGCCATCCCTTACAAAAAAGCCGGCAACACCACCCTCAACCTGACCAGTGCTCAGCTGTGTGACGCCTTGTCGGGCACCAAGGTTACCTGGGGCGCGCTGTTGGGTACCTCCGACACCACCCCAATCCGCGTTGTTTATCGCACCGCTTCGAGCGGTACCACCGAAATCCTCAGCCGTCACCTGAACTCGATCTGCCCGACCAAATTCGCGGTCAACACCACGTTCACCAACGCACGTCTGCCAGCGGGTTCCGCTGTGCCGTCCAACTGGGTAGGCGTGGTCAACACCTCTGACGTTGCCACTGCGGTGAACGCGGTTGACGGCTCCATCGGTTATGTCGGTCCGGACGGTGTCAACGCTTCGAGCAACGCTGTGGTTGCCCGCATCAACGGCGTTCAGCCAACCAGCGCCAACGTCAACGCTGCACTGGCATCGGTCCCGGTACCGGCCACCGCAGTCAACGCTGCCGACCCGTCCAAGTGGTCTCCGGTAGTTGCCAACCCTACCAGCGGTTATGCAATGGCCGCTTACACCAACCTCATCTTCGGCCAATGCTACAAGGACGCAGCCGTGGCCGCTGATGTCAAAGCGTTCCTGACCCAGCACTACAGCACTCCGGGTAACGCTGCGGCCACCGCCGCTCACGGTTTCATCCCGGTTCCAACTGGCTGGAAAACTGCAGTGACCGCCAACTTCGTCACCAACTCCACCGGCTTCAACCTGGACATCAACAACACCAGCGTGTGCAACGCTGTTGGTCGTCCTTTGTAAGCATTGTTTCAAGCTGGACCCAAAGACAGCAGCCCTCGGGCTGCTGTCTTTTTTTCGCCGATTTACACCCCGATCATGAAGATTGTGTGACATCCGTTCGGTCGCGCACCTCGCCAACTGCCTATGTCGTAACAGCAGGTTTTTGCTTGGCCTGCAGCTTCGTGTGGCAATCAAAAAGGATCTCGTAGTGATGCTCGCTCGCCCATCCCGTCGCAGTACCCGTGCCCAGATGCTCAAGCGTGAGCTCGCCGACCCGGCGCTGTGGCTGCTCAAGCCACTGGCGCACGCGGTGGCGTTGTGTCTGGTGGCGGGCAGTGCGCAGGCGCAAACGGCGTTTAATTCGGGATGGTTTGCCGCCAAGGGTGCCGCACAACAGGCAGCCGCCGCGCGGCCAAGTGTTGGCGGATTGCCGGGGATGACGCCACCGCTGGCCCAGCAACAGAGAGCCAATCAGCAATTGCAGCGCTCATTGCAGACCCTTAACAACACCGTGGCGGCGATTGCGGCGCAGCAGGCCGCACAAGCCGCCGGGCGTGCGGCAGCCTTGGGTTCAGTCCAGTTGGTGCCGGATGGTCTGGGCGCGGGTGGTTTGCAGGTCGATAACAGCCTGGCGCAGGGTTGGCAGAACGCCAAAGGCCCGCAGCAAACCCAGGCTGACGGCAAGACCACGGTGAAGATCGAGCAGACCGCGGACAAAGCGATTCTCAACTGGGAAACCTTCAACGTCGGGCGTAACACCACGGTCGAATTCGCTCAACAAGCAAACTGGGCGGTGCTCAACCGGGTCAACGATCCGGGCGCGCGCGCCAGTCAGATCCAGGGCCAGATCAAGGGCGACGGCACGGTGATGCTGATCAACCGCAACGGCATCGTGTTCAGCGGCAGCAGCCAGGTCAACGTGCGCAATCTGGTGGCCGCTGCGGCCAATATCACCGACATCCAGTTCCGCGACCGTGGTCTGTACTTCGACAGCAACGCCAGCCAGCCGACCTTCACCGACGCCGCCGGCAAAGTGCTGGTGGAGCGTGGTGCCTCCATCCAGACGCATAAGCCGGCGCTGTCCACCGACGCGGGTGGATATGCCTTGCTGTTGGGCAACGAAGTGCACAACGACGGCAGCATCAGCACACCCAAGGGCCAGACCGTACTTGGCGCCGGTGATCGCTTCTACATCCGCAAAGGTTCGGGCACCGAAGGCAATGCGCTGTCCAGCACCTTCGGCAACGAAGTCAGACCTGGCTTCAAGGCCGGGGCGGTAGCCGGCAAAGTCAGCAACAGCGGCTTGATTCAGGCCGCGACCGGTGACATCACCCTGACCGGTCATGAGGTGCTGCAGAACGGCGTGTTGCTGGCCAGCACTTCGGTGGCGACGCGTGGCACCGTGCACTTGCTCAACCCTGCATCCGACGCTGATGGCAGCGTGACGCTCGGCCAGGCCAGCGTCACCGCAATCCTGCTCGACAGCAGCGATCTGACCGCCCTCGACAGCCAGCGCGACGCCGCGTTGAGCGCCGTCAGCGCGAACAACCGGATTCGCAGTGACCAGTCGCGTGTGGAGATCGGCAGCGGTGGCAGTGTCGAGTTTCAGAACGGCTCGATCACGCTGGCCACCGGTGGCCAGGTGGCGGTGGCGGCGGGGCGCCGCAGTCTGGTGCGCGACGGCGCGGTGATTGATGTGTCGGGCGCGGTTGGCGTGAAAGTCGCGATGGAAGCCAACAACATCAAGATCAATGTGCAGGGCAACGAGCAACGCGATGCGCCGCTCAACCGTGAGGGCGGTGCGCTCAACAGCAACGATATCTGGGTCGATGTGCGGGAGCTGGTGTACGTGCCGGCCGGCACTAATGGTTACGCGACAGACCGTTGGTACACCGCCGGCGGATTGCTCGAAGTCGGTGGTTATCTCGGCACCCAAAGCCACCGCATCGGAGAGTGGATGGCGCAGGGCGGCACCGTGAATTTCAGCGGCAACGACGTGGTGAGCGAGAAAGGTTCGCTGATCAACCTGTCCGGCGGCACCCTCGATGTGCAGAGCGGCGAGATTCGCCAGAGCTGGTTGCGTGGCGCCGATGGGCATTTATATGAAGTGTCGCGAGCACCGGGGGATCTGCTCTACACCGGGCTGTACAAAGGCTATGAAGACAGCAGCGAGCGCTGGGGCCAGACGCAGGTGTTCTACAACCCGCTGATCGCCCCGCGATCGCGTCGGGAATCGGGCTATACCGTCGGCCGCGATGCCGGGCAACTGGTGATTGGCACGCGCAACGCGCTGGTGGATGGCCAAGTCGTCGGCGAAGTGTTCCAGGGCGAACGCCAGACGCAAACCCCGCGCGCCGTGCTCGACGGCTATGAGCAGAGTCAGACCGCACTGGCGCGCCGGGCGCAGTTGATCGTCGGTCAGTACGATCCGGCCTGGTCGGCGACGGCTGGCGGTCTGCTGTACGAATTCGCGCCAGTGCTTGATCAGGTGCAGATCGGTGGCGAGCACGCTGCCGCACTCACGGTTCCCGGCCTGAGCGATGCCGTGGCCCAGGCGCGTCTCGGCAAGCTGTTTCTCGACAGTGATCTGGTCAACGGCTTTCGCCTTGGCGCGCTGAAGGTTTCGGCCAGGCAATCCATCGACGTCAACCAGACCGTGACGGTTGATGCGGGTGGCGATATCACCCTGTTCGGGCCGCAAGTTCAGGTCAATGCTGACCTGATCGCGCGGGGTGGCAGCCTGCATCTGGGCGATGTCCTGGCAGGCAATGCCGGGATCACTGTGCCGAGCGGAACCCGCGCCAGTGTGGCGGTTGCAGAAGGTGTGCAACTGGATACTCGCGGTCTGTGGAGCAATCTGCGCAGCAACCCGAATGACGTGAACAGCCTCGCCTATCTCAACGGCGGGCTGGTGTCGCTGCGCAGCAGCGGTGACATCAGCCTGGCCGCGAGGAGTCTGGTGGACGTGTCCTCGGGCGGCGCGGTGTTGGCCAATGGCAAGACCCGTGGTGGCAAGGGCGGCGATGTGACCCTCGAATCCAGCGCACTCACAGCGCCGGGGCAGGCGCAATTAAGCCTTGACGGTGAGGTGCGTGGTTACGGCGTGACGGGCGGTGGCAGCCTGACGCTGCAGGCCAACAGCGTACGCATCGGTGAGTCCAGCGATGCACTGGCCGAGCGCACTCTGCAACTGGCGCCGAGTCTGTTCAGCAAGGGTTTTTCCGCGTACAGCGTCACCGGTCTGAATGGACTGCGAGTGACTGACGGTACGCAAGTCGATGTAGTGATGCCGGTCTACCGTTTTGGCGACGCGGCGGCGAGTCAGGCCAGTGGCGTCGATCCACACACCGCGCTGCAGTTGTGGACGCCAAGCCTGGTTCAGGAAAACCCGATCAAAGGCGTTCTGACTCAGCGCGGCGGTGCCAGTCTGTCGCTGCAAGCCGGGCCGAGCGTAGCCAGCCTGATCGATCCTGCCCATAGCGCGCTGTCGGTCGGCCAGGGCGCGCGGATCAGCGTCGATCCCGGTCAACGCATCACGTTGCGCGGTGCCGGACAGATCACCGTTGACGGTGAATTGAACGCGTGGGGCGGCACCATTGATATCCGCCAGCAACAATTTGGTTCGATGGACGTGGCCAGCGTCTTGCAGAACGCCGACCCGATCGCCCACAACCGTTCGATCTGGATCGGTGAGCACGCGGTGCTGGATGTCGCCGGACGCGCGTTCACTGCCAGCGATACGCTGGGCCGGGTTTACGGTCAGGTGGGCAAGGGCGGCAGCATCATTGTCGGCGGCGAGATCGACTCGAAGAAGATCACCGCGACCTCTGCCGATGCCTACGTCATCGTGCGCGACGGTGCGCGTCTGGATGCCTCCGGGACGCAAGCGACGCTGGATATCGCCGGCGTCGGGCCGACCGTCGTCGCCACCGATGGCGGCCGCATCGCCTTGAGTTCTTACAATGGCTTGTTCATTGACGGCCAGTTGAAAGCGACTGCGGGAGGCGCAGGCAAGTCGGGTGGGCGCCTCGAAATCGCCCTGGAAGCGCCGTTGTACAACCGCAACCTGGCGAGTAACGAGGTGCGTGCTCCGCGTGAAATCATCATTGGCCAAGGGCCGGGCGGCGCGTTGTTGCCAGCGGATTTGCAACCCGGTGAAAGTGCTGCGTTGCTGCGCTATGGCCAGACTCGCTTGATCGCGGACAACTTGATGTCAGGTGGTTTTGACCACCTGAGCCTGTTGAGCAATGGCTTGCTGACGTTTGCCGGCGATGTCGATCTGCGCATGAATCAAAGTCTGAATCTGTACGCTGGCTCAATCTCTCTGGCCGAGGCATCCAGCGACACGGCCCGTGTCAATCTGGCGGCGCCTTACATGCGCCTTTCGGGGTTGGGTTTGTATCTGGCTTCGGATGTCGCCATCCGCCCAAGGGTCATGGCCAACCCGACCACGCAGGTGGCAAACGCCCAATTCACCGCCACGGCCGATCTGCTCGATTTGAGCAACACCCTGTCGTTCGGCACCGCAGGCTCGATTGCCCAGCTCGACGCGCCGACCAGTCTGGTCACCCGGAGCGGTTTTGATCAGGTCACCCTCGACAGCCGTGGCGACATGCGCTTCCTCGCGCCGACGGACAACGAACGCAGCTCGCGCTTGTGGACCGCTGGCGATCTGAATCTGCGCGCCACGCAGATTTACCCTGCGACCGGCGTTTCCGCCGACATCCGCGCCGGTTATCAAGGGCCGATCCAGGTTGCCGGTTTCGAGCGCACCTTGCGCATCAGCGGTCACGGCCCGGCGCCGCAAGCGCTGCCTTATTCGGCGTTTGGCAGCCTGCTGCTGGCGGCCGGGACAATCGAGCAGGGCGGTGTCATTCGTGCCCCGCTGGGTTTGATCACGCTCGGTGAAAACCTGCTGATGAACACCCACGAACTGCATCTGTTGCCTGGCAGCGTCACCTCCGTCAGCGGCGCTGGCCTGGTGATGCCGTATGGCGGCACCACCGACGGCATCGACTATCGCTATAACGGCAAGTCGGTGGCGCTCAACGGGGTGGCCGGAGACTTGAATGGCGTGACGCTCACCGGCCAGTACGTCGATGTGCAAAGCGGCGCGCTGATTGATTTGTCCGGTGGCGGCGATTTGCGCGGCAGCGGATTTGTCTCCGGGCGTGGCGGCTCTACCGATGCCCGCTTCAGTCCGTTGGTGCGCAATGCCAGCGACGGCACTTTCAGTTTGCCGGGGCTGAGCAGCAATCCGGTGTACGCCATTGTGCCGGGCAATCAGAGTGCCTTTGCTCCGGTGCTCGCAGAGGCCGGTGCCAGCGATCCGCGGCTCGGCCAACAGATCACCATCGGTGCCGGCGTTCCGGGTCTGGCCGCTGGCACCTACACCTTGCTGCCCTCGACCTTTGCCTTGTTGCCGGGAGCGTTCCGGGTCGAAGTCAACGCTCAGGCGACACCGGGCGCGACTGGCGCTGCGCTGAAAATGCGCGATGGCTCGTGGGCCGGTTCGGGGTTGATGTCGATCGCCAACAGCGGTCTGCGCGACAGTCTGGCCAGTCAAGTGATCCTGACGTCGGCCGATGTGTTACGCCGCTATTCGCAGTACAACGAAACCAGTTTCACCCAGTTCGTGCAGAGCGATGCCGCCCGGCGTGGCGTGCCGCGTGCCTTGGCACCGATGGATGCGAAGATGCTCAAGCTGCAACTGGTTGCCGGCGATCAGCACGCCATTGGCCTGAATTTCCAGGGCCAGGCACTGTTTGCCCCGAGCGCAGGCGGCGTGGCCGGGACCGCTGTTGTGACCGGAGGGGAATTTGAAATACTCGCTCAGGGCCAGTCGCGCACGCCAGACTTTGCCGGCATTTCGCTGTATGCCGACAGCCTCAATCGGCTGAATGCGGGTCGTCTGACCCTCGGCGCGACGCCGACGGTTGAATACGGCTCGACGGGTAACTTCATCCGGTTTGTCGGTGATGCTTCCAACATCATCCTGCGCAACGGGGCAATGTTGTCCGCACCGGAAGTGATATTGCGCACCACCAGCGCGAGCGGCGGTATCACCCTTGAAGCGGGGGCGGGCATCAACACGCTCGGCCGCGGTGACGCGCCTTACGACTCCACGGATGGCTTCATTTATGAGCCGGGCGCCGCCAGTCTGTTGATGGTGTCCAATGGCTGGACCAACATGCTCGCACCCGCGGTCGGGAACGATATCGACGGGGCCGGCAGCATCCGCATCGGCACTTGCGCAGCACAGGCGTGCACCTCGTCAACACAGCTCTATTCCAATGGCAGCATTACCGCCGCCACCGACAAACAGTTCGAACTGAACGAATCCGTGCGCTTCGGTACTCGTCACCTGTCCCTCGCGGTGGGCGCAGTCAATGCGGGCAGCGCAGACGCGCTGGCGGCGGCCGGTCGCGTGCCGAGTGGCCTGACCCTGAACCAGAACGTGCTGGACCGTCTGTTGCGCGGCGACACGCAATTCGCTGCCCCGGCTCTGGAAACCCTGAGCCTGACCACTCGCGACTCGTTCAACTTCTTCGGTAACGTCACCCTCGATACGCTCGACCCACAGACCGGCGTCAGTCGTCTGCAAAACCTGGTACTTGCCACTCCAGCCATTTATGGCATGGGCGAAGCCAGCGATGTGGCGACCATTCGTACTGCCAACCTGATCTGGAACGGCGCGACTCAGGCGCCGGGGGCAGTAGCCAGCGGTGGTGCCGGTACAGGCCGCGGCACGCTGAATGTCGAGGCGCAACGCATCGAGTTCGGCTATGGCCCGAACCCGCAACCCAACGGGCTGGATCAGAACAATCGTCTGGCACTGGGTTTCAGCAACGTCAATCTCATCGCCAGCGAGCGTATCACCGCCAATCACAAGGGCAGCCTGGCGGTGTATCAGACGCAAGGCGTTTACGATCCGCTGACCGGCTACGCCTACAGCGGCGGCAACCTCAACCTGCGCACGCCGTTGCTCACCGGTGAAGCGGCCTCGGTCAATCTGCTCAAGGCGGGCGGCAACCTGACGTTGAGCGGCGCGGCGAATTCGGCATTGGCCGACGCCCTCGGCGCGGAGCTGACGCTTGAAGCGCGCAACGTGTTGCTCGACGGCCGCATTGCACTGGCCAGCGGCAAACTGGTAGTCAAGTCCGAGGACGATCTGACCTTGACCGCTGCCGCGCAGTTGGACATGGCCGGGCGCACCTTGCCGTTCAACGACATCAGCAAGTACAGCTGGGGCGGCGACGTGGCGCTGTACAGCAGCGGTGGCAACATTCGTCAGGCCAGTGGCTCGCGCATAGACCTGTCGGCGCGCAACAACCAGGCCGGCAATCTGAGCGCCGTGGCGCTGGCGGCGGATGCGGGCGTGGTCGATCTGCAAGGCGAGATCCTTGGCGCCAGCAGTGGTTATTACGATGCCGGTGGCACGCTGGTGCCGTACAAATCTGCGGGCGTGGACATTCGTGCGCAGCGCTTGGGCAGTGAGTTGAACGAGGCGTTTGCCGCGCTCAATCAGCGTTTGAACGCCGGGCAGGTGTTTGGCAGCCGCAGCTTCCAGCTCAAACAGGGCGATCTGCTGATCGGTGACGGGCTCAAGGCCGGCGAGGTAAATGTCTCGCTGGACAACGGCAGCCTGAGCGTGAACGGCTTGATCGACGCCAGTGGCGAACGGGTCGGCAGCATTCGCCTGTCCGGCAAAAACGGCCTGAGCGTGGCCGGCAATGCCGTGCTCGACGCACATGGCCGCGTATTGCGGGTCGACAGCTACGGCAAGATCATCGATGCGCCGAACCGGGCGATGGTTGAACTCAATTCCGGCGATGGCCTGCTGACGCTGGCGTCCGGAGCACGCTTCGATTTGCGCCACGGCACCGACGCGCCGCTGGGCACTCTGGCAGCACAAAACGATGGCTTGCCGCGCGGCACGCTGGAGCTGAATGCGCCACGCATCGGCAGCGCTGATATCGCCATCGACGCCAGCGGTGCGCTGGACATTCAGGGCGCACGCTCGATCGGCCTCAACGCCACTCGACGCTACACCGATGCCGCCGATGGTGGTGATCCGGTGGCCAGCGGTCGGCCGTATCAAGTGATCGATCAGGCGTATCTGGAGCGCATTCACGGCGATAGCAGCGCATTCATCGATGCCGCGCTGGCTAACAGCGATTTGCTGCAACGCAAACTGGCCGGACTGAACAACGCGACGTACGTCGATGCGTTCCATCTGCGGCCCGGCGTGGAAATCGCCAGTCACAGCGCTGATGGCGACCTCGTCGTGCAGGGCGATTTAGACCTCTCCGGCTACCGCTACGCCAGCCTCAATCCGCATACGCAGAAAACCGCGGTGTACGGTTCCGGCGAGTCCGGCAGCCTGGTGATCCGCGCTGGCGGCAATCTCGATATCTACGGCAGCATCAACGACGGTTTCGCACCGCCGCCGGAAACCGTCGACGACGCCGGATGGAAACTGGTGCCGGGCGTGCAGCCGTTTGGCGGCGATCTGATCGTGCCTGGCGCGGGAGTGACGCTCGCAGAAGGCACGCTGTTTCCTCAGGGCACGACGCTCAATTACGACTTGCCGATTCAAGCGACGACACTGGTCAGCGGCACACTGTTGCCGACCGAGAGTACTCTGGCCGGGCCTTACACCTTGAGCGCCGGAACGGTGTTGGCAGGTGCGGTGCACGACGCATCGGGCAATCTGCTGTACGCCGCCGGGACCTTGCTCGGCGACAGCGTGACGCTGCCGGCGGGCAGCCGCCTGGGTGCCGGCATCCGCCTGAACGCGGCGACCGAAATGCAAGCCATGCTCTGGCCCAAAGGCGTGCCACTGCCAGGCGCGTTCGCCGATAACAGTGTCATTGGCGTGAAGCTCAGCGGATCACTGGAGCTGCTGCGCGGCTCGCTGATTCCGTCGATGACTGACGTGGTGCTGGCCGACGGCACGGTATTCATCGACCTGCGCCCGTTGAACGGCACGCAACAGGGGCGCAACTGGGCGGTGGCGAGCATGCTGCCGGCTGGCAGCACGTCGTGGTCGATGCGTGTGGTGGCGGGGGCAGATCTTGACGCTGCCGACAGTCGCAGCGTGAAGCCGTTGACCAGCGAGGGTCACTTGCGTCTGGCGGACACTCACTACGGGATGCTGATCTCTACCAAAAAACTCGATACCGTCTGGGCCGAAAATAATGGGTTGGGGCAGACGCCCGGCGAGGTCGTCAAAGACGAAGATCTGTACAAGTGCGATCAAAACCCCGGTGCATGCATAGCGCCCGCCAAGTTCCTGTGGACGGATGGCAATCCGATGGGCGCGCCGGCCGGCTCGCCAGTCAGCGACGACGATCTGTACTGGTGTGATATTGACCCGGCGTATTGCGCTGCCAACGTAGGCGGCACCACGGTTGCCAGCCATACGCAAATGTTCAGTGTGTTGCGCACGGGCGCCGCTGATCTGGACGTGTTGGCCGCTGGCAATCTGAGCATGGCTTCGCCGTTCGGCGTATATACCGCCGGTACGCAGTCCAGCGACGTTGATGCGCGTTACAACCAGCCTCGCGGTCGTCTGTCGGACGATGGCTCGGTACTGGGCAGCGCTGGCAGTGACAACGAGAAGTGGGTCAATGGCGGCAGCGACAGCTTGTATCAAGCCTGGTATCCGCAACAGGGCGGCAATCTCACGATCGGCGCCGGTGGTTCGGTTTCGGGCGATGTCGTCGGGCAACGCCAGGCCGGCATCACCATGGATACCCGTGAGCAGGTTCCGAGCGTTGCGGTGGGCAACTGGCTGTGGCGCCAGGGCAGTGGTAACGATGATGTACCGACTGCCTGGTGGATCAACTTCGGCAGCTATGCAAGTCAGCCCCTGCCGGAGTCGGGCAAGAGTGCCGAGCCGTATCTGCTGGGTTTCACCGGTTTCGGTACCCTTGGCGGCGGTAACATCAGCCTGCGTGCCGGTGCGGACGGCGGCATGCTCAATGCGGTGGGTGATGGTCGTACCAATCGCTATCCGCGTGGCCAGGGTCTGATCGTTGCAGTCGGCAGCACTGGACGAGTGGGCAGTGATGGCAGCCTGCAATTGACCGGCGGCGGCGATATCGACATGCGCCTGGGAGGGTCGCTTAATCCGTCGCTGCAGGCCCGTGCCGGGGAAACCGGAACGGAAGTACCGCGCCACGATCTGCAAGGCGCCGTTATCAACCTGCGTGGTGCGGCACAAATCAGCGCCAGTGCCTTGGGCGGAGTCAATCTGCACTACGGCGCGTTTGCCAAGGATCAGGATCCGCGCGAGGCTCGCGCCTACGACCCGTTCAACTCGACTCTGAGCAGTGCCTCCGGCGGTCTGGTGCTGATTCCGGGTGATTCGGCGATGCGCCTGAGCACCCGTGGCGATCTGGTAGTGGGCGGCGCCGCAGACCCCGGGCGAGTGCGCTTGCAGAACTCCACGCCATTTACCGACGCCAGCGGGGTGGCCCATGCGGGTGGTGGCTTGAGCGGTTTCTCGCTGTGGACCGATCACACCGCGATCGATCTGTTTTCGGCCGGGGGCAACCTGACTCCAAGCACGCAATTGGCCGAACAACTGACTTCGCGATTCAATACATCGCCCACTGACGGTCGCTTCGTTTATCCGTCGATCCTGCGTGCGGTGGCGGCGCAAGGCTCGATTTATGCGGGGGCATCGGCCGTTTATAGCCCGGGCAATGCGCCGCCGTTGGTGGACTACTCGTTATTGCTGGCGCCGTCGAACTCGGGTCAGTTGGAACTGCTGGCAGGCCATTCGATTTACGCCGGCGGTTACGCGATCAATCAGTCCGGGGCCAGTCCTGCGGCGCTGGCCACGCCGTTTGCGCCGTCCTTCAACGGATTCGCCAGTCACACTGCCAGCCAACCAATCATCAGCAATAACAGTGCTGACGGCGTGACCACGGACCGCAACGTGCGTTACCCGTTGTTTGCTTTTGGCGCCAATAGCTACTCGGGTTCGAGTGGCGTGCAAGGGCCTGCGCGGTTCTATGCCTTGACCGGGGATCTGGTCGGGGTGCGCAGTGGCGAAACATTGACGTTCAGTCTGTTCGGCGTACCACAGCGCAACTGGTATGAAGCGGCCGGCCCGGTGTGGATGGTCGCCGGTCGCGATATCGTCGCCTCGGGCACCGATCTGGGCAAACCAACGGCTGTACCGAATGACGGGATGGGCCAAGGTAATCAAACGATCAGTTCCACCGGCAACTTGTTCATCCACGACCGGCCGACCGATGTGTCGCGGGTTTCGGCCGGCCGCGACATTCTCTACAGCAGCTTCGATATCGCCGGTCCGGGCGTTCTGGACATCAACGCCGGACGCAACATCCTGATGGAGGATCGCGCCGGTATCACCAGTCTCGGGCCGGTGTTGTCGGGCGACAGCCGTCCCGGTGCGAGCGTGGTATTGCAGGCTGGGGTGGGCGCGAAGGGGCCGGATTACGCTCGGTTCATCGAGCGTTATTTGCGTCCGGACAACGTGGCGCGTGCGGACGCTTCGCTGATCGGGCAACCAGGCAAAGTGGTGAAAAACTACCTCGCCGAACTGCAGAGCTGGCTGACCCTCGGCTACGGCTTCAGCGGTAATCAAGAACAGGCGCAGGCTTTCTTCGCCGCGCTGCCGAGCAGTGCGCAAGCGATCTTCGCCCGTCAGGTGTACTTCGCCGAATTGCGTGCCGGCGGCCTCGAATACAACGACGCCGACGGCCCGCGCAGCGGCAGTTATCTGCGCGGTCGTAACGCCATTGCGGCGCTGTTCCCGAGTACCGATGTGGCGGGCAATCCGATTCGCTACGACGGCGACATCACCCTATACGGTGGCGCCGGGGTCAAGACGCTGTTTGGCGGCGACATTCAGATGCTTACACCGGGCGGCGGTCAGGTGTTTGGCATCGAAGGCGCGGCACCACCGTCCACCGCGGGGATCATCACTCAAGGTTCGGGCAACATTCAGCTGTATTCGCAGGGCAGCATTTTGCTCGGCCAGAGCCGGATCATGACGACGTTCGGCGGCTCGATTTTGGGTTGGTCGGCCGAGGGCGACATCAACGCCGGTCGCGGCTCGAAAACCACCGTGGTCTACACCCCGCCGAAACGCGTATACGACACATGGGGCAACGTCACGCTGTCGCCGTCGGTGCCGAGCACCGGCGCCGGTATCGCCACGCTAAACCCGATTGCCGAAGTCGCGCCGGGCGACATCGACCTGATCGCGCCGCTCGGCACCATCGACGCGGGGGAGGCGGGGATTCGCGTCTCGGGCAACGTCAACATTGCGGCACTGACGGTGGTCAACGCGGCGAACATTTCGGTGCAGGGCAAAGCGACCGGCGTACCCGTGGTATCGGCGGTGAATACCGGTGCGATCACCTCGGCCAGTTCTGCTGCATCGTCGGCAACGCAAGCGGCAGAAGACGTCGCGCGTCAGCAGCAAGCGGCGGCGCGGCAGAATCAGGCTTCGGTGTTCAGCGTGCAGGTCTTGAGTTTTGGCAATGAGCAACTGGCACCATCGCGTGACGGCGCCAGCCGCGCGCCGACGCCGGGTTACAACCCGAACAGCCCGGTGCAAGTGCTGGGGGCAGGGGCGCTGGATGAACAGGCGAAACAGCAGTTGACCGAGGAGGAGCGCGGGCAACTGACGTTGTAAAGGACTCTCGTGTAGTACTTTTGGGCGACCTTTTGGTCGCCCTTTTTTTATGTTGATGAAGTTGGAGGGTATTTTTGTCGGGCGTGAAGTACCGCCAGTATTCTGATGCGTCCATTCACTCGATAGACCAGCAGATAGTTCGGATGAATCACCATTTCACGAGTGCCAGGTACTCGGCCAGGTCGGTAAGCATATGGTATTGATGAAAGTCGCTGTGCTGCTGTACCAACCTTGTGTCTTAGCGAAATTGAAGCGTTGGTGTTGCGTTGCTCGATGTATTTGAAGATGTCGGCCAGTTGACGTGAGGACTTGCTGCTCCATTCAAGCAGCAGCGCGGCGCTTCCTGCGCATCTCTTCCAGCATCTGGTCGAGCATTAACATAGCTTCATCATGGGGAATGCCAGGACTAGGATCATCCAGTGCCTCCTGCACCTTGGCACGAAACCAGCGATCGTAGCTCTCTGCCTCTTCTTCGGATTCGAAATCAGAGTAAAACGGGGAAAGTAATATGCTCATAGTGATCTCCGTGAGCAATCTCAGCAGTCTAAGGGGGGAATGGCCCATTGTCGTCACTGGCAGACGATGCACCCCATGAGCCGTTGAAGAACCATGGAGTAACGGAGCCCATTGTCTGCAAGCGCCCCCGTTAAATCTGCCGGACGTTTCCCTCAGTTGTCCGGCAATCTCGACCGCCGTTGTAGGCGTATTCCACGAATGCGTTTTTCAGGTTTTCAGCCTACAAATTCGGGTGCGCTTTCCTACAAATGCGCTCAAAAAGCATACGGAATACTCACCTTCGCCCACAACATTTCCCCCTCCGGCCGATTCTCCACATCAAATTCCTTCGCCCAGCGAATCTCCGCACTGGCGTACTTTAGAAAGGTGAAATGCAACGCCGGGCCAATCGCAAACACTTGCCCGCGTACGCCATCGTTCACATCCTCGCCAGCAAATTGCACGGTGTGGCCGAACTGTTTGTCGTCGGTGGTCTGCTTGAGGTAGTAGCCGTTGATGCCGAGCATCAGGTCGTCGGTGATCTTGTAGCTGGCCGAATAATCGAAGTGGAAAATCTGCCCGGACTTGTAGTCGGTGTCTTTGTTCTTTTCGTTGAAGCTGTAAGTGGTTTTCATCGACACCTCGCTGCGTTCGGTCGGCAGCCAGGTGAAGGAGATCAACGGCTTGTAGGTGTAGAAATTGTTGCTGGTATTGGCCAGCCGATCGACGCTGTATTCGCCAGTGGGCACGGTGATTTCCACGGCGGCGCCGAGGGTCAGGTTCTTGCCCATGTCCCACAGGATGATCGGCGCGATGGTGGTGTCGCCCATGCCTTCGCGGGTGTCGCTAAGGCCGAACACCGAGACTTCCTGTTTCAGCCACGGTTGGGCGATATAGCCAGCCAGGCGTCCGCCGAAAATCCGCACCGGACTCAGGTAATCGAGGCGCGGGATGACTGCTGTGGATTCGATTTCGACATTCGGCACCTTGCCGCCCAACGAGCTGATGTTGAGCTTCCGTGCCTTGTAATGGTTGTAGTAGAGGTTGAACGCGACCATGTTCTGCGGAAGGCTGTCGACTTCCAGCGGCAGCATGAAGAATCCGTCGGTGCCGGTGCCGATGTTGTCGACGCCGGCTTCGGTCGCCAGTGCCGGCAACGTCGCGGCGCTGGCAACCAGCATCAATCCAAGACGCAAAGGGAATGTCGCGCGGTTCGGGTTCATGTCCGTCCTCATTATTATTGTGTTTGGGCGCACCGCCGGCGCTCAGGACGCCCGGCCACTATACAAATAAGCCTTCGGCGCCCGACAGGGCAGGGTATTGGCGGACACTTGAGGGCACTTCTGCGGACAGCTGATAAACCCTGTGCTAACTTCCTTGGACATAACCGGTAACAAAAATAACAATTCAGCATGATCCGGAATGTCCATCCCCATGAATATGAAAGCCGTCGATCCGACCTATGAACTGGCGCTGGTGTCGCCATTTCTCCTGCAAACCCTGGCCGAAGTCGCCGAGCTCAAGGGTATTCAACCGGACACGCTGTGCCGTGGCCTGGGTTTCACCCTCGAAGATCTGCAGGATCCCGCGCAACGGATTTCCTATCGCCAAGCGGTGGCGATGATCCAGCGCGCGCTCAAGCTCTTGCCCAATCAGGGCCTGGGGTTGTGGGTCGGCGCGCAGAATGTGCTTGGTACTTTGGGTTTGCTCGGGCATGTGCTGTCACTGTGCAAGAACCTGCGCGATGCTTTTGCGCTGGGGATTCGTCATCAGCACACCTCCGGCGGGATCGTGGTCTCGAGCGTCGATGTGGTCGGTGATCAGGTATATCTCGACGCCGAATGTCGGCTGCCGTTTGCCGAGGTGCAGGTGTTTGCGGTGGAAGAATTTTTCGCCAGCCTGCTGGTGTATGGCCGGGCGTTGGTGGGCGAGGGGTTCAAGCCGATTGCCGTGGAGTTTGTGCACGCTGCACCGGATTACCTTGATGAATATCGGCGATTGCTCGGGCCGGATGTGCGTTTCGGCTGTCTGCACAATCGCATGCTCATCGATGTGCAGTGGCTGGATGTGAAGCTGCCCAATCATCATTCGCTGGCGTTGCGTCAGGCGCTCAAATTGCTCGAGCTGGAAGCGGCGCAGGTGCATCAGAAGCTCGATCTGATTCAGGCAGTGGAGCGCGCGATTGCGCGGGATCTGAGTTGCGGCAGTCATATCGAGAAGATTGCCGGCGATCTGAACATGAGCAGCCGTACGTTGCGCCGGCGTCTGACTGAGCATGCGCTGACGTTCGAAGCGTTGCTCGAGCAGGTGCGGCAGGCACGGACCATGAGTTTGCTGGGCAATCCGGAAATGGCCATCGAGCGCATCACCGAAGAGGTCGGCTACAGCGATGTGCGCAGTTTTCGCCGGGCGTTCAAGCGCTGGACGGGGAAGAGTCCGAGTGCGTGGCGCGATTGCCCTCACCCCAACCCTCTCCCAGAGGGAGAGGGGGCCGACCGAGGTGTCTTGCGTGATACATCGA
The DNA here is from genome assembly GCF_049897765.1 of Pseudomonas sp. TWP3-2. Taxonomy (NCBI): domain Bacteria; kingdom Pseudomonadati; phylum Pseudomonadota; class Gammaproteobacteria; order Pseudomonadales; family Pseudomonadaceae; genus Pseudomonas; species Pseudomonas sp. TWP3-2. Next base: position 77,324 of record NZ_JAFCWW010000016.1, on the reverse strand, counting down.
CCTGAAAGCTTTGTGTCGATTATGGATTCACCAAAGCAGATTCACGTCGGCGTAAATCTCCAATATCCCCGGATCGGTCCCCTCTACCTCCGGGCGGTCCGACGTTTCGGGAGGGTTAGGGTGAGGGGACGCTTCTGCCGCCATCCAAAACCCCACAAACCCTCCGCCTACAGTTAAACTCCGCGCTCTTTCCAAGGAGTCGACATGAGTTACTACCAGCCGGGCATTCTCGCCACCCCTGTTCCATCGCAAGCACGTCATCTCTTTTTCGCCCTGCAATCGGTTGAAGCGCTGCCGCAGGCGATCGACAACCTGATGAATCTGGTGGACGGCAAGTCGGCGGTGATCGGTTTCGGTGAATCCCTGACCAAGGCCCTGAACGTGGAAATCGCCGGCCTGCGCAGCTTCCCGGCCATGACCGGTGTCGGTGTGGAAAACCCGTCGACCCAGCACGCGCTGTGGGTGTGGCTGCACGGTGTCGACCGTGGCGAACTGCTCAACCGCAGCAGCGAATTGCAAGCTGCACTGGCACCGGCCCTGCGCCTGGTGCAGATGCAGGAAGCCTTCCGCCACAAGGACGGCCACGACCTCACCGGTTATGAAGACGGTACCGAAAACCCGCACGATGAAGCTGCCGTCGCTGCAGCTTTGCTGGGCGAGGGCGCCGAAGGTCTGGTCGGTGGCAGTTTCGCCGCGATTCAGCAGTGGCAGCACAACCTCAAGGGGTTCCACGCGCTGTCGGCTGAAGACAAAGACAACATCATGGGTCGCCGTCTGAGCGACAACGAAGAAATCGACGACGCCCCGGTATCGGCCCACGTCAAACGTACCGCCCAGGAAAGCTTCGCCCCGGAAGCATTCGTGGTGCGGCGTTCGATGCCGTGGATCGAAGGCGAGCGCGCCGGGCTGATGTTTCTCGCATTCGGTTTCTCCCTCGACGCTTTCGAAGCACAACTGCGGCGCATGAGCGGACTTGAAGACGGCATCGTCGATGGTCTGTATCGCATCAGCCGCCCGATCACTGGCGGCTACTACTGGTGCCCGCCGCTCAAGGACGGCCACCTCGACTTGCGCGCGTTGCGCATCGGCTAAGGACTGACGATGGACGTGGTGCGTTGGGGCATGATCGGTTGTGGCAGCGTCGCTGAGCGCAAGAGCGGGCCGGCCTTCTACAAGGCGCCCGGTTCGGCGCTGGTGGCTGTGATGGGCCGACGCCTTGAGGCGGTCACCGATTACGCTGCACGCCACGGCATCGCGCGGGTCTACACCGATGTCGATGCGCTGATCAACGATCCCGAGGTGGACGCGGTGTACATCGCCACGCCACCCGACAGTCACCACGAATACAGCCTCAAAGTCGCCGCCGCCGGCAAGCATTGCTGCGTGGAAAAACCCATGGCGCTCAACGCCGGGCAAAGCCGCGAGATGCAGCAAGTGTTTGCCGCTGCCGGTCTGCACCTGTTCGTTTCCTACTACCGCCGCTCGTTGCCGCGCTTTCAGCAAGTGCGGCAGTGGCTGGAGCAGGGGCGCATCGGTGAGGTGCGGCACCTTAGCTGGACGCTGACCAAGGCGCCGTCGCCCAAGGATCTGGACGGTGGCGACAATTGGCGCACCGACCCTGCGGTCGCGGGTGGTGGTTACTTTGCCGATCTGGCCAGCCATGGCTTTGATCTGTTCCAGTACCTGCTTGGCGACATCACCGAAGTCGCCGGCTTCACTGCGCGTCAGGCTGGGTTGTATGCAGCGGAAGATGCGGTGAGTGCCAGTTGGCGTTTTGCCTCCGGCGCGCTAGGCATGGGCTGCTGGAGCTTTGTCGCGGATCGGCGTGAGGATCGGGTCGAGATAATCGGCAGCCTGGGGCGCATCGGTTTTTCGGTGTTCGATGAGCATCCGGTTGAGCTGCGCGCGGATGAACAGCTGAGCCTGACCATCGATCATCACGAACACATCCAGTGGCATCACGTGCTTGGCATGAACGCGCACATTCGCGGCGAGTCGCAGCACCCGGCCACGGGCGCCGAAGCGCTCAAGACCGATTGGGTCATGGACCAGATCCTCAACCGCCACTAAAACCCCTCGCCACAGGGTCGCGTCACAGCGCGTATAAGGTTATGCGCATTCGGTATTTCTCAAGCTTGTCATAACGTCTCTAAGATCACGTCATAACTCGTTATGACAAGTGATCCCGCGATGACCGATAACGTTCTCTCCCTCAGCAGCGTTCCCCTGCACACCCAACTGCGCGACGTGCTGCGCGCGCGGATTCTCGACGGCGAATACCCCCAAGACAGCCAGATGCCATCCGAAAGCGAGCTCGGCACGCTGTTCAAAGTCAGCCGCATCACCGTGCGCCAGGCCTTGGGCGATCTGCAAAAAGAAGGGCTGATCTTCAAGATTCACGGCAAAGGCACCTTCGTCGCCAAGCCGAAAACCTTTCAAAACGTCAGCTCCCTGCAAGGCCTCGCCGAGTCGATGACCGGGCGTGGCTACGAGGTGATCAACCGGCTGCGCAGCTTCAAATTCATCGGCGCCGACAAACGGGTCGCCGAGCGTTTGCAAATCGCGGAAGGCGAGATCGTCACCCAGATCAAACGCGTGCGACTGATCAATCGTGAACCGATTTCGCTGGAAATCACCTACCTGCCCAAAGCCATTGGCGAGCGGCTGGAGAAGGCTGATCTGGTCACTCGCGACATCTTCCTGATCCTCGAAAACGACTGCGGCCTTGCCCTCGGTCATGCCGATCTGGCCATCGACGCGGTGTTGGCTGACAGCGATCTGACCCAGGCGCTGAACGTCGAGGCCGGCTCGCCGATCATGCGCATCGAGCGCTTGACCCACGACGCCAACGGCCAGCCGCTGGATTTCGAACACCTTTACTACCGTGGCGATGCGTTCCAGTACCGCCTGCGGATCGACCGGCAAAAAGGGGAGCAGGCATGACGCGCAGCACGTTGGAGCAGGAATACGACATCGTCGTGATCGGCGGCGGCACTGCCGGGCCGATGGCCGCAATCAAGGCCAAGGAAAAAAACAAGGATCTGCGCGTGTTGCTGATCGACAAGGCCAACGTCAAGCGCAGCGGCGCGATCAGCATGGGCATGGACGGCCTGAATAACGCGATCATTCCCGGCCACTCCACACCGGAGCAGTACACCAAGGAAATCACCATCGCCAACGACGGCATCGTCAATCAGGCGGCGGTCTACGCCTACGCGACCCACAGTTTCGAAACCATCGAACAACTGGATCGCTGGGGCGTGAAGTTCGAGAAGGATGAAACCGGCGATTACGCGGTGAAAAAAGTCCACCACATGGGCGCCTATGTGCTGCCGATGCCCGAAGGGCACGACATCAAAAAAGTCCTGTATCGCCAATTGAAACGCGCGCGAGTGAGCATCACCAATCGGCTGGTGTGCACGCGGTTGCTGACTGACGAGGAGGGCGCGGTCAACGGCGTGATGGGCTTCGATTGCCGTACTGCGGACTTCCATGTGATCAAGGCCAAGGCGGTGATTCTGGCGTGCGGTGCCGCCGGACGACTTGGTCTGCCGTCTTCGGGTTACCTGATGGGCACCTACGAAAACCCGACCAATGCCGGCGACGGCTACGCCATGGCGTATCACGCCGGGGCGGAACTGGCGAACCTCGAATGCTACCAGATCAACCCGCTGATCAAGGATTACAACGGCCCGGCCTGCGCCTACGTCACCGGCCCGCTGGGCGGCTACACCGCCAACAACAAGGGCGAACGCTTCATCGAGTGCGACTACTGGAGCGGGCAGATGATGTGGGAGTTCCACCAGGAACTGGAGAGCGGCAACGGCCCGGTGTTCCTCAAACTCGATCACCTGGCCGAGGAAACCATCCAGAACATCGAGGAAATCCTGCACAGCAACGAACGTCCGAGTCGTGGTCAATTCCACGCCAATCGCGGCACCGACTACCGCACGCAAATGGTCGAAATGCACATCTCCGAGATCGGTTTTTGCAGCGGGCATTCGGCGTCCGGAGTATGGGTCAACGAGCGTGCGGAGACCTCGGTAAAGGGTTTGTACTCGGCCGGTGACATGGCCGCTGTGCCGCATAACTACATGCTTGGTGCGTTCACCTACGGCTGGTTTGCCGGCCATAACGCGGCAGAGTTTGTCGCCGGCCGCGAGTTCACCGCGCTGGATGCCGAGCAGATCGAGAAAGAGAAAGCGCGGGTCTACGCACCGCTGGATCGCGAACAGGGTCTGCCACCAGCGCAAGTCGAGTACAAGCTGCGGCGCTTCGTCAACGACTACCTGCAACCGCCAAAAGTGACCAAGAAGATGCAGATTGGTCTGCAACGCTTCAGCGACATCGAACGCGATCTCGATCAAATGAAGGCCAACAACCCGCACGAGCTGATGCGTGCAATGGAAGTCAGCATGATCCGCGACTGCGCCGAAATGGCCGCGCGCGCCTCGCTGTTCCGCGCCGAAAGCCGCTGGGGCTTGTATCACTACCGCGTTGATCACCCGAAACGCGACGACCGCGAATGGTTCTGCCATTGCCATCTGAAGAAAGGCGAGGACGGCCGCATGACCAGCTTCAAGAAAGCCGTCGAGCCGTACATCATCCCGCTCGATGCCGAAGAAATGCAGGCTTACGATCGCTTGCGCGTCGGCGCCTTCGCGGCTTGAGAATCCACTGACAGAGAGTCCGAACCATGGCCTATCAAGCCCAGGAAATCTTCTTCCGCTCCAACGCCCCGGTCACCGTCGACGAGGACAAATGCATCGCCGAAAAGGGCTGCACCGTGTGCGTCGACGTCTGCCCGATGGACCTGCTGGCGATCAACCCAGCGACGCAAAAGGCCTACATGGCGTTCGATGAATGCTGGTACTGCATGCCATGCGAAAAGGACTGCCCGACGGGTGCGGTGAAAGTTGAAATTCCTTACCTCCTGCGGTGACTGCAAGGACGCCATCGCTGGCAAGCCAGCTCCCACAGAGATTTGTAGTGGGATGAAGAATTTGCAAACGCCATAGAACCTGTGGGAGCTGGCTTGCCAGCGATGAGGCCAGTACAGACAACACAAAAGCCATCCGGAAACACCGGACGCTGAATTCACCAAAAACCACCCCTCGTTTCCCACCGCGCCCTGATCGCGGCGGAGACGAACATCCAATAAATGATTCGAGGGGATTCAACCATGTTGCGTGCAGCAATCGCCGGTCTGGTACTGGCTTCGTTCACCTTGTCAGCCTCGGCCGAAACCATCCGCATCGCCATCGGCACCCAGGACACCACCATCAACTGCGCCGCCGGCGGTTTGTTGATCCGCGAACTGGGCCTGCTCGACAAATACCTGCCCCACGATGGCGCCTACAAGGACGCCAAGTACGAGGTGCAGTGGAAAAACTTCACCAGCGGCGCACCGCTGACCAACGAGATGGTCGCCGGCAAACTCGACTTCGGCGCCATGGCCGATTTCCCCGGCGCATTCAACGGTGTGGCGTTTGAAAGCGCCGGCAAGCACAGCCTGTTCATCAGCGTGCTGTCGGGCAGCATCAAAGGCAGCGGCAACGGCATCGTGGTGCCGAGCGCGTCTGGCGTGCAGTCGTTGAGCGAACTCAAGGGCAAGACCATTTCCGTGCCGTTCGCCTCGACCGCTCACGGCATGTTGCTGCGCGCCGTGGCCGAGCAGGGCTGGGATCCGCTCAAAGACGTGAACATCATCGCTCAGCCGCCGGAGGTTGCCGGCTCAGCGTTGCAGGCCGGCAAGATCGACGCTCACGCCGATTTCGTGCCGTTCGCCGAACTGTTCCCGAGCCGTGGATTCGCACGCAAGATCTACGACGGCGCCCAAGCCAATGCGCCAACTTTCCACGGCGCGCTGGTCGATCAGGCCTATGCGAAAAAGTACCCGGAAATCGTCGTCGCCTACCTGCGCGCGAGTATCGAAGCCAATCAATTGCTCGCCGCTGAACCTGAGAAGTACAGCGAGCTGATCGCCAAAGTCACTGGCGTCGATGCCGAGGTCAACTACCTGTTCCACGGCCCGCTCGGCGTGCAGACCCGCGACCTGAGCTGGAAGCCGGAATATCGCCAGGCCGTCGGTACGGCGATCGACACCCTGAAACTGTTAAAGAAGGCTGATCGTGGGCTGGATTTGAACAGCTTCATTGATGATCAGTACATCCGCGCAGCGTTCAAGGCTTCGAATCTCGACTACAGCGCGCAATTGGCCAACTACGCGCAGACGCCTTTGAAGTCACTGGATGCGGCGACGGGTAAGGCGATCACTGATTTCAGCCATGTCGCCGAGATTTGGGTGCGTGGGGAAGACAAGGTGCGCCGGTATGCCTCGGCGGAGTCAGCGTTCACTGCGTTTGCCGGGTTGAAGCAGGAAGGTAAAAGCGTTCGTGCGGTGTATGCGCAGGCGAGTGACAGCGGGATCAAGTTGCTGGCGGAGCAAGCGTGGTTTGCCAGTGATGGGAAGGGGCGGTTGAGTGCGTTTTTATTGAAAGGCCAGGCGCAGCAATATGCGGCGACGCAGGGCGGAAAGGTGTTTGATTTTGCTGGTGCCACCACCCAGGCCGTGGCTAGCCGCTAACGGGAGATCAACAGCAGATCAAGAGCCCCTCACCCTAGCCCTCCCGAGACGTCGGACCGCCCGGAGGGAGAGGGGACTGACCGAGGTGTTTGGGCTTGATACATCGACCTGAAAATTCCGAGGCGAACTTGCTTTCGAAAACAACCGAGATCGGCCCCCTTTCCCCCTCGCCCCCTTGGGGGCGGTCCGACGATTCGGGAGGGCTGGGGTGAGGGGGTTCGATCTAAGCCATCACACGGAAATCCGATCCATGAAAACCCCAAAACCCCGCTGGACCGCCAGAGCCACTTCACTACTAATCTGCCTGCTGTTCTGGCATCTAGCCGCCAGCCACCACTGGAACCTCGGCCTCGTCACCTTCGCCAACGTCCCCACCCCCATGGCCGTCATCGAAGCCGCACTGGGCCTGGGCGACTCCGGCAAGCTCATGCAACACCTGACCAGCAGCCTCAGCCGCGTGTTCGTCGGCTACCTCGCCGCGCTGGTCATCGGCATCGCTTTGGGCCTGGCCATCGGTCGTTCGAAATGGGCCGAAGATCTGCTGTTACCACCACTGGAAGTCCTGCGCCCGATCCCCGCCGTCGCATGGATTCCACTGGCGATCCTGATGTTCCCGTCCTCAGAACTGTCGATGGTGTTCATCACCTTCACCGGGGCGCTGTTTCCGATTTTGCTCAACACCGTGCACGGCGTCGAAGGCGTCGATCCGCGCCTGATCGCGTCCGCCAAAAGCCTCGGCGCCGGACGCCGCGCGATCCTGCTGGAAGTGATTCTGCCGGGTGCTGCGCCGAGCATCATCACTGGCCTCGCCATCGGCATGGGCACCTCGTGGTTCTGCCTGGTCACCGCCGAAATGATCTCCGGCCAGTTCGGCATCGGTTACTACACCTGGGAGTCCTACACCATTCAGAACTACGCCGACATCGTGGTTGGCATGTTGCTGATCGGCGTATTGGGCATGGGCAGCAGCCTGCTGATCAAACGCCTCGGCGGGCTGTTCACGCCGTGGCATCGACCACGAGGGAAAGCCTGATGAGTGCCATGCAAACCCCGGAAGGGCGGATCGATATCCGTCAGTTATCCATCGTCCTCGGCGAAGGCCACGAGGCATTCGAAGCGGTGCAAGGGCTGGATTGCCAGATCGAGCCGGGCCAGTTCGTATGCATCCTCGGGCCGTCCGGTTGCGGCAAATCGACCTTGCTTGGCGCGCTCGCCGGGCACTTGCAGCCGCGTGGCGGGCAACTGAAAGTCGATGGCGCCGAAGTCTCCGGGCCGTCGCCACAGCGCGGCATGGTGTTCCAGCATCACACGCTGTTCCCGTGGCGCACGGTGCGCGACAACGTCGCGTTCGGCCTGAAGATGCGCGGCATCGGCAAGGCTGAACGGCATCGTGCGGCGGATGAAATCCTCGCGCTGGTCGGTCTCGACGGCTTCGCCGAGCGCTGGCCGGATCAGCTCTCCGGCGGCATGCAGCAGCGGGTGGAAATCGCCCGCGTGCTGGTCAACCGGCCGCGCCTGTTGCTGATGGACGAGCCGTTCGGCGCGCTGGATGCGCTGACCCGGCTGAACATGCAGGAACTGCTGCTCGACATCTGGACGCGCATCCGTACCACCGTGGTGTTCGTCACCCATGACATCGACGAAGCGCTGTTCCTCGCCGACCGCTTGCTGGTGATGAGCGCACGCCCGGGGCGGATCATCGAAGACTTGCATCTGGAATTCCCGCGTCCGCGTACCACCGAGCTGGTCACCAGCCCTGAATTTTCCCGGCTCAAGCGTCACTGCCTTGAGCTGCTGCGCCATGACGACAATCGACCGCTGCCACGCCTCAACCCGCTCGGTTTGCCTCCCGAAAACCCTTTGCCACGGTTTGCCCTATGAGCTCATTTTTTGCTGTGACCGATAACGACGAAATTCTTGCTCTGCAACCGCGCCTTACCGCCGAAGATTCCGGTGTGCGGCGGATTGCGCTGATCGACTTGGCTGACCTTGAAGAGCCCGAGGGTCTGCTCTGGCTGGTCGAGCGACTGGCTGAAGATCGGGCCGAAGAAGTGCGCGCCGAAGCTGCGCGTCTGCTGGAAGCCTGGGAGGATGAGCCGGTGGTTGAGGCGTTGTGTCAGGCGCTGACCGATCCTGCTTTGGCAGTACAGGCCGCCGCCGCACAAAGTCTGAGCCTGCTGAAAACCGAAGCGGCGGGGCGGGTGATTCTGCCGTGGACTGCGCATGCCGACATCAACGTACGCATTGCCGCGTTTCGCGCGCTGCGTGAATTGCGATTCCCCGACGCCGCACCTGCAGCTGTCCTGGCGCTGAACGATACCGACGCCAACGTGCGACGCGAAGCCGTGGGCGTGCTCGGCTGGCTCAAGCAGCTCGATGCTTTACCGGCACTGGCACGCCTGGCCAGTGCTGATCCCGACACCGAAGTACGCCGCGCCGCGACCGGCGCCCTCGGCCTTGCATCCGGCGCCGAAGTGCTGCCGGCGTTGCGTCAGGCTTTGCAGGATTCGGCCTGGCAAGTACGCGAAGAAGCCGCCACCACACTGGGCAAAGTCGGCCAATCCGACGCCGGTCCGGCGCTGATCGAAGCCCTGAGCGATGACTACTGGCAAGTCCGCCTGCGCGCCACCCGCAGCCTCGGGCGGCTCAAGTACGCCGCTGCCCTCGATGCGCTGATCGAAACCCTCGGCCACCGCATCAGTAACCTGCGCAAGGAGGCCGCGCTGGCCCTCGGCGAACTGCATGATCGCGGTGCCGTGGCCGCGTTGCAGGCCGCCCAGGATGACGGCGACCCGGAAGTACGCAAAGCCGTGCGCATCGCGCTGAGTCAGTTGCAATGAACCCGGTCGCCATCGGCAACTCGCAAACTGCGCAGACGCTGCGCCTGAACTGGCCGGATGGCCGCGAATCGCTGCTCAGTCATGCCGAATTGCGTCGCCAGTGCCCGTGCTCGCAATGCCGGGCGTTTCGTTTGCAAGGCACACCGCCGATGGTCGACCCGCGCGTACGCGTCATCGAAATAAACGCCCAGGGCTACGGCCTGCAACTGGTATTCAGCGACGGCCATCAGCGCGGCATCTACCCCTGGCCCTACCTGCAACAATTAATTTCCTGAAAACACCTTCGCCCCTGTAGGAGCTGCCGAAGGCTGCGATCTTTTGATCTTGCTTCTAAAAAACAAGATCAAAAGATCGCAGCCTCGTTGCACTCGTCAGCTCCTACAGGGGGATTGTTGGTGGTCAGAAAGATTTGCTGAGGCTGGCGACGACGGTCGCGCTGCACACATCCTTGAATCCCCAGTTGCTCAAGCACTGGGTTTGCGACAGGTCGGTGTCCAGGTAGCTCAACCCCAGCACCACGCCGGCCAGATCGTGGGTCAGTTTGACTTCCCACTCGCGGTAGGATTCGTCGCCATGACCGGACGCCGAATACAGATGTGGATCCTTGAAATCCATAGTGCCGTAACGCAATTTCAGGCCGGAATCGAACGGCAATTCGGTCTCGTAACTGACATAGCTGTAAAGCGAACTCTGCTGGCTGTCGATCCCCGGCGCATCGCTGGAATAGTAGGCCGCAAGCTTCACTCCGTAAGCGCCGAGAATCGCGTAGACCTCGCTTTGATTGAACTGGCTTTCCTTGGGATAGGCGTACTTGATGTACCCCAGATCCAGACTGACGACCTCGCTGGCCTGCCATAGCCAACCGGCGTAGTAATCGACTTCATGACGGGCTTTCAAGCCGCCGCCGAAATCGACATTGGAACTCCAGGCGCCTGCATAGAGGCCGCTGTTGTGCGCGAGGGTCAGACCGGCCTGTGCAGCTGGGTCGTTCTGGGTTTGCGAGATGCCGCGCGTGCGGTAGTCGCTGGCCAGCGTCAGGTCCACCAGCAGGTTGAAGTCGTCATTCAGCGGTACGCCGTGGCTGCTCAAGGGCAGCAGGCTCAAGGAACCGAGGGCGAGCAAAGGCAAGGCTTTCATGTGAAGTCCCGATGTTGTGATTGTTATGGGGCACAAGGAAAACTGTGGGGGCCAGCAGGCTGGCTCCCGCAGAGAAATTGTGTTGCTAGAGGGGCGAGGTGTAGATCTGACGTCCGGCGAACCAGGTTTGCAGCACTTGAGTGTCATGCAGGGCTTTGTCATCGACGCTGAACACGTCGCGATCGAGCACGATGAAGTCGGCTTGTTTGCCCGGACTCAGCGAGCCAATGGTTTTCTCCAGGCCAATGGTGCGCGCGGCGTTGGCGGTGTAGGCGTAGAACATGCTTTCGCGGTCCAGACGTTCGTCGGCGTTGAGTACGCCCAACGGCCCGACGCGGGTGATGGCCTGGGCCATGGCGTTCCACGGATTCGGCGAGGACACCGGCCAGTCGCTGGCGCCGGCAATTGTTGCGCCCTGTTTGAGCAACGAGTGCGCCGGGTATTGATAGCGAAAGGCGAGGGCGCTGACGTAAGGCTTGATCATCTCGGTGGTGTAGTCGTCGGCACTGGCCCACAGCAGTTGCATCGAAGCAATCACGTTGAGCGGTTTGAAGCGGGCGAACTCGCTCGGGTTGACCATCTGCAAGTGAGTGATCGAATGGCTGATGCCGCTCTGGCGATCCTTGCGCGCCTGGGCGATGCCGTTCAGCGCTTCACGCACCGCGCGGTCGCCGATGGCATGGATATGTACCAGCCAGCCGCGCTGGTCGATGGCGCTGACCAGTTCGCCGAAATGCTGGGGATCGATCAGCAATTCGCCTTGTTTGTGCGAATTGCTGTACGGCTCGATCATCGCTGCGCTCTGCGCCGGGTATTCGATCACACCGTCGGCGAAGATCTTGACTCCGGGCAAGGTCAGGTTGGGGATGCCCTGAAATTGCTGACGCACCTTGTCCAGCGTATCGAGATCGGCCGGTACGCTTTTTGAGTTGGCCACCAGCAGCGCGGCGACGTGGGCGCTCATGCCGCCGCTTTCTGAAAGAGCTTTATAGGCCGGCAGCACGCCTACGGTTTTCTCGGTGGGTTTGAGGGCGAATACCGGCTCGCCCGGCGCGGCGTTGGCGGCGGGGTCCATCCACGCGGTAATCCCCAGGCTGTTGTTGTAACGCACCGCCGATTGGGCGGCTTTGAGCATGTCTTCGGCGCTCGGCACCGGCATTTTCGAGGCGACCCGGTCCCAGCCGGCATCGACCACAAAGCCGTTTGGCTCACCGCTGGCGAATTTGCCGATGGTGTCTTTTTCGGCGTCGGGCAGGTTTTTCAGCAGTGCGGCGTCGATGCCCGCGCGCTTGAGCATCACGTTATTGGCCCATGCGGTGTGGTGATCGCTGCCGGTGAACACCACGGGCACCTCGGCCCACTCGCCGCTGTTGAAGGTTTTGCCCAAGGCTTCGGCCTGCGCCCAGTACATGGAACTCATGCCGGCGACGCTCAGCACGACCCCATGCCTTGCCTTGCCGTCATCGCGCCAGCCGCGCAGCCGGTTTGCCAGTTCATCGAGGCTGACCACTTCGTCTTCCATGTTGGCCGCGACCATTTCCAGTCCGCCGAAAATCGCGTGGGAATGGCTGTCGATCAGGCCGGGCATCAGCGCTTTGCCGCCGAGGTCGATGACTTGGGTGCCAGGTTCGATCAGGGCTTTGATCTGTGCGTCGGAGCCGACTTTCAGCACTTTGCCGTTTTCCACTGCCAGCGCCTGCACCTTCGGCTGAGCACGGTCGGCGGTGAAAATCTTGCCGTTGAGCAGCACCAGATCGGCGGCGGCCATGGCTTCCATCGAGGCAAAACTCACGGCGGCGGCCAATAGGCTCGGGATGAATCTTTTCATTGAAGATTTCCTTGTTATTGCGTCTGATGGCCAGATTAGTGGCTGGCAACGGCCGACAGAACGCCTCCCTCACGAAAAACGTTTTTGCCTGAATGGAAAAAGCATGGACAAGCTGGGTGCTTTGAAAATGTTTGTGGTCACTGCGCAACTTGGCAGTTTCAGCCGTGCCGCCGAGCAATTGGGCAAGACTCCGTCGGCGCTGACTAAAGCGGTGAATCATCTCGAATCAGAGCTGGGTGCGCGGCTGTTCGAGCGCAGCACGCGGCGGATTCTGCTGACTGAAATCGGTCGGCTGTATCTGGAAACCGCGCGGCAGGTGTTGCAGCGCCTTGACGAGGCAGGCGAGGAAATCGAGCAGTTGCAGCACGGCCTGCGCGGCAGCCTGAAAATCACCGCTCCACTGGCCTATGGGCGGGCGTTTCTCGATCAGGTGTGTGACGGCTTTTTGCAGCAATACCCGCAGATCAGCCTGCAAGTGGACCTGTGCGACGAGTTCGTCAATCTGCTGGAAAGCGGCTACGATCTGGCGCTGCGCGAAGGCCATGACGACTTGCCGGGGCTGATTGCGCGGGTGGTCGGCAGCAATCGCCTGGCCTTGTGCGCCAGCCCCGAATACCTGGCGCGCAAGGGTTTGCCGGTGACTCCGCAAACCCTCGATCAGCATGAATGGCTGTTGTATCGGCATCCGCTGCTCAGCCGCGAATTCTGGTGGGCCGAACGCGATGGTCAGCGCCTGAGTCTGCCTCAGCCGGTAGCACCACGCTTGCGCAGCGATAATTACGACCTGTTGCTGGCCAGTGCGCTGGCCGGGCGCGGCTTGCTGCACACGCCGCTGTGGAGCGCCGCGCCATACATCGCCGATGGGCGGCTGGTGCGGGTGATGGCGGACTACGAGATCGACCCGGACAGCTTTGGCCCGCACATTCTCGCGGTGTACCCGAGCCATCGGCGGGCCACGGCCAAAGTCGTGGCCTTCATCGACTACATCGCAGAGTTTCTAAAGGCGCCCCACCCACCGTCTCTGTAGGAGCTGACGAGTGCAACGAGGCTGCGATCTTTTGATCTTGTTTTTTTAGAAGCAAAGTCAAGAGCTCGCAGCCTTCGGCAGCTCCTACAGGGGGATTTCAGTGTCTTTGGGTGGGCCGACCTGCGGTGCTTGTCAGGAAATTCCCACAGGAGTACAAATGTACTCCATGACGACTCTGACTCCCCGCCGTACCGCCATCCTGACTTTTATCCGCGAACGCATCGCCGAACACGGTCAGCCCCCAAGCCTCGCTGAAATCAGCGAGGCTTTTGGTTTTGCCTCGCGCAGCGTGGCGCGCAAGCATGTGCTGGCGCTGACTGAAGCCGGGTTTATCGAGGTCAATCCGCATCAGGCACGTGGTATTCGCTTGCTCAATCAACCGCCGCGTGCCGAGTTGCTGGAGATCCCGGTGCTGGGTCGCGTGGCCGCCGGTGCACCCATTGGCGCCGATGCCGACATCCACAACCGGCTGATGCTCGACCCGGCGCTGTTTTCCAGAGTGCCGGACTACATGCTGCGGGTGCAGGGCGATTCGATGATCGGCGACGGCATCCTCGACGGTGATCTGGTCGGCGTACGGCGCAATCCTGAAGCGCTCAACGGCCAGATCGTGGTGGCGCGGCTCGACGGCGAAGTCACCATCAAACGTTTTGAGCGGGTCGGCGATCAGGTGCGTCTGCTGCCGCGCAACCCGGCGTATCAGCCGATTGTGGTGCGCGCCGATCAGGATCTGGCGATCGAAGGCGTGTTCTGTGGTCTGGTGAGGCAAGGCTGATGGGCGCCGTCGTTGCGTTGGATACGCTGTTCAATGGCGGCCAGGTCTGGAGAGGCCGGCCTGCGCCACCGGCTGCCAGCCCGCAACCGACCGGGCATGCAGCGCTGGACGCGGCATTGCCCAGTGGCGGCTGGCCGGAAGCGGCGCTGAGCGAAATCCTCTTGGCCGGGCCGGGTGTCGGCGAGCTGCAACTGGTGTGGCCGACGCTGGCGCGGCTGTCGGCGGCGGGCGAGCGCATTGTGCTGGTGGCGCCGCCGTTCGTGCCGTACCCGCAAGCCTGGGCGAATGCCGGGGTCGATCTGCGCCAGTTGTCGGTGATTCAAGCGAGTGAGCGCGATGCCTTGTGGGCGGCGGAACAATGCCTGCGTTCGGGCAGTTGCGGCGCGGTGCTGTGCTGGCCGCTTAAGGCCGATGACCGCGCATTGCGGCGTTTGCAGGTAGCGGCGGAAACCGGCCAGACCCTGGCGTTTGCGTGGCGACCGTTGAGCGAAGCGGTGAATCCGTCACCGGCCGCATTGCGAATTGCGATTGATGCCAAACCGGCCCAGCTGCGCGTACTCAAGTGCCGTGGCGGACTGGCGCGTACGGCGCCGATTGTTTACGCCGTAGGTCATTGAGGTCGTCATGCGCTGGGTATGTATTGTGTTCCCGCAATTGGCGCTCGACGCGGTATTGCGTCAGCGTTCCGATCCCGATGAGCCGTTGGTACTGCTCAGCGGACCGGCGCAGCGTCGAGTGCTGCAAGCGGTGAATGCATCAGCGCGCAAGCTCGGGCTGCGTCCCGGCCAGTCGATGACCGCCGCGCAAGCCATGAGCAAAGGTTTTGTCACCGCCGATTACGACATCGCCGAGGTCGGCCACTGGCAGCAGTTTCTTGCGGCATGGGCTTACGGTTTCAGCGCGCAGGTCAGCGTGCATTACCCGCGTGCGGTGGTGTTTGAAATCGAATCCAGCCTTGGGCTGTTTGGCTCGTGGGCGCAACTTGAAGCGCGGCTGCGCAGTGAGCTGAGCGCACTTGGCTTCCGTCATCGCATCGTCGCTGCGCCCAATCCTGTGGCGGCGCGGGTGCTGGCCAACGCCTATGACGGCTTGGTGGTGCCCGACGGCGAGGCCTTGCAGCATCACCTCGGGCAATTGCCGGTCGATCGCGTGGGGCTGGAGCCGAACGTGGCCACCGCGCTGTCGCGCATGGGCCTGCGCAACCTCAGCCAGGTACAGAACCTGCCGCGTCAGGCGCTGGCGCGGCGTTTCGAGGCACAGGTGCTCAAGCACCTCGACACGCTGTTTGGCGCGCGTCCCCAGGCTTTGGCGTTCTATCTGCCACCGGATCGTTTTGACGTGCGCATCGAACTGAATTTCGACGTGCAATCGCATCAGGCGCTGCTGTTCCCGCTGCGCCGCTTGACCTCGGATCTATCGACGTTCCTCTGCGGGCGCGACAGCGGGGTGCAGCGCTTCGACCTGCATCTGGAACACGCCGGGCTGCCGGACACGCTGATCAAGGTCGGGCTGCTCAGCGCCGAGCGTGATCCGGCGATGCTCTTCGAACTGGCGCGCGGACGCTTGGAGCAAGTGCAGGTCGAGGCGCCGGTACGCGGGTTTCGCTTGCGTGCGGAGGATCTGCCGAGTTTCGTGCCGCAGTTTCAGGAACTGTTCGATGACCGCCCGCAACAGACCTTGCCTTGGGAGCAACTGCGCGAACGCTTGCGTGCGCGGCTCGGAGATGAAGCGGTGCAGGGCTTGCGTTTTCAGGCGGATCATCGCCCCGAATGTGCGTGGCAGAGCGCCGACGACAAACAGCGCTGCAATCCGTTGCCGGGTGTTTATCGTCCGGGCTGGCTGCTCGGCGAGCCGAAAACCGTACCCGACGGTTCGGCGCGGATTCTCATGGGGCCGGAGCGTATCGAGTCCGGCTGGTGGGACGGTGACGATGTGCGCCGCGATTATTACCTGATCCAGAACCGCGCCGGCCAGCAAGGCTGGGCTTATAGAGCAGTGGGCGAGGGTGGCCCGTTGTGGCTGCAGGGCTGGTTCGCATGAATGACGGTTATGCCGAACTGCATTGCCTGTCGAACTTCAGTTTCCAGCGCGGCGCGTCCAGTGCGCTGGAGCTGTTTCAACGGGCGAAAAAGCATGGCTATCAAGCCTTGGCGATCACCGATGAATGCACCTTGGCCGGCATCGTTCGGGCTTGGCAGGCGGCGAAATCGGTGGAGTTGCCGCTGATCATCGGCAGTGAAATCCGCATCGAGAACGGCCCTAAACTGCTGCTATTGGTGGAAAACCTTGCGGGCTATCAGGCGCTGTGCGGCTTGATCACCCGCGCCCGGCGGCGCACGCAGAAGGGCCAGTATCAGGTGCTGCGCGAAGATTTCAGTCAGCCGTTGCCGGGGTTGCTGGTGTTGTGGGTGCCGGACACGGTCGATGACATTGAAGAAGGCCGCTGGCTGCAACAGACCTTCGGCGAACGCCTGTGGCTGGCGGTGCAGATGCATCGCGGGCAGGACGACCAGCGACGGCTGGCTGCACTGTTGAATCTGGCCAGCGAGTTGGGCATTCCTCCGGTGGCCAGCGGTGACGTGCACATGCATGCGCGAGGACGGCGCGCCTTGCAGGACACCATGACCGCGATCCGCCATCACTTGCCGGTGGCCGAGGCCGGATTGCGCCTGCACCCGAATGGCGAGCGGCATCTGCGCAGCCTTGAAGTATTGCAGGAGCTGTATCCGCCAGCGTTGCTCGCAGAGTCGGTGACGCTGGCGCGGCGCTGCACTTTCGATCTGAGCCAGTTGCGTTATCAATACCCCAAAGAACTGGTGCCTGAAGGCCACAGTGCCAGTTCGTGGTTGCGGCATCTGACGGAAGAGGGCATCGCCTGGCGCTGGGAGAAAGGCGTCAAAGCCGAGGTGCTGACGCAAATCGACAATGAACTGGCGCTGATCGCCGAGCTCGGCTACGAAAGCTACTTCCTCACCGTGCACGATGTGGTGCAGTTCGCTCGCAAGCAGAACATTCTCTGTCAGGGCCGCGGTTCGGCAGCCAACTCGGCGGTGTGTTTTGCCTTGGGCATCACCGAGATCGACCCGGATCGCACCACGCTGTTGTTCGAACGTTTCATGTCTAAAGAGCGCAATGAACCGCCGGACATCGACGTCGACTTCGAACACGAACGCCGCGAAGAAGTCCTGCAATACGTGTTTCGCCGGTATGGCCGGGGGCGCGCGGCGCTGACGGCGGTGGTCAGCACCTATCACGCCGCCGGTGCGGTGCGCGACGTGGCCAAGGCGCTGGGCCTGCCTCCGGATCAGATCAACGCGCTGGCCGATTGCTGCGGGCACTGGAGCGATGAAACCCCGCCCGTCGATCGCTTGATCGAGGGTGGCTTCGACCCGGACAGCCCGATTCTACGGCGGGTGCTGAGCCTGACCGGGCAATTGATCGGCTTCCCTCGGCATCTGTCGCAACATCCCGGCGGTTTCGTGATTTCCGAGCAGCCGCTGGACACGCTGGTGCCGGTGGAAAACGCCGCGATGGCCGAACGCACGATCATTCAATGGGACAAGGACGACCTCGACGCGGTCGGGCTGCTCAAAGTCGACATCCTTGCCCTCGGCATGCTCAGTGCGATCCGCCGCTGTTTCGATTTGCTGCGCCGGCATCGCAATCAGAACCTGACTCTGGCGACGATCCCGCCCGAAGACCGCCCTACCTACGAGATGATCAGTCGCGCCGACACGGTCGGCGTGTTCCAGATCGAGTCGCGGGCGCAGATGTCGATGCTGCCGCGCTTGCGCCCGCAAAAGTTCTACGACCTGGTGATTCAGGTGGCCATCGTCCGGCCGGGGCCGATTCAGGGCGGGATGGTGCATCCGTATCTGCGCCGACGCGACAAAATCGAGCCTGAAATCTATCCCTCGCCAGCACTCGAAGTGGTGCTCAAACGCACCCTCGGCGTGCCGCTGTTTCAGGAGCAGGTGATGCAGATCGCCATCGTCGCAGCGGACTACAGCCCCGGCGAGGCCGATCAGTTGCGTCGCTCGATGGCCGCGTGGAAGCGCCACGGCGGGCTGGAACCGCACAAAGCGCGACTGGCCGCGGGCATGCAGAAAAACGGTTATACGGCAGAGTTCGCCGCGCAGATCTTCGAGCAGATCAAGGGCTTTGGCAGTTATGGCTTTCCCGAATCCCACGCCGCCAGTTTCGCCTTGCTGACTTATGCCAGTTGCTGGCTCAAATGCCACGAACCGGCGGCGTTCGCCTGTGCGCTGATCAACAGTTGGCCGATGGGTTTTTACAGCCCGGATCAGATTCTGCAGGATGCGCGTCGGCATCATTTGCAGATTCGCGCGGTGGACGTGTGCGCCAGTGACTGGGATTGCAGCCTGGAACCGGTGCCTGGCGCACAACCGGCGATCCGCATGGGCCTGCGCATGATCAAAGGCTTTCGTGAGGACGATGCCTTGCGCATTGAAGCCGCACGGGCGCGCGGGGCGTTTGCCGATGTCGCCGATCTGGGCATGCGGGCCGCGCTGGACAGTCGGGCGCAGGCGTTGCTGGCAGACTCGGGTGCTTTGCGCGGGTTGGCCGGGCATCGCCATCGGGCGCGCTGGGAAGTGGCCGGGGTGCAGAAACAGCTCGGTCTGTTCGAAGGCTTGCCGAGTCAGGAAGAACCGGACGTGGCGCTGCCCAAGCCGAGTGTCGGCGAAGATCTGTATGCCGATTACGCGACCATCGGTACGACGCTGGGGCCGCATCCACTGGCGCTATTGCGCGAGCAGTTACGCAAACTGCGCTGTCGCAGTTCGCGCGAGTTGATGGAAGTCGAGCATGGGCGGCCGGTGAGCATCGCCGGGTTGGTCACCGGACGCCAACGGCCCGGGACTGCGAGTGGCGTGACTTTCGTGACGCTGGAGGACGAGTTCGGCAACGTCAATGTGGTGGTCTGGCGTGATCTGGCCGAGCGTCAGCGGCAGGTGCTGGTGGGGTCGCAATTGCTCAAGGTCGATGGGCGCTGGGAACGGCAGGGTGAAGTTCGGCACTTGATTGCCGGGCGCATGAGTGATTTGAGTTCGATGCTGGATGGCGTTCATGTGCGTAGTCGCGATTTTCACTGACGTGATCACTTCTTGAGTACATATCCGTTGTTGCGGTTATGGCTGCTTGGGGTTCCGCCCTTACGGCGGGTCACCTTTTTCAAACGCCAAAAAGGTAACCCAAAAGGCTTTGCCCTGACGTTCGGCCCTCGCTGTGGCTCGGGTTCCTTCGCTCCGGGATCGCTCCGGGGGCATCGCCTCCGGTTTGCTGCGCTGCACCTCCTCTCGATGTGTTTGGCTGCGCCAAACGGTCGCTGCGCTCCCACCCCCGGATCAATCCCTCCACTCAGCCTGCCGACGGGCGCTCGAGATCAAGAGCGGTACTCGAGCTTGCGCTCATTGTGTTGAGTGGGGCGGCTTTGCCGCATGGGTTGTACGCGAATCAAAACCTGTGGGAGCTGGCTTGCCAGCGATGGCGGCCTTATAGCCGACCAGTCTCTGCCAGATGTACCCAGTTCCCCCTGTGGGAGCAGCAGTTTCTTGCGGATGTATCTCAACAGAGGTATCTGCGATGCCAATCCACTGGCGTCAAAAAAAACTGTATTCAGTGGTGGCACTTTGGCATAATGCCGGCCGTTTCGCGTCCACCACCGCATTGCCGCGCCCGGATGCACAGAATTTTCAAAAGGAATGCACAGTGAGAATGATCTCCCGGATGTTGGTCTCGGGCGTTGCGATTGCCGTCCTCGGCACTCTGGCCGGTACACTTGCCGGTTGCGCCACCGAAAGCTCCCGCGCGCTGCCGATCGCCAAGGTCGAAAGCGCTTCTCAGGTCTGGACCGGTGTTCGCGTGCCGATGGCTGTGGGCAAGTTTGATAACCGTTCGAGCTATATGCGCGGGATCTTTTCCGATGGCGTCGACCGTCTCGGCGGGCAGGCCAAGACCATCCTGATCACGCATTTGCAGCAGACCAACCGGTTCTCGGTGCTGGATCGCGACAACATGGGCGAGATCCAGCAGGAAGCCGCGATCAAGGGCCAGGCCCAGCGTCTGAAGGGCGCCGATTACGTGGTGACCGGTGACGTCACCGAGTTCGGCCGCAAAGAGATCGGCGATCATCAGTTGTTCGGCATTCTCGGCCGTGGCAAGACCCAGATCGCTTACGCCAAGGTCAACCTGAACATCGTCAACATCAGCACTTCCGAAGTGGTGTATTCGACTCAGGGCGCCGGCGAATACGCCTTGTCCAACCGCGAAGTCATCGGCTTCGGCGGCACCGCTGCATACGACTCTACCCTCAACGGCAAAGTACTGGATCTGGCCATGCGCGAGGCGATCAATCGTCTGGTTGATGGTATGAACGCCGGTGCCTGGAAACCGGGCAACTGATCAACGCCCATCGCAAGGAGCAACTACCCATGAATTTCTCTCTGTCGCGGCCGCTTATGGCCATGACGCTGGCCGCCAGCGCCTTGCTGGCCGGTTGCAGCAGTCCGCAAACCCTGTATCAGTGGGAAGGCTACCAGCCGCAGGTCTACGAATACTTCAAAAGCGAAACGCCGAAAGAGGCCCAGGCCGAAGCACTCGAAGCCGATCTGCAAAAGATCCGCGCCAGTGGCAAAGCGGTGCCGCCGGGTTACCACGCGCACCTCGGTCTGCTGTACCTGAGCATGGGCAAGGACGATCAGATGGTGCAGCAGTTGCGCACCGAAAAGACCTTGTTCCCGGAGTCCGGCACGTACATGGATTTCCTGCTTAAAAACGCCAAGACCGGAGAAGCCAAATGATCCCGCGTGCAGTGAAACTGCTGGTCGGCGTTTTGGCGCTGGCGGTTCTGGGTGGCTGTGTCAAACCCAAGACCGTGGACTATTCGGCGTACAAGCAAGTGCGGCCGAAGAGCATTCTGGTGCTGCCACCGCTGAACACCTCGCCGGACGTCAAGGCGTCTTACAGCCTGCTGTCGCAAGTGACGTATCCGCTGGCCGAGGCTGGTTACTACGTGCTGCCGATCACGCTGGTTGACGAGACATTCCGCCAGAACGGTCTGACCACACCTGACGATATTCATCAGGCACCGGCCAACAAGTTGCAGGAAATCTTTGGTGCCGACGCCGCGCTGTACATCACCGTGAGTGAATACGGCACGCGCTATATGGTGATCAGCAGCGAAACGGCTGTGACCGCCACGGCCAAACTGGTCGACCTGAAAACCGGCACCACGCTGTGGACCGGTGCGGCCCGCGCTTCGAGCGAAGAGGGCGGCAACAACGGTGGTGGCGGCCTGATCGGCATGCTGATCACCGCAGCGGTGAAGCAGATCATCAACAGCTCCACCGATGCCGGTTACCCGATTGCCGGTGTGGCGAGCAATCGCCTGCTGTCGGCCGGGCATCCAGCGGGCCTGCTGTACGGGCCACGCTCGCCGAAGTACGGCACCGACTGACTGCTATCGAGGGGGGACAGACTCCCCCCTTTTTCACTGTGTGCCCACGCTCGCAATGAGCAAAGCCTCCAATCAAGCGCCGCATCTCTGACGGGCGATTCTCGACATCGCCGCCAAACTCCAGACCAGCTACCATCCACTCAAGCATCTGATCGACGCCTGCGCATCGGACGGTGCGAATTCGACTATGTCTGCGATGAAACCATTAGCGCGCTTGAAGCTCGAAACACACAGGCGCGGCGTCGCTGGGCGTAGCAATTGATCGGGCAAACCACAAGGCGTTGAATCAGTCGATGCAGTTTTTATCCGAAAGCCATGGGTGTGATGGCTGGAAAGGCGAGATGGCCGGGCGCATCCGTGCGTTCGACTGGAGCGGCACGGATCTTGGGCCGCTCGATAACTGGCCGGCGAGCTTGTGCAGCACGGTGCAGTTGATGCTCGCCTCGCCGCTGCCGATGGTCATGCTCTGGGGCCGCACCGGCTACATGATTTACAACGACGCCTATTCGGAATTCGCCGGTGGCCGTCACCCGTACCTGCTCGGTGTGCCGGTGGAATTGGGCTGGCCGGAAGTCGCCGAGTTCAACCGGCATGTGGTGGATACCTGTCTGGCCGGCGGCACGCTGTCTTTCCGCAGCAAAGAGTTGGTGTTGCTGCGCAACGGTGTTCCCGAAGACGTGTGGATGGATCTGTATTACAGCCCGGTGGCCAATGATCTCGGGCAACCGGCCGGGGTCATGGCGATGGTGGTGGAGACCACCGAACTGGTGTTGTCCGAGCGCCTGCGCCAGGCTGCCGAGGACGCCTATCGAGCGGACAATGAGCGAGTGCGGCTGGCGCTGAATGCCGGGGCCTTGATCGGTTCTTTCGTCTGGGACATCAGAAACAATGTGCTGTCGGCCGATGAACGTTTTGCGCGCACGTTCTCCTATCCTCCGGAGCAGGACCTGGCGAACCTGCCGCAACACATCGCCGAATCGCGGATTCATGCGGACGATCGAAATTGGGTGCAGGAATGCGTCGCGCGGTCGCTGCGCACCGCAGAGCCCTATAACGCCGAATACCGCGTGCTGCGCCCGGATGGCAGTTGTCGGTGGGTGCTTGCCAGTGGTGCCTGCGAGTTCGATGAGCAGGGGCGGGCGTTCCGGTTTCCCGGGGTCTTGATCGACATTCACGAACGGAAAAGCGCCGAAGAATCGCTGCTCAAATTCACCCGCAACCTCGAACAACGAGTTTCCGATGAGGTGACGGCGCGACTGGCCGCCGAAGAGCGCTTGCGTCAGTCGCAGAAACTCGAAGCCATCGGCGGCCTGACTGGCGGCGTCGCGCATGACTTCAATAATCTGCTGCAAGTGATCGCCGGAAACCTGCACCTGCTGGCGCGGCATGAGCCGGAGAACGTCAACGTGCAACGCCGGGTCAGCGCGTCGCTGGCGGCGGTCGAACGCGGCGCCAAACTGTCTTCGCAACTGCTGGCGTTTGCCCGGCGTCAGCCGTTGTCGCCGGCGGTGTGCAATCCCAGACAGATCTTCGACGGCGTCGGCGAACTGCTGCAACGGGCGCTGGGCGAGACCATTCAGATCGACGTGCAATTGCCGCACGAGCCGTGGCACATCAACGTTGATCGCAATCAATTGGAAAACGCCATTCTCAATCTGGCGATCAACGCCCGCGACGCGATGCAAGGCGAGGGCACGATTGTCCTCGGCGCTGCGAACACCACACTGGATCAAACTTTTTGTGCCGGCAAAGGCCTGGTACCGGGGGATTTCGTGCGGGTTTCAGTCAGCGATTCCGGAGTCGGCATTGCCGCGCATTTGCTTGAGCAAGTGTTCGAGCCGTTCTTCACCACCAAGGCGGACGGCCAGGGTACGGGCCTCGGTTTGAGCATGGTCTTTGGTTTCGTCAAGCAGAGCGGCGGGCACGTCGAGATCGACAGTCAGCTCGGTCAAGGCACGCGGGTGCAGCTGTATTTTCCGCGCAGTTTGCGCGCGGTGCTCGATGATGCCAGCAACGTTGAGTCTGCGCTGGGTGGCGGCAATGAAACCATCCTGGTGGTCGAGGACAACGACGCGGTGCGCGCGTCAGCCGTGGAGTTGTTGCGCGAAGAAGGCTATCAAGTGCTGACCGCCGGCCATGGCGATGCGGCGATGCAGATGTTGCTTGAGGGCACCGCAGTCGATTTGATTTTCACCGATGTAGTCATGCCCGGCCTGATCAAAAGCTCCGATCTGGCGGCATGGGCCAAAGTGCAAAAGCCGCCGGTACCGGTGCTGTTCACCTCCGGCCACACCCGCGACATCATCTCGCGCAACCACCAGCTCAGTCCTGACACGCATTTGCTCGGTAAACCCTATGGCCCGGAGGGCCTGCTGCAAATGATCCGCACGGTGTTGAGTAATTAATTTACACCGTCAGTGGGGGGCTTTTGTGGCGAGGGAGCAAGCTCCCTCGCCACAGTGATGTGCATCTCTGCAAATTGCTTTCATCCTCTTGAACAAGGCAGGGCCGATGACTTCCAAGCGCAGCTCCAATTCCGCCGCCGGCATGGTTCGGGTGCGCGGTGCCCGTGAACATAATCTGAAGAACGTCGATGTCGATATCCCCCGCGATGCACTGGTGGTGTTCACCGGGGTCTCGGGGTCGGGCAAGTCGTCGCTAGCGTTTTCGACGGTGTATGCCGAGGCGCAGCGCCGCTATTTCGAATCGGTGGCGCCGTACGCGCGGCGACTGATTGATCAGGTCGGTGTGCCGGATGTCGATTCCATCGATGGTCTGCCGCCAGCGGTAGCGTTGCAACAGCAACGCGGTACGCCGAGCACGCGCTCGTCGGTGGGCAGCGTCACCACGCTGTCGAGCCTGATCCGCATGCTCTACTCGCGCGCCGGCAGTTATCCGCCGGGCCAGCCGATGCTTTACGCCGAAGATTTTTCGCCGAACACGCCGCAGGGCGCGTGCCCGGATTGTCATGGGTTGGGCCGGGTGTATGAGGTTACCGAAGCACTGATGGTGCCCGATCCCGAACTGACCATCCGCCAACGCGCCGTGGCGTCCTGGCCATTGGCGTGGCAGGGCCAGAACCTGCGCGACATCCTTGTGACCATGGGCATCGACGTCGATATCCCGTGGCGCAAACTGCCGAAAAAGCAGCGCGACTGGATTCTGTTCACCGAAGAAACCCCGACCGTTCCGGTGTACGCCGGACTGACCCCGGAAGAAACCCGCGTCGCCCTCAAGCGCAAAATGGAACCGAGTTACCAAGGCACTTTCACCGGCGCCCGGCGCTACATCCTGCATACGTTTACCCATTCGCAAAGCGCGCTGATGAAGAAGCGCGTCTCGCAGTTCATGCTCGGCAGTCCGTGCCCGCTGTGTGACGGCAAGCGCCTGAAACGCGAGGCGCTGTCGGTGACCTTCGCCGGCTACGACATCGGCGAACTGTCGCAGATGCCGTTGCTGCAAGTGGCGCAGGTGTTGCAGCCGGTGGCCGATGAGCATTACCTCGATCACGCCGAAGAAACCGGTGAAACCCTCAGCCATCAGCAAACCCGCGCGGCCCGTCAGCAACGCGTGGCCCATGGCGCCAGCGCGCACGCGAATGCGCCGGACGTGCGCCATACGCCAAACCTGTCGCTGGAAAAACGCATTGCCGCGCAGCGTATCGCGCAAGATCTGCTGGAGCGCGTGAGCACTCTGACTGACTTGGGGCTGGGGTATCTGGCGCTGGAACGCAGCACGCCGACTTTATCGTCCGGCGAGTTGCAACGGCTGCGTCTGGCCACGCAATTGGGTTCGCAGTTGTTTGGCGTTATCTATGTGCTGGATGAACCTTCCGCCGGCCTGCATCCGGCCGATGGCGAAGCGTTGTTCGAGGCTCTGCAACGGTTGAAGTCCGAGGGTAACAGCGTGTTCGTGGTCGAGCACGATGTAGAAACCATGCGCCGCGCCGACTGGTTGATCGATGTTGGCCCGGCTGCCGGCGAACACGGCGGGCAGATTCTGTACAGCGGCCCGCCCGCCGGGTTGGCCGAGATCGAATCATCGCAAACTCGCGCCTACCTGTTCGCAGAAGCACAGCGCCAGCCACGCACCGCGCGCAAGGCTTCGGGCTGGCTGAAACTCGAGGGCGTGACGCGCAATAACCTCAACAACCTCAGTGCCGAATTCCCGCTGGGCTGTTTCACCTCGGTGACTGGCGTGTCGGGTTCGGGCAAGTCGAGTCTGGTCAGCCAGGCGTTGCTGGAGTTGGTGGGTGCGCACCTTGGCCGAGGCGCCAACCAACCAGAGCCGGAAGAACTCAATCTGGAAGACGATACCCCGCAGGCCAGCACTGGACAGGTCGCGGCGGGACTGGAGTCGATCAAACGGCTGGTGCAGGTCGATCAGAAACCGATTGGCCGCACACCGCGTTCCAATCTGGCGACCTACACCGGCCTGTTCGATAACGTGCGCAAGCTGTTCGCCGCCACGCCTGAAGCGCGTGAGGCGGGATATGACGCCGGGCAGTTTTCCTTCAACGTCGCCAAGGGTCGTTGCCCGACCTGTGAGGGCGAAGGTTTTGTCAGTGTCGAGTTGCTGTTCATGCCGAGCGTGTATGCGCCGTGTTCGACCTGTCACGGCGCACGCTACAACCCTGAGACGCTTGCGATTCAGTGGCAGGCTCTGAGCATTGCCCAAGTGCTACAACTGACCGTGGATCAAGCGGTGGAAGTGTTCGCCGAGCAACCGGGAATTCGCCGTTCGCTGGAAGTGCTGCGCGATATCGGCCTCGGGTATTTGCGTCTGGGACAACCGGCCACCGAGCTGTCCGGCGGCGAGGCGCAACGGATCAAACTGGCCACTGAGCTGCAACGCAATCAGCGTGGCGCAACTTTGTATGTGTTGGATGAGCCGACCACCGGATTGCATCCGCGCGATGTTGATCGGCTGCTGGAGCAACTCGATACGCTGGTCACGGCGGGACACACGGTGGTGGTGGTCGAGCATGAAATGCGCGTGGTTGCGCAGAGTGACTGGGTCATCGATATCGGCCCGGGGGCGGGGGATCAGGGCGGCAGGATTGTGGTGGCGGGGACGCCGCAGAAAGTGGCGGCGAGCAAGAACAGCCGGACTGCGCCGTTTCTTGCTCGTGCGTTGATATAAAGTCAAAAGATCGCAGCGTGCCGCAGCTCCTACAGGATTTGCATTACCCACGATCCCTGTAGGAGCTGCCGAAGGCTGCGATCTTTTGATCTTAGACGCCGTCGAGGGTGCGACGTACCTTGTCCGGCAGTTCGCTGATCTGAAACGGCTTGACCAGCATGTCCATCCCGCTGCCAAGAAACACCTGACGATTGATCGCCGTCTCGGCATACCCGGTCATGAACAGGATCGGCAACGCCTCGCGCCAGCCACGCGCCACGTCCGCCAGTTCACGGCCACTCATGCGCGGCAGTCCAACATCGGTCAGCAACAGGTTGATCGACGGGTCGTTCTGCAAGCGCTCAAGCGCAGTTTCAATGTCGCCCGCCTGAGTGCAGCGATAACCGGCATCCTCCAGCACTTCCGTCACAAACAGCCGCACCGACGGCATGTCCTCGACAATCAGAACATGTTCACCCGCACCTTGCGGATCGACAGATGCTGGCGTGACGTCTGCAGCAGTCGGGTCTGAGGTGGCCGGCAACATGATCGTCACTTCAGTACCGCGCCGGGCCACGCTGCGGATATGCGCATCGCCGCCGGACTGGCGGGCGAAACCGTAGATCGTTGACAAGCCCAGGCCAGTGCCCTGGCCCAGCGGTTTGGTGGTGAAAAACGGGTCGAATACCTTGTCGATCACGTTGTGTTCGATGCCGGTGCCGTCATCGCGTACAGACACCGCCACATAAGCGCCATCTGCCAGATTCGGGTCGCCGTGGGAGTAGGCGGCGTAGGTGCTGAGCCAGATATTGCCGCCCTGGGGCAATGCATCGCGGGCGTTGATCACCAGATTCAGCACGGCACTTTCCAGTTGCACCGGGTCGACGAGGGCAATCGCCGATTTACTGGTCAGCTCCAGTTTCAGCGCGATGCGTTCGCCAATCGTGCGTTCCAGCAACTCTTCCAGCGACCGGACGTGCTGGTTGATGTCCACCGGGCGGGTGTCGAGCGGTTGTTGCCGGGCGAACGCCAGCAAACGGTGAGTCAGAGAAGCGGCGCTGGTCGCTGAACTCAGGGCAGCCTTGGCGTAAAACCCGATCTTCTCGGTGCGCCCGTCGGCTGCACGCTTCTGGATCAGCTCCAGACTGGTGATGATCCCGGTCAGCATGTTGTTGAAGTCGTGGGCGATACCACCGGTAAGTTTGCCCAGCGCGTCCATTTTCTGCACTTGCAGCAACTGCGATTCGGCGCGCGCCAGTTGCGAAGTGGTGTCGTCCAGTCGCGCCAGGTGTGAGCGCTCGCGGTGACGATGTTCGGTCACGTCCTCAACAAACACCAGGCTCAGCTCAGGCGTGCGATAGGGGGAAATCTGCCACTCGGTTTCGCGGATCTCGCCCTGCACGCGCATGTTCAGCGTGC
This sequence comes from Pseudomonas sp. TWP3-2, assembly GCF_049897765.1. Taxonomy (NCBI): domain Bacteria; kingdom Pseudomonadati; phylum Pseudomonadota; class Gammaproteobacteria; order Pseudomonadales; family Pseudomonadaceae; genus Pseudomonas; species Pseudomonas sp. TWP3-2. Next base: position 49,114 of record NZ_JAFCWW010000016.1, on the reverse strand, counting down.
CTTTCCAGCGCTCGCCTTCGACCAGCCGCAGACGCAGCTCGTCGAGGATTGCCCCTTGATCCTCGGCAAAGCATTCGCTGAGTGTTTGCGAATCACGGTTGTCCTGAATCAGTTGCGCGAAGGCATGGTTGCACTCGTGCACCTTGAGGCTGGCGTCGAGCACGGCAATCGGTGCGGAGATGTTGGCGAAAATCTCGCGAAACCGTGCCTCACTCTCGCGCAGGGCATTTTCGGTGTCACGCACCCGCAGTAGCGTGCGCAGGGTGGCCAACAGCACTTCAGGGTCGATCGGGTGAATCAGGTAGGCATCGGCGCCTGCGTCAAGCCCGGTGATGATGTCGCCGGTCTGGATCGACGCCGCCGAGACATGAATCACCGGGAGCAGGGCAGTGGCGGGGTCGGCGCGCAACTTGCGCACGATGTCGAAACCGCTCATGTCCGGCAGATTGACGTCGAGGATCAGCGCGTCGATCTGTTCACTTTCAATCTGAGCCAGGCCTTCGCCACCGGTGCCGGCTTCCAGCACGACATAGCTGTGCCCTTCCAGGCGCCGGCGCAAGGCGTAGCGGGTGGCGACGTTGTCGTCGACGATCAACAGACGAATGTCACGTTTCATCGTCGGACTCCTTGGCGATGGCCAATGGAATGATCACAAAGAAAGTCGAACCGACGCCGGGCTGGCTGTTCAGCCCGACTTCGCCACCGAGCAGCTCGGCAAAGCGTTTGCACAGCGACAGGCCGAGGCCGGTGCCGCGCAGGCGTTTTTGCAACGGTGAGTCGACCTGAGAAAAGTCCTCGAACAATGCGCCGTGCAATTCGGGTGCGATGCCGATGCCGGTATCACTGACGGCAAAGCGAATCTTGCCCTCGCACTCCAGGCGCGCCGAAACCCGCACTTCGCCGCGCGTGGTGAATTTCAGCGAGTTGGAAATGAAGTTACGCAGGATCTGCGCGAGCTTCTTGTCATCGGTATAGAGGCGCGGCAGGCCGACCGGCTCTTCGAAAATCAGATCTACAGCGGTCGCGTCGACAATCGGCCGGAACATCCCGCGCAATGCGGCGAACAGGTCGAACATGTCGAACCAGGCTGGAGAAATACTGATGCGACCCGCCTCGATTTTCGCCAGATCGAGCAAGTCATCGACCATGTCGCTCAGCTCGCGGGCGGCGGTGCTGACGAACGCCACCTGCTTGTGCTGCTCGGGACTGAGCGGCCCGTCTATTTCATCTGCGAGCAGGCTGTTGATGCTGAGAATAGAGCCCAGCGGCGTGCGAAATTCGTGGCTCATGTACGACAGGAAACGGCTTTTCAGATCCGAAGCTTCACGCAGTTCGTCAGCCTGCGCGTCGAGTTCGGCATACAAGGCCAGTACGCCCTGATTGGTTTCATCGAGTTCCTCGCGCAATGACGCCGTCTCGGCCTGCAGCTGCGCGATCAGTGCCGTTTGCTCGGCACTGCTCAAGGTCGGCGATTCAGCCATGGGCGGCCTCCAGAGCAACCACCAGTACCGTCACATCGTCTCGCCCGCGACAAAAGTCGCGGTGCAAAACGCTGGCTACCACGGCGGGGTGGCGATGCACCAGGCCAGGGTAGTCTTGAAGATTCCAGCGGGACTGCAACCCGTCGCTGTACATGATCAATAAGTGTCCGTTCACGTGAGCATAATCAAAAGGCCGCGCTTTGCGGTATTGCCCGCCGACGATCCCCGGATGCGAGGCTAATCCTCGGGACTTGTCAGCGGCGATCAGGCTTGCACCAATGTTGCCGACGCCGGCGAAAATCAGTTGATCACGCGCGCCATCGAACTGGGCAAATGCCATCGCGCCGCCACGACTGCCGATCATCTCGCGGTGCATGTCTTCCATCAGCACCGTCGGTTCGGCAAACGGTGTCAGGGCAAAGGCACGCTCGCCGGCACGCGCGGCGCGTTCAGCGTCTTCGCCATGACCGAGACCGTCGACCACCAGAGCGCTGATGCTCCCGTTGTTATACGCCAAATGCCAGACATCACCGCATGCCGGATCGTCATGCAGCGAATGCTGACTGACACCATACGGCATATCCGGTTGGCGATCGCTGCGCGGATACAGACGCGCCAGCAGTACCGCGCCACGCTGGTCGGCGTAGACGTCGAACACTTCAGCCTGACGCGACACGGCGCCAAGGCCGATTCCTTGCGTGCCGCCCGTGGAAAAACCATCCGCAAGGCACGCGTCGAGATCGAACCCCTGGGCGCGATCGACAGCGAGCATTTCGATGCCGAATCCATCCAGGCGCTTTAAAGCCCGCAAGTGAATTTCGCCATGGCCGGCGTGTTTGATCAGATTGCTCGCGAGTTCCGTTGCTACCAGGGCCACGCGGCCGGCATCGCGTTCGTCGAAGCCATGCAACTCTGCAAGCTGCTGCGCGGTGCGCCGGGCGTAGCCAATCTGGCTGCTGTCTTCTATGCGCAAGACTTGCGTCAGGCTGCCGCTGATATTCATGTCCATCGGGTAATCGTTATCCGTGTGCCTTTGCCGGGCTCGGTCTCCAGTTCGAATTCATCGACCAGCCGCTTGGCGCCGGTCAACCCGAGGCCCATGCCGCTGCCGGAGGTCCAGCCGTCGGTCATTGCCAGTTTGATGTCGGCGATGCCCGGACCTTCGTCGCGAAAGGTCAGACGCAGGCCGACCTTGTGATCGTCCTCGCGATCATGAATCTCCCAATCCATATCGCCGCCGCCACCGTAGACCATGGTGTTACGCGCCAGCTCGCTGACGGCGGTAACCATTTTGGTCAGGTCGATCAAACGCATGCCGCACTCGGTCGCCAGTTTTCGTGCGGTCTGACGGGCAAGCACCACGTCCTGCTCGATGTGGATCGGTTGAGTGCCGCTGCTGCGCAGGGTCATTGCTGACGCACTCGTTCCTGTAGCAATTTCATCCCGCGCTCGACGTTCAACGCCGTGCTCACGCCGGGCAGGGTCAAGCCGAGTTCGACCAGCGTGATCGCCACCGCCGGCTGCATGCCGACCAGCATGGTTTGCGCGTCCATGATGCGCGACAGGCCAGAAATAGTGCTGATCATCCGCCCGATGAATGAATCGACCATGTCCAGCGCCGAAATGTCGATCAACACTCCGCGCGCCGAAGTTCGGCTGATGCGCTCTGACAGATCGTCCTGCAACGTGAGGGCGAGTTGGTCATGCATGTCGACCTGAATGGTCACCAGCAGAAACTCACCCATCTGAAGAATCGGAATACGTTCCATGGTTTAAACCGATTTGGTGACGCTGATACCCAATCGGGTCAGGGCCAGTTTCAATGCGTCAGCCAGGTTGGCTTTGGTTACTACGCCTTGCAGGTCGAGACCCAGGTGCACGATGGTCTGCGCGATCTGTGGACGCACGCCGCTGATGATGCAATCGGCACCCATCAGTCGAATCGCCGTCACGGTTTTCAGCAAGTGCTGTGCGACCAGGGTGTCGACGGTCGGCACGCCGGTAATATCGATGATGGCGATTTCCGAACCGGTGTCGACGATGCGTTGCAGCAGCGACTCCATCACCACTTGGGTGCGTTGCGAATCGAGGGTGCCGATCATCGGCAGCGCGAGCACGCCGTCCCACAGTTTGACCACCGGGGTCGACAGCTCCAGCAGTTCTTCCTGCTGACGCTTGATCACCGCTTCACGGGATTTCTGGAAAGTGCGGATGGTGTGCAGGCCGAATGCGTCGAGCAGCTCGGACATCTCCCACAATTGTTCACCGAGCAGGGCCGGTTGATCTTTGTAGTGATCTTGCAGCAGCGCAAACAGCGGGCCTTTCAACGAAAAAATGAAGCTCGCGGTCTGGTTGGCATCCTGGCCGAGCAGGGCGCGGCTGTGGGACAGTTTTTCGAGGAACTGACGCGTCACTTCCCAGCCTTGGGAATGGATGTTGGTGCCGTTGTCGTTTTCCAGTCCGCTGATCACCAGCTGCAGGAATTCGCTGGTTTGCAGCTGGATGTCATGTTCTTTCAGATTGCGCGTGGCGCCGCTGTCGCCAAGGCCTTTGGTCCATTCGCTGAGGAGTTGGGTCTGTTTGTTTTTCAACGCATCGAGTGTGCTGTTCTGCAGTGCTGCCATGTGCCTGTTGCTCCGTAGCGAATGGGGGGCCGGTTCGGTAAAAAATCACCGGCGCGAAGTGAATGACATTTGCCGCTCGAAATAGTTGTTCGTTCTCGCGAGGATATTTTTGATCTGCCGCAAGCAACGCCCGCTAACTTTAGTCGGCGTGGCTGCCGGTGATGATCTTTTGAACGTTTCAGCGGTATCAGGCTTCGAATCTTAACGGTGCGGCAGCTTTCAGTCGCGCCTGTTTTTTCGAATTGAGGTGGCCATGAACGAACAAACGCCGCAACAGCCGATCGACACTGAAGAGCCGCAAATCGCGGATCCGGCAGTGGACCAGAAAAACAAGCATACGGACAATGACAATGAGTTCAGTCCGGGATTCGAGCCGAAGCCTGATCGGGCCAAGCCTGGGGAGGAGACGGATGCGGATATTGATACGGATGGGGGTTAAGTCGGGTTGATCGGGCAGGGCCGCTCGTTTGGGGGCGGCTTTTTTGTGGGTGAAGGGTTCGGAATTTTTTGGCGTTCCTGAAATCCAGCCCCTCACCCCAGCCCTCTCCCAATGGGAGAAGGGGAAAGGGAGCCGATTCGTGTGTTTGTCAAAGCCTGAGCTCGCCTCGCAATTGCAGGTCGATGAATTTCGCCTGAACAACACGGTCAGTCCCCTCTACCTTTAAGAGAGGGTTAGGGTGAGGGCAAAAGGTCTCATTACTTGCTTGGATGTTTTGCCTGCAACTCTTTCGCATGCGCCAGATGCTTCTCCAGCGCCGGCAGCATTTTCTGAGCAAACGCTTTCAGCTCGGGAGCGCCCTTGACCTTGTCATCCGTCACGGTATTGGCTTGTTCCTTGAACAGCTTGATGGTTTCCTCGTGCGCCATGACCTGGTTGTTGGCATAGGCCGCATCGAAGGACTCGTCGCGCATATCCAGGATCTTTTCCTTGGCCTGCTTTACCAGAGTCGTTTCGTCCGGCACTTCAATGTCGTGCGCCTTGGCAATAGCTGCCAGTTCAGCGTTGGCCTTTTTGTGGTCGGTGATCATCTGATTGGCGAACGCTTTGATGTCCGCCGAGGCACTCTTTTCCAGTGCCAGTTTGCTGGTTTCGATTTCAGCAATACCACCAGCGGCAGCGTTGTCGACAAAGTCGTTGTCGGTGGCGGCGAAGGCACTGCCCATGCCGCAGCTCATGGCTACTGCAAGGGCGAGATGACGCAGGTTGAATCCGTCCATTAGTATTTCTCCACACAGGTTTTTGTGAGCGTTATTCAATGGAGGGATCGCCACGGACAAAGGTTTTATCGCATTTACGACAGGGCGACGAACGGCCACCGTCGGTCTGACAGGAGGTCGACAGAACCGGTCAACCGAGGCCATTCTCATAGGTGGCTGGCGCAATCGAGCGCGTTGGCCACCCGATCAACTGACGGAGGTGTCACATGCCGGTTCCCCATGACCTGTTTCAGGACTTGAGTTGCACGAAGGAAGAGATCCAGCAAAAACGCACCCAGGATCCACGACTGGATTCATTGCTCAACAAGTATTCCGAGGCCGACAAGAACGTCGTCGACGCCGAGAACGCCAAATCCGATGATGACGCGCTGAAAAAGCTCAAAGAGAAACGCCTGACGGTGAAGAACGAAATCGTCGAGCGATTGCAGGCTCAGGCCTGACCGCTGATTGATCCGCCGACCATCGGTGGCGAATTGATTGGAACGGCCCGCAATAACGGCACCTCGAATGTTCAGAGTCCGAAATTCTCGACTCCTTGCGAGGTGCCTCATGCTCCCACAGTGGTGGAGGTGCAACTCAAGTTTTGTATCCACCACAAGAAACTGTGGGAGCGGGCTTGCCCGCGATGGCGCCAGTCAACTCAACACAGAATCACCGGGTTCACTTCAGAGCACCAGCCAACGGCACCCGCGCCATATGCGTAGCCTTCAAAGACCCCAGATACAACCAGTCGCCATACTCACGAACAGTCGTGATCGGCGAATAATTGCCCTCGCCAGCGTCCTGCAGATTGGCAATCACCTTGCCCTGCAAATCCAGCCCCAACACAAACCCGCGCTTTTCCAGCGGTTTCGGCAACACGGTCATCGCCCGCACGATCATCTTGCGTACGAATGGATGCCCGGCCGTGCGATCCAGCAACGCGTTACGCGGCGTATACAGTGCCACCCAAAACCGGTCTCGACCATTGAACGCAAGGTTGTCCGGCAGCCCCGGCAGGTTGTCGATGAACAGATCTTGCGTCCCGGCTTTCGGCCCGGTCAGCCAATAGCGGCTGATGCGGTAGGCGCCGGTTTCGTTGACCAGCACATAAGCGTCCTCGGGGCCGAGGGTCACGCCGTTGGCGAACTCCAGCTTGTCCAGCAAGACCTTGGTTTTGCCGGTCTGAAAGTCGTAGCGCAGCAGTCGCCCGTCGCCGCCATGCTCGATGATAGCTTCGCCGTCATGCCCGTAACCCCAACGGCTCGATGCATCGCTGAAGTAGGCGTAATGACCGGGCTTGTCGATGGCCACATCATCGGTGAAACCGAACGGCACGCCATCGGCCTCTTTGGTCAATGCGATGACCTGGCCTTGGGCGTCGAGCGACAGCAAGCCTTTGACCCCGTCGGCGATCACCAGCAAACCGTTGGGATGCCGGGCCATGCCCAGCGGTCGCCCGCCAGTGTCGGCGAGCACTTTGCGTTGCGTGCCGTCAAGGCTGGTTTGCAGCACCCGGCCGTCATGCAAGCCGGTGATCAGCAAATCGCCTTCCAGCAGCAGCGCTTCCGGGCCTTCGATATCGCTGGGGCCGACCTTGGTCGCAGCCTTGAGCAGTTGATTTTCGGCATAAATGCCATCGGTCAGTGACGGCGCCGCTTGCGGCGTCCAGGCCACCGGCTCGACTTTGCTCGGCATCAGCAGCAGAAACCCCAGAATCACTACGAGCAGCAGCACCCATCCATGGCGTAATTTCATGCGCTGGCTCTCGCGCAGGCCAGATGCTGCGCCGCCATCTCGCGCAAGGCCAGCATCGACGCGCTGGATTCGCGCTCAATGCGCGTTTTCAGCAGCAGTCGATTGGCAATGCGCATCGTCAGTCCGTCGAATTGATAATCCAGCGTGCGCACGAATCGCGTGCCGCCGGCCTCGGCCGAACATTCGTAAGTCAGCAGCAGCGACAAGCCATGATCGCCTCTGGCCCGCGCGCACCAGCGGCGGCCGGGCAGATATTCGCTGACTTCCCAGCGCAAATGCCCATCGCGGCCACCGGCACGGATGTCTTCTTCGAAACGCGCGCCGGCATGCAGCGGGCCGGCGGGGCCGTCGATCTTCAGTGACGACGGATGCCACTGCGGCCAGCAACTGACGCTGGCGGCGTAAGCGAGCACGGCGGTCGGCTCGCCGGCGATGTCGATCTGGTGCTGCATGCGCGTCATGGGGGGTCTCGACAGGTTCAGGGGGGCGGGTTCCGGTTCCCAATACAGGGTGCCGAACAGGTAGTCCATCAGCGGGAAAACAATATTGAAGTTGCGCTCCTGCATGCACTCGCGCCGGTGATGCAGCTCGTGCAAACGACGCATCTGGCGAATCCACGGCAGGCGCGTCAGCGGGTTCTGCGGCGGCAGATGCTCACAGGCGTGAAACACCTCGTAAGTCAGGTAGCCAAGCACCATACAGCCGCCGAACAGCCCGGCTACATTGGCATTGACCTGCGCGAGCAGCCACCACAGCGGCAGGGTGATGACCAGTGTGTGCAGCACAATCAGCCACGCCGGGAACAGAATCACCCGCCAGTCGCGCGCACTGTCGTAGGTCATGTGACCGGGGGTGAAGAAGCTGTGATGGTCGCCGGCATGGCGCGCATAGAACAGTTTGGCGAAGGACTTCTTGTGATGGCCGAGATGGCGATGCACCACGTACACGCCGAAGTTGAACAACAGCAGAGTCAGCGGCACAGTCAGCCATTCCAGCGCCCGCACTTGCTGCACGCTGCTCCAGAACCCGCCAATCGCCAGCGCCCCGAACAGCAGCACGAACACGCCGTGCAGCCACGGGTTGTAGCGCGGATGGATCGCCGCGCGGTAGCGGCTGCGAAATGCCTCGGTGGTCTGCCTCACTGCGCTCACCTGCGGAGATTGTTGTTATCCCGGCAGAGTAGCCGATCCGCTCATTTGTGCAGGACCAACCTTGAGGCCAGCAGTGCCATAGTCCGGTTTGTGGCGACCGGATCAGCTCAGCGGATTCCAGCGCTGCGACCAGTCGTCATCGGTCTTGATCACCTCGCGCAGCAGATCGAACGCCTGTTGCAGGATCGCCGAATCACGGTCTCGGGAGTAGACGAGGTAGGTCGGGTAGCCGAATTCCGGGGCTTTGGTGACAGTTTCCAGTGCGCCGCTTTCCAGATAAGTGCGCACGACACGGGTACGAAAATAGCCGCTGCCGCCGTTCTCCAGAATGTATTGCAGGGCCAGCGGGCCGAGGTTGAAGCTCAAGGCTGCCTTGGCTTTTTCCGGCATTGCGGCGTCGTGCTGACGACGGAAGTCCGGGCCCCAGTCGATGTACACGTAGGGATCGGGACGATTCGGGGTTCGAACCAGAATCAGTTTCTCTTCCAGCACTTGCTCGACCTGCAGGCCCGGCCAGTATTCCGGCTGATACACCAGCGCTGCATCGAGTACGCCGAGTTCGAGCTGACGCAGCAGGTTTTCGCCGTCGCGCACTTCCATGCGCAGGGCGTGGCTGGGGATTTTTTCGCGCAGTTCGGCGGCCCAACTGAGCATCAACGGGTTGCACAGACTGACTTCGCCGCCGATGTGCAGCACGTTGTCGTAGCCCTCGGGCAGCGGCAGATCACGGCGTGCGGCTTCCCAGGTCTGTACCAACTGAGTGGCGTAGACCACGAACGCTTCGCCGTTGGGCGTCAGACGCGCGCCGGCACGGTTGCGCACGAACAGCGTGCTGCCTAACTGGCTTTCGAGTTTCTGCACCCGCGCGGTGATCGCGGTCTGGGTGACGAAGAGCTTTTCGGCGGCGGCGGCGAGGCTGCCGTGGCGGACGATTTCGAGGAAGGTGCGGGCGAGGTCGATGTCCATGGGGGCGGGCCGGTGTCTGGGGGTTGGGCATTGTAGGGCAAAAGCACCCTCACCCTAGCCCTCTCCCGGGGGGAGAGGGGACCGATCCGGGGATATTGAAGATTTACACCGACTTGAACGCTTGGCTCTGAATCCATAATCGACCGGTTTTCTCAGGTCGATGCATGGCGCAAGACACTTCGGTCGGTTCCCTCTCCCTTGGGAGAGGGCTAGGGTGAGGGGAAAAACTGCCACCGCCGATTAACTGGCCAACTCGGTCACATCCACCCGCGCCCAATCCTCCACCAACCGCGCCGGCGTCCCGCACACCTTGCGCTTGTGAACAAAGTGCCGGCACTTCTCGGCGAATTGATTGCGGTTGTACAGCATGTCCTCCTGCATCTCTTGCAGCTCGGCTTCCCGGCATTGCTCGATCAACGCCTGATCGACCCGCGTCTTGCGCTCGCGCACCGGCGCATACGTCGGGTCAGTCAACACCCCATTCGCCCGTTGCAGCAGCCACAAGGCAAACTCATCCGGGCAACGCGGGCCGATTTCCTGAACCATGCCCAGCAGTTGCGCCTGACTGGCACTCACTGGCAGACACGCCTGGGTCAACTGCTCGGCCATCACCGGGCCGACCGCGCGTGGCAGGCTGTAGGTCCAGTATTCCGAACCGTACAAGCCCATGCTCTTGTAGTGCGGGTTGAGCACGATATCGGCCCGGGCCAGCACGATGTCCGCGGCCAGCGCGAGCATCACGCCGCCAGCGCCGGCATTGCCGGTCACACCACTGACCACCAGTTGCCGCGCACTCAGCAGCTCTGCGCATACGTCGTCAATCGCCTGAATATTCGCCCAGGCTTCAGCACCCGGATCCTGCGCCGCTTGAATCACATTCAGATGTACGCCGTTGGAAAAGCTGCCACGCCCGCCCTTGATCAGCAGCACCTGGGTGTCGCGGGATTTGGCCCAGCGCAGCGCGTCAACCATGCGCCGGCATTGCTCGGTGCTCATGGCGCCGTTGTAGAACTCGAAGGTCAACTCACCGACCTTGCCGGATTCGCGATAGCGGATCGGTTGATACGCCTCGTCGCTGAACGGCTGACTGGCGATCGACCAGTCCAACACCGGCACGCCACACAAATGCCCGGCCAACACATGCCGCGCCGGTTGCTTGAAAGTTTCTTCGCCGGGTTGCGGTTTGCGCCGCAGTGAGCCGATCCACAGGCTGTGATCCCCGGTCGCCACCAGCACTGCATCGTCATGCACCGCGAGAATTTCGCCGGGCATGCCGGTGCGCTGATCAAGATGCGCGTCGTACAGGTAATACTGCCCGCCCGCGAGACTCGCCAGCACGCCCGGCTGACCATCCGCCGCATCGATGCAACGTTTGATGAAGCGCGAGCAGTCGTGCCAGCTGAAGCTGCGGTCATCCTGCTTCATGTTCGCCTGCAAACGTCCGCGCACTTTGGGATCGGTGTAATCGAGCGCCACCGGTACGAAGCCGTCGACAAACTTCTCTACCACTTCACGAATGCACAGCATCGCCGCGTCACTGACCCGGCCGTTGTACAGCTCGGATTTACGCAGACCCGACGGCAGATTGAATTCACAGGTCGCCCAGACCGGGCCAGCGTCCATTTCTTCCACGGCTTGCAGGGCGGTGACGCCCCAGCTTGGCAGTTCGCGGGTGATCGCCCAGTCCAGTGCGCTCGCGCCACGATCACCGACGATGCCCGGGTGGATGATCACCACCGGCCGCTGGGTGTTGCTCCACAACGCATGCGGCACGCGGTCCTTGAGGAACGGGCAGATCACCAGATCGGCGCCGCTGTGTTCAATCTGTTCGCACACCGAGGCTTCGTCGGTGAACAGCACCACGCTCGGCGAGTGTCCGGCCTGGCGCAGTTCCAGCCAGGCGCGTTGGGTCAGGCCGTTGAACGCCGAGGCCAGCAGAATAATGTTGAGTGGTCGCATGTTTGCTCTTCCTTGAGTGGGTCCGCCGCAGGCTCCGATGAGCCGTCCGTGGCATTCGATGGAAGCGCAAGGTTAGAGAGTGGCGCCGGGCGCGCCAGTGATCGAAGTCAACGTTGTGTCAGTCCATGTTTCCCCGGCGACGAGGTGCATTATTCTCAAAAGTTTGCTTATCCTGATTTTTTATTACTTCAAATGTCTGCATGGGTATTGCACAGTCGCCCTCTGACTTTGCCGGACGATCCCGGCAGTACCATGGATTTTCGCAGCGGGTGGAGCCCGTTCAGGGAGCAGGGCATGGGTGGCAGTCATAACCCGCATTACCAGGTCATCGGGCAGATGTTCCAAAAGGACTACCGATGGTTGTGCGCTGCGGTCAGCCGTACCCTCGGTTGCCCGCACAGTGCGCAGGACATTGCTTCGGAAACCTTTCTCAGGGTCTTGGCGTTGCCCGACCCGTTGGCCATTCGCGAGCCACGGGCGTTGCTAACCACCATTGCGCGGCGTCTGGTCTACGAAGGCTGGCGTCGGCAGGATCTGGAGCGCGCCTATCTGCAAAGCCTGGCACTGGCGCCGGAACCGGTGCATCCGTCACCGGAGGAACGCGCACTGGTCATCGAAGCGTTGCTGGCGGTGGATCGCTTGCTCAACGGCTTGTCGGCGAAGGCCAAAGCGGCGTTTCTCTATCATCAACTCGATGGCCTGACCTACAGCGAAATCGGCGAACGGCTCGGCGTGTCCACCAGCCGCGTGCAGCAATACATGGTCGAAGCGTTCAAGCGCTGCTATCAGGCGATGCAGGCATGAGGCCCGATGAAACGCTGATCGATGAGGCGGCGCAGTGGATGGCGCTGCTGCAATCGGGCGATGTCAGCCTGCAGGAGCGTGCGGCGTTCGACGCCTGGCGTGCGGCCGATCCTCGCCATCAGCAGATCATTGAACAGATGGCTGGCGGGTTGAATCTGCTGCGTCAATCGAACCTGCGCGGTGTATCCCGCGAGAGTCTGCTGCACAGCCTCAACGCACCTTCTTCGAGTCGCCGCCGGTTTATCAGTGGCAGTTTGAGCGTGCTGGGGATTGCCGTGCTCGCTGGCCTGCTGGGGCGGCGTTACGGCTGGCTGCCGGAGGCGGGTGAACTCGCGACCGGCACCGGCGAGCGCCGTGAATTTGCGCTGGAGGACGGCAGCACCGTGACCCTGAATGCGCGCAGCCGCGTGGTGCCGCGCTTCGACAACATCGAGCGCTTGCTGGAGTTGCGCAGCGGCGAACTGCTGGTCGATGTGGCGAAGAATCTGAGCCGGCCGTTTGTGGTTGAAACCGGGCACGGGCGGATGCGCGCACTCGGCACCCGATTTCTGGTGCAGCGCGGGGAGAATTCCACGCGTTTGGTGATGCTGCATTCGCAAGTCGAAGTGGTCACCGCCAGCGGCGCGCGGCAAGTGGTGGAAGCGGGCGAAAGCCTGGTGTTCGACGGGCAGACCATCCTCGCGCTGGGGCGCAGCAAAGGTCAGGACAGTGCCTGGGTGCAAGGGCGACTGGAAGTGCGTGACCGCCCGTTGAGCGAAGTCATCGACAGCCTGCGCAGCTACCGGCGCGGCATCATCCATGTAAGCCCGGATGTCGCCGGACTGCGCCTCAGCGGCCTGTATCCGCTGGACGACAGTGACCGCACTTTGCAGTTGCTGGAGCGCTCGCTGCCGATCCGCGTGACCTTCCACAATCCGTACTGGGTCAGCATCGAAACACGGTTATAGATTCATAACTACTCGGACTATTGCTCGCTCTATAAAAAGCGCCGGCCCGCTGCTCATTCCCTGCAGACGCCTTCAACAGGGAAGCCCCTCGATGTTCTCATTCAAACAACCATTACCTGGACTGACACTCGCTGCCGCACTGGTCATGGGAGTAGTTTCTATGCCTGTGCTCGCGCAGGAAACCATTGCTCAGGTGTACAGCTTCGACATCGCCAGCGGCGCGCTCGACGAGGTGCTGCTGGACATTTCGCGCCAGACCGGTGTGCCGATTTCCTTCAGCCAGAATCTGGTGCAAGGCAAACGCAGCAGCGCGGTGCGCGGGGCGTTGGGCAGTCACCAGGCGGTGGAAAAAGCCTTGCTCGGCAGCGGCCTGCAAGTCGAGCAAAGTGCCCAGGGGTTGAGTGTCAGGGAAGCCGAGGCGCCGACCGTTGTTCCGGCCAAAGCCACCGTTGTGGCACCGGTCACCAGCGCCGATTACCGCATGGAAAAAGTCACCGTCACGGGTTCGCGCATCGCCCGCGCGCAAAGCGACGGCGCGACCCCGGTCACCGTCATTACCCACGAAGAAATGCAGGCGCGCGGCTACAAGAATGTATACGACGCGCTCGCCACGCAGACGCAAAATACCGGCATGACCCAGGGCGAAGACTACGGCAACACCTGGCAACCGGCGGCCAGTGCCCTCAACCTGCGCGGCCTCGGCCCCAATCACACGCTGGTGCTGATCAACGGCCGGCGCGTGGCGGATTACCCGACGCCATACGACGGCAAGGTCAACTTCACCAATCTGGCGAACATTCCCTCGGCAATCATCGAGCGCATCGAAGTGCTCAGCAGCGGCGCCTCGGCCATCTACGGTTCGGATGCGATTGCCGGGGTGGTCAACATCATCCTCAAGGACAAAATCACTGGCGTCGACGTCAACCTCAAGGGCGGCACCAGTGAGCGCGGAGGTGGCGACAACCAGCGTTTGCAGATCAGTGGTGGCGGCAGTTGGGGGGATTTTGACGGCTTGTTTGGCATGGAACTGACCAACCGCGACCCGATCTGGGCCGATGATCGTGGCTTCATGCAAAGCGGCCCGTTGGCGGATGTCGGCTATCGACGCGATCTGAGCAACAGCCGCTACCTAGGCCCCGGCTGCGGCGCCTATCAGGGCACCTTCGACAACAAACTGGTCAACAGCGCTGGCCGCTGCCGCACCGATCAGATGTACAACGATTACTGGACGGTGCAAACGCAAAAGGAAAACTACGACGGCTACAGCCGAGGCACCTGGCATTTCAGCGACAGCGGCCAGGTGTTCGCCGACCTGATGTATGGCCTCGATCACATTCAGAACAACACCCGTGGTCCGACCTTCACCTCGCCGGATTTCATCAATCAGAACAGCGGTAATCTCGAGCGCTGGTACCGGCGGTTCGGCGAAGAAGAAATCGGCGGGCGCACCAGCAATAACAGCAAGTGGCGCGATACGTCGTGGACTGGCACTTTGGGGCTTTCGGACAAGATCGCCGACACTGGCTGGAACTACGAACTGGCGGCCAACCGCTCGGAGTACAAGAGCGTGCGCACCACGCGCTATACGCCTTTGTCCTCGATTGAGGATTTCTACCTCGGCCCGCAACTCGGCACCCGCGGTGGCTATCCGGTGTTCGCCCCGGACGCCTCGCGGCTTGACCGACCGTTGACGCCGCAGGAATGGCAGCAGTTTCGCGGCAATCAAACCCAGACCAGCAAATCGGTCTCGACCAGCTATAACGCCTCGGTCAACGGCGAATTGTTTGATCTGCCGGCCGGCCCGGTCGGATTCGCCGGCGTGCTGGAAGCGGGGAAACAGGAATACCGCATCGACCCGGACGACGGTCTTAATAACGGCACCTTCTATGGCTTGAGTCCGGCGCGAAGCTCCGGCGGCTCGCGCAAGCGTTATGCGGCGGGCGGAGAGTTCAGCATCCCGGTGACTGACACTGTGTTGGCGACCGCAGCGGGACGTTGGGATCAGTACAAATTCAGCGGCCGCACCGAGCAGCAGAAAACCTACAACCTCGGCCTCGAATGGCGCCCGCTCACCAGCCTGTTGTTGCGCGGCAGTTACGGCACCAGTTTCCGTGCGCCGGATCTGAACTACATCTATCAGTCCGACAGCAACGGCTACTACCCGGCGCAAATCGACTACTACGGTTGCAGTCAGGGGGTGGAGGGTGCCTGTGATCGGAGTCGCGTCGACTACACGCAAAGCGGCACGGCCAATCTGGAGTCCGAACGCGGCAAATCCTGGACCTATGGTTTCGTCTGGTCGCCGTCACGCAACTTCGATTTCTCCACGGATTTCTGGCGGGTCGAGATTGACGACCTGCTGACCACCGTCGATGAAAATCGTCTGTTGCAGCAAGAGAACGAGTGCCGCAATGGCACGCAGGACATTACTTCGGCCAACTGCCAATCGACCCTCGCGCGCGTCGACCGTAATGCGGGCAACACGGCCATCGACCCGAATCAGTTGCAGCGCGTGCGGGTCAACGCGATCAACGCTGCCAGCGAGCGGGTCAGCGGCCTCGATTTCAAGAGCAACATCCGCTGGGGCGCCGGCCAGTACGGCGCGTTCAGTTCGACGCTGGGCTACACCCTGGTGCTCTCGCATTTCTACAAGGAATCCGAAGAAGCGCCGACTCAAGACTGGCGTACCTCGCGTACCAACTACGACTGGCGCAGCAAGGTCAACGCCAGCCTGACCTGGGATTACCAGAAGGCCACGGCGACCTTGATGGGCATTCGTTATGGTTCGGTCACCAACGGCGCGGGCGATGGGCGTCTGTCGCCGTGGACGGTGTTCAACGCCAGCGCGCGCTACAAGCTCAACGATCGGGCAAGCGTCGGGTTGACCGTGAACAATGTGCTCAATCAGATCAAGCACGATGACTCGGCAGGCTGGCCGTATTACCCGACCGGCAACTATGACCCCTACGGCCGGCAGTGGTGGCTGGATGTGAGTTATCACTTCGGCAGTTGAGCGAATGGATCCGTTAAGAGGCGTCCTACGGAAAACAGATGGTTTTGCGTAAAAACGCCGATATTTCCGACGACTTTTTCAGGTTGGCTGTCGGAATCGCTGTCTATAGCATCGTCTGTGACATGAAGTCGCCGAGCGGCTTGATCGCTCGCAAATCAGACAATGGATGGATTATGCGAATCCCACATCTCGAGAATGAACCTGCTTTTTATCCCCCTCGTGATTCCTGGCGCGTCAATCGCGCCAGATGCCCAACGGAGGGTATCGCGATGCCGCAAACAAGAGCGCCCCGGCTGTCGGGGCTGAAAAAGGTCGAAGGCAAACCTGTGGAGGTGTTGCTGCACGGCCGGGAATGGGATCGAGACACCATGTACATCATCCGCTACACGCGGGAAGGTTTCGATCTGCGCGACGTGGTCAACATGATTTCAACGTCTGAGCTTTATCGGGAGAGCGAGCTTGTGCAGCTCATCACCGGGAAGTCCGTCAGAACCGTGCGGCGTTTGCTTAACAGCGGCGAGCCAACGCGCCTGAGCCGCCAACAGAGCATGATCGCCTTTCAATATGCGCACGCGCTGGAGTCCGCTACCGAGGTGTTCCACGATCAGGCGCGCGCCGAGGAGTGGTTGAACAAGGCCACCAAATGGCTGAACGGTTACAGGCCGGTGGAATTGATTGAAAGCTCGTTAGGTTACGAGTCGGTCGATTCATACCTGCACCGAATGAAATACGGGGTCTATCAATGAACCCGTTACCTTGGGACGACCGCTGGTATGCATGGCGCCTGGATCCTGAGATTTATCGGTGTACGTGGGACAGCGGTATCGGTTCAGAACTCAGGGGCGGCCGATGGAACCGGCCCGGTCGGCGCGTCGTGTATGCGTCGGTTGATCCATCCACGGCCATTCTGGAAGTGGCGGCTCATGAGAGTTTTGATGAGCTGGATAAAATGCCCCATGTGCTGACGTGCTTTGAGGTGACCAGCGAGGCAGTCGTCAGGATTGTGCAACCGGAAGAGGTGCCGAACCCTTATTGGCTCAGTCCGGCAAAGGCTTCGCGCAACCAGCAAGACTTCGCCGACGCCTTGCTCGCCGAACACCCGTTTGTACTGATTCCATCGGCGGCCACCCAGCACTCATGGAATTTACTGGTGAGCTGCGACTTGGCGCAGGGCCAGTTCAAAATGGTCTCGCAGGAGCGATTCGGGCTGGATACGCGGCTGCTGAGGGACATGGAATTGGTCTGAGTGTTATCGAACGCCTTTTTGCATAACCTCATCACCCAACGGTCTAACTGACGCCCTATAAAACCCGATCCGTCATCACACATCCCTGCATAAACCAAAACGCAGGGATGGCTGTTCATGATTCGATTTTCACCCGTCAAATCCCCTTTGAGCCTGGCCTTGCTGCTGGCGATCAACACCTTGTCGGCGATGGCCGCCGAGAGCACTGCAACCGAGCCGACCACCCAGTTGCAACGGATTGAAGTCACCGGCACAGCAATCCGCCGGGTTGATGCCGAGACAGCGGTGCCGGTTACCATTCTGCGGGTAGAAGAGTTGCGCAAGCAGGGTGTGAGTACCACTGAAGAACTGGTCAGTCGTATCTCTGCCAACCAGTCATCGGTCGGCTCTGGCCGTTCGGTGGGCTCGAGCAGTGGCGGGGCATCGTACGCGGATTTGCGCGGCATCGGTCCGAACAAAACCCTGGTGCTGCTTAACGGACGACGCTTGAGCAACAACGCCACTAACGCGATCAACGGCTCGGGCGTCGATCTGAATACCATTCCGTTCGCCGCCATCGACCGGGTCGAAGTGCTGCGTGACGGCGCTTCGGCGTTGTACGGCACTGACGCGATTGGCGGGGTGATCAATTTCATCACCAAGACCAGCCTCACCGAAGGTCAGATCAGCACCAACTACGACACGCCAACGCATTCCGGTGGCGGAGAAAGCCGCAATTTCAGCGGTAGCTGGGGCT
This sequence comes from Pseudomonas sp. TWP3-2, assembly GCF_049897765.1. NCBI lineage: Bacteria > Pseudomonadati > Pseudomonadota > Gammaproteobacteria > Pseudomonadales > Pseudomonadaceae > Pseudomonas > Pseudomonas sp. TWP3-2. Next base: position 31,232 of record NZ_JAFCWW010000016.1, on the reverse strand, counting down.
TTGGTGATTTGCAGGACGATCGCTTCAACGTGTTTGGCGTGGTCAGTTACGACAAGCAGAATCGGCTGGCCGCCGATGATCGCGGCTACACCTACAACTACCAACCGAGTCGCGGCCTCGATTACACCTCCGGTACTGCTTCGCCGGCCAACTGGAGCCAGGGCAGCAACGCCACCAACCCGCTCGCCGGTTCTGGTTGCAACGCCCCGGGATTACAGTCGCGCAACGGCATCTGCCGTCAGAGCCTGTGGAATTATCTCGATCTGGTGCCGGAAACCGAGAAGACTTCAGCCTTCGCCAAAGCCACCGGCAAGCTTTCGGACGATCACAACGTCAGCCTCGAATACTTCTGGGCACGTAACGAAAATCGCACGCAGATCGGTCCCGGCACCCTGATGGGCAATCAGGTCAACCCCGGCACCGCGTTCTATCCCGGCAACGGTATCACCCCCGGTCCAAGCGGCTTCGCCCTCGATCCGACGCAACCGGTCGACGTCAACTGGCGCGAAACCACTGTCGGTGCCCGTCAACATGAAGACGACAACACCGGCCAGCGCCTGCTGCTGAGTTTCGACGGCAGCCTGGTTGGCTGGGATTACAACGTCGGCGCTTCGTATAACCAGAACAAAGTCACCAACGCGATCAGCAGCGGTTACGTCAACGACCGCGCGATCAGCCAGGGCATCGCCAACGGTGTGATCAACCCGTTCGGCCCGCAGACCGCGGCCGGTTCCGCTTTGCTCACCGCGAATGCGGTGGATGGCGACTACGCCACAGCAGTGGGTCGAGTCAAAGCCATCGACGGCCGCGTCAGCCGCGAGATTGGCGACTGGTTCGGCGCCGGCCCTTCGGCATTGGCACTGGGCGGCGAATACCGCAAGGAAGACTTCCATCAGGACTTCGCTGCGTTTGCCGGTGATGTGCAGAGTTTGGGAGTTGACCCGAATGGCAGTGTGGCGGGGGATCGCAGCGTCTCGGCTGAGTACGCCGAGGTCAACGTGCCGGTGCTCGACAGCCTCGAACTGTCAGCCGCCGTGCGTCACGATAAATACAGCGACTTTGGCAGCACAACCAACCCGAAATACTCGTTCCGCTTTCAGCCATTCAAGGAGTTGGTGGTACGTGGCGCTTACAGCGAAGGCTTCCGCGCACCGTCGTTGTATGAACTGTACAACCCGACTTTCACCTCGTTCACCAATGCCAACTACAACGACCCGCGCCTGTGTGCCGGTGGCAATCCGAGCAACGGCGGAATCGCCAACCGCGACTGCGCGCAGCAGTTCAACCGCAGCAGCGGCGGCAATACTGATCTGAGCCCGGAAACCGCGCGCAACGTCACCCTCGGTTTCGTCTATCAGCCGTTCAATCGCCTGACGGCGGGCCTGGATTTCTGGTGGATCGACATTGCCAACCAGATCGCCGAATTCCCCGAATCGGCCGTTTTCGAGAATCCGGAACTGTACCCGGAGCGCCTGATCCGCAAGCCTGATGGCTCGATCGATCACGTGGTCACGGGCTTGGCCAACCTCGGCAAGATCAAGACCAACGGCGTCGACGTCAGCTTCGACTATCGCCTGCCAAGCACTTCATTCGGCGATTTCGGCATCGGTCTGCAAGGCACTTACGTGACTCGCTATGACTATCAGCAACAGCAAAAGGGCGACTACATCGACAAGCTTGGTGACTTCCGTGGCGGCGACTTTTCCTCGGCCGGCGCGGTTGCTCGCTGGCGCCACAGCCTGACCGGTAGCTGGACCTACGGCGCGTACGGCGCCAGCCTGACCAATCGCTACACCAGCGGATATCACGACTCGGATCGCGACACCAACAACTACGTCGGCTCCTACAACGTCTGGGACCTGGCCGGCACCTACATCTGGCGCAAAACCTTGGGCGTGACCCTCGGCGTGAAGAATCTGTTCGACCGCGAGCCACCGTTCAGCAACCAGACCTACACCTTCCAGAGCGGCTACGACCCGAAGTACGCCGACCCGTTTGGGCGGACGCTGTACACGCGGGTCAATTACAAGTTCTGAGATCGGTTGGTCGGGGCGGGTTCTAGTAACTCATGGTTCTAAAGCCTGCCCTATAAAAATTGCCGGCCTGTTGCACATCACAGGTAGGCAGATGGTTTGGTGTTTGTGCTGGCCTAATCGCTGGCAAGCCAGCTCCCACAGGTCTTGTGGCGTACACAAATCCTGTGGGAGCTGGCTTGCCAGCGATTAGGCCGGTTGTAGCACCCCCGTGACAAGGATCTGCCAATGCTCTCCAGACTCATACTCTTCACCGTCATTGCCTGCGCATGCCCGTTGACCCTGGCTGCACCGCAACACGCACTCACGGTCTACGGCGAAACCCCGAAATACGCCCCGGACTTCCAGCACTTGGCCTACGCCAACCCCGACGCACCGAAGGGCGGCACCCTGCGTCGCTCGTCCCTGGAAAGCGGACCGTTCGATCACCTGATTCCTTACGTTGACAAAGGCACCGGCGTCGCCGATATCGACGGCTGGCTCTACGCGCCGCTGGCCTACCGCAGCAAGGACGAACCGTTCAGCGTTTACGGTCTGGTGGCGCAGCAAATGGAACTTGATCCGCAGCGACACTGGCTGCGTTTCTACCTCAACCCCAAGGCACGCTTCGATGACGGTACAGCGATCACCGCAGAGGACGTGCGTTACACCTTCGAGCTGCTCACCACGCAGGGCAGCCTCAAATACCGCCAGCAGTTTCGCGATGTTGCCGAAGTGCAGGTCGAGTCGCCGACTCAAGTGCGCTTCGTGTTCAAGAACAACGACAGCCGCACCTTGCCGCTGGATCTGGCAGTGCTGCCGGTGTTGCCCGAGCACTGGTGGCGCACGCGTAACTTCGCTGACGGCGGCGGCTTTGAAATCCCGCCGGGCAGCGGCCCATATCGGGTCAGCGCGGTGGATGCCGGGCGCAGCGTAAAATTCGAACGGGTCAAGGACTGGTGGGCCAAGGACTTGCCGATCACCCGAGGCCTGTACAACTTCGATCAATTGAGCGTGGAGTTCTTCGCCGACACCGACGTGTCACGCCAGGTGCTCAAGTCCGGTGGCTTCGATTACAACCGCGAATTCTCTGCGACCAGTTACATGATTGGCTACGCCGGGGCGGCACTGGAGCAGGGCAAACTGCTCCGTGAACATCTGGCTCCCGGCGCCGCCCAAGGTGCGCAGGGGTTTGTATTCAACCTGAAAAAACCACAGTTTCAGGATCGCCGTGTGCGCCAGGCGATCGCCATGCTCTGGGATTTCGAATGGAGCAACCGGCAGATGATGCGCAGCATGTACCTGCGCCAGCGCAGCTTCTTCTCGCACAGCGAATTGGCCGCCACCGAGTTGCCGGACGCCGAAGAGTTGAAAATCCTCGAACCGTTGCGCGGCAAAATTCCGGACGAAGTTTTCACTCAGGTGTTTCAGGCCCCGCGCACCGACGGCAGCGGCAACGTCCGCGCCCAGCAGAGGCAAGCGCTGAAACTGCTGGAAGCTGCGGGTTGGAAACCCGATGGCGATCAACTAGTGAATGCTGCAGGCGAGCCGCTGCACTTCACCTTCCTCAATGGTCAGAAGGGTTTCGAACGCCTGCTGCTGCCGTTCAAACGCAATCTGGCGCAGATCGGCATCGGCTTCGATATCCGCCAGGTCGATACCGCGCAATACACCAACCGCGTGCGCAATCGCGACTACGACATGATCGTCGCCGGTTATCCGGTGAGTCAGGCGCCGGGGCGCGAGATGTTCAATTACTACGGCTCGGACGGCGCCGATGACCCCGGCTCGAACAACTACATGGTGTTGCGCGATCCGGCGGTGGATGCGTTGCTCGAAGGGTTGGCGCAGGCCGACAGCCGCGAGAGTCTGTTGCGCCACGCGCATGCGCTGGATCGAGTGTTGCAGTGGGGCTACTACTGGGTTCCCAACTATTACCCGCCGGGAATTTCCACGGTGTGGTGGAACCGTTTCGGCCGTCCGCCGATTGCGCCGTTGTACGACGCCGGCCTCGACACCTGGTGGGAAATCAGCCCGACGGCGTTGACCGCCAAACAACAGCAAAAGGAGTCCGCCCATGTGGGGTTATAGCCTGCGGCGTCTGCTGCTGATCGTGCCGACTTTGCTGGCGATTTTGCTGGTGAATTTTGTGATTGTTCAAGCGGCGCCGGGTGGCCCGGTGGAGCAGGCGATTGCGCGTTTGCAGGGCATCGGCGTCGGTGGCGCAGTCGGTGCCAGCCACGTCGAAACCGTTGGCGGCGAGTCGCGTGCCACGCGAGGCCTGGAGCCGAAACTGCTGGCCGATATCGAGCGCCAATATGGCTTCGACAAATCCGCCAGCGAACGCCTGTGGCTGATGCTGAAAAGTTACGCGCAGCTGGATTTCGGCAAGAGCTTCTTCCGTGGTGCCAGTGTCACCGAACTGATCTGGCAGAAGCTGCCAGTCACTCTGTCACTGGGTTTATGGGCGACGCTGATTACCTATCTGGTGTCGATCCCGCTGGGCATCCGCAAAGCCGTGCATAACGGGTCGGCATTCGATGTCTGGAGCAGCGCGGCGATCATCATTGGCTATGCGATGCCAGGATTTCTTTTCGCGTTGCTGCTGATCGTGGTGTTTGCCGGCGGCACGGCGCTGGACTGGTTTCCGGTGCGCGGGCTGGTCTCGGACAACTTCGCCGCGCTGACGCTGTGGGGCAAGGTCGCCGATTACTTCTGGCATCTGGTGCTGCCGGTCAGCGCATTGGTGATCGGCGGTTTTGCGACCCTGACGATCCTGACCAAGAACAGCTTTCTCAATGAAATCTCGCGGCTGTATGTGGTTACCGCGAGGGCCAAGGGCCTGACTGAAAAACAGGTTCTGTACGGCCACGTTTTCCGCAACGCGATGCTGCTGGTGGTCGCCGGATTGCCGCAAGCGTTGGTCACGGTGTTCTTCGGCGGCTCGCTGCTGATCGAAGTGATCTTCTCGCTCGATGGCCTCGGACGCCTGAGTTACGAGGCGGCGGTATCGCGCGATTACCCGGTGGTGTTCGGCTCGCTGTTCATCTTCACCCTGTTCGGACTGCTGATAAAACTGCTCGGCGACCTGTGTTACACGCTGGTCGACCCGCGCATCGACTTCACCGCGAGGACTGCCTGATGCTGAGCTTATCTCCCATCGGCCAGCGGCGCTGGGCACGGTTCAAGGCGCATCGGCGCGGCTGGTGGTCGTTGTGGCTGTTTCTGGCGCTGTTCGGCCTGAGCCTTGGTGGCGAACTGGTCGCCAATGACAAACCGCTGCTGGTGAGCTATCAGGGCGACTGGTATTTCCCGGTGCTCAAACGCTACACCGAGCAGGACTTCGGCGGTGAATTCCCGTTTCAGCCGGATTACCGCAGCGTCCAGGTGCGTGAATTGATCGAAGGGCAGGGCGGGCGCATGTGGTTTGCGCCGATCCCGTTCGGCTTCGACACGGTCAACTACGACCTGACTGAACCGGCACCCAGCCCACCCACTGGCGACAACTGGCTGGGCACCGACGATCAGGCGCGTGATGTATTGGCGCGGGTGATTTTCGGCACGCGGGTGTCACTGTTGTTCGCGTTGGCGCTGACGGCGGTGAGTGCGCTGATCGGCATCGCGGCGGGTGCGTTGCAAGGTTACTACGGTGGCTGGATTGATCTGATCGGCCAGCGTTTGCTGGAGGTCTGGTCGGGGCTGCCGGTGTTGTATCTGCTGATCATCCTGTCGGGTTTTGTCGAACCGAATTTCTGGTGGCTACTGGGGATCATGGCGCTGTTTTCCTGGCTGAGCCTGGTCGACGTGGTGCGGGCCGAGTTTCTGCGCAGTCGCGGGCTGGAATACGTCAAAGCCGCGCGCGCGCTCGGTGTGGGCGATGCGCAAGTGATGCTGCGGCATATCCTGCCCAACGCGATGAGCGCGACCCTGACGTATCTGCCGTTCATCCTCACTGGGGCGATCGCCACCCTGTCGGCGCTGGATTTTCTCGGTTTCGGCATGCCCGCCGGCAGCGCTTCGCTGGGCGAATTGATCGGCCAGGGCAAGAACAATCTGCAAGCGCCGTGGCTTGGTCTGACGGCGTTTTTTGCCCTCGCGCTGATTCTTTCGCTGCTGGTGTTTATTGGCGAAGCCTGCCGTGACGCGTTTGACCCGCGATCTTGATCCGAGGACTTGATATGAACGAAAACCTGATCGAAATACGCGACCTGCGGGTGGCGTTCAAAGGACAAACAGTGGTGCACGGCATCGACCTCGACATTCGGCCGGGCGAGTGCCTGGCGTTGGTCGGCGAATCCGGCTCCGGCAAATCAGTCACCGCGCACAGCATCCTGCAACTACTCGACCCGGCAATCACGCAGATCGACGGCAGCATTCGCTATGCCGGCGAGGAACTGCTCGGCGTGCATGAACGCTATCTGCGGCAATTGCGCGGCAACCGCATCGCGATGATTTTTCAGGAGCCGATGAGTTCGCTCAATCCGTTGCACACGGTTGAGCGGCAACTCGGCGAAACCCTCGCGTTGCACAAAGGGTTGGCCGGCGTCGCGGCGCGCAAGCGCATTCTGCAGTTGCTGGAACTGGTCGGCATTCAGCGCCCGAGTGAACGCTTGAAGGCCTATCCGCATCAGCTCTCCGGCGGCCAACGGCAACGGGTGATGATCGCCATGGCGCTGGCTTGTGAACCGCAATTGCTGATCGCCGATGAACCGACCACCGCGCTGGATGTGACCGTGCAGCGCAAGATCCTGTTGCTGCTCAAAGATCTGCAACAACGTTTGGGGATGGCGTTGTTAATCATCAGCCACGACCTGAATCTGGTACGCACCATCGCCCAGCGGGTGGCGGTGATGCGCGGTGGATTGATCGTCGAACAGGCCTCGTGCGAGCAGTTGTTCCGCGCACCGCAGGATCCCTACAGCATCGAGTTACTCAATGCCGAGCCGGGTGGCGCGCCGCTGTGTCGGGGGGCGGCGGAGAATCTGCTGGAAGTGCGTGATCTCAATGTGAGCTTTCGCCTCGGTGGCGGCTGGCTGCGGCCCAAATCGTATCTGCACGCGGTGAATGCGATTGGACTGAACCTGCAACGCGGCAAAACCCTCGGGATCGTCGGCGAATCAGGTTCGGGAAAATCTACTTTGGGGCAGGCGATTTTGCGGTTGATCGATGCCGAGGGCAGCATTCGTTTTCAGGGCCAATCGCTAGAACATTTGAGCGGCAAGCATCTGCGACCGCTGCGCAAACGCCTGCAAGTGGTGTTTCAGGACCCGTTCGGCAGCCTCAGTCCGCGTTTGTCTGTGGAGCAGATCATCGCTGAAGGTTTGCAAGTTCACAGTGATTTGAATGCCGCCGAGCGCGAGCACGCGGTGATCGACGTACTGCGCGAAGTCGGCCTCGACCCGGCCACGCGTCATCGCTATCCGCACGAGTTTTCGGGCGGGCAGCGACAACGGATCGCCATCGCGCGGGCGTTGGTGCTCAAGCCGGATCTGATCCTGCTGGATGAACCGACCTCAGCGCTGGATCGCACCGTGCAAAAGCAGATCGTCACGCTGCTGCGGCGCTTGCAGGAGGAGCATGGGCTGACGTATCTGTTCATCAGCCATGATCTGGCAGTGGTGCGGGCGCTGGCCCATGACCTGATCGTGATGAAGGATGGCGAGGTGCTGGAGCGCGGGGAAACTGCCGAACTGTTTCGCTCGGCCCGGCATCCCTATACCCAGGAGTTGCTGGCAGCAGCGTTTGCCAGCTAAAACGCCGTTTCTCGAATCCCAGACGCACAAATCCCGCCACATGGGCGGGATTCGTTGGTAATCCGACAGGCCGCGCAATCGCGCAGTTGCGGGATTACGCAGGGAACAGCTCGGACAGTTTCATTGCCAGCATCATGTCGCCTTCAGCGCGCAGTTTGCCGCCCATGAATGCCTGCATGCCGTCGGTCGAACCGTCGACGATGCCTTGCAGGGTTTCGCCGTCCATCACCAGAGTGACCTGGGCGTCCGGGTTTTCGCCTTCCTGCAGTTCGCAGGTGCTGTCTTTGACGATCAGCGAGAAGTTCTTGGTGTCGTCGATGCGGAAACCGAAGACCAGATCCAGACCGGCAGCAGCGGCTGGGTTGAACTTGGCTTTCATTGCTTGTACGGCATCAGCTACGGAGGTCATGGTTCAATCCTTTCTTGGGTAATAGGAGCTGGGTGATTGCAGCAGGGTCACAAATATTCCGGACTCAACGAAAAGTGATGAGTTCCGGGGCCTTCAACAGTTGCAGGTGTGTATGACTGTTGAAGGAAGCCAGAGCCACCTCGCGACCGCGAAACTTCAGCTGGTTGAGCGAGGTGTTGACGATTTGCCAGTTCAACTCAAAGGCCTGGCGTGCAGGCATTTGCGTAATCAGATGGAGCAGGGCGGTGATGGTGCCGCCGGAGGTGAACACCGCGATTTTCCGGGTGTTGTCGGCTTGCTCGAGAATCCGTTGCAGCCCGGCCTGAACCCGTTCGACGAAACCCAGCCAGCTCTCCAGTCCCGGTGTGTCATAGGTGCCGGCCAGCCAGCGTTCGATGATCAGCGCGAAGATACGCTGGAACTCGCCACGGTTCTGTGCGGCGTTGCGCAGGATGTCGAGTGCTTCGGGCTCATCTTCGAGCATCGCCGGAAGCAGGGCGCGGATCACTGCGTCGGCATCGAACTCGTTGAAGGCAGAATCGATTTCCAGGGTTGGCACCGGCAGGCCCGCAGCAGTGAACTGCTCCAGCGCGCTGGTGGCTGTGTGCTGCTGGCGGCGCAGGTCACCGGACAGGCAGCGATCGAAGCAAATACCCAGCTCGGCGAGGTGCCGGCCGAGGATTTCTGCCTGGCGCACACCGGTCGGCGACAAGACGTCATAGTCGTCTGCACCAAAGGAGGCCTGGCCATGTCGAATCAAATAGATGCTGCCCACGTCCGCGTCATCCCGGTACGTTGAAGGTTTGGCGAGGTTATGAGGATGAGGGTGAGCTGTCAATGAAAAAACATACGCTTGTTTGAATGGCCGCTTGCAGCCTTGTTGCGAGAGGTTTCACGGCTGGCCGATGGGCCGGTGCATGGGTATGCTGGAGCTAATTCCCGCGCGCGTTTGAAAGCAGCGCATTGTTTGAAGGAGTCCCTGTGGATTTTTTTGTTGAATACGCCAGTTTTCTGGCCAAGACCGTCACGCTAGTGGTCGCGATTCTGATAGTGCTCGCCAGTTTTGCCGCATTGCGCAGCAAGGGGCGGCGCAAAGCGGCCGGCCAGTTGCAGGTCAGCAAGCTCAATGATTTCTATAAAGGCCTGCGTGAGCGACTGGAGCAGACCTTGCTCGACAAAGACCAACTCAAGGCGTTGCGCAAGGGCCAGGCCAAATCCGAGAAGAAGCAGAAAAAGAAGCCCGAGGCCAAGCCGCGGGTATTCGTGCTGGATTTCGACGGCGATATCAAGGCTTCGGCCACCGAAAGCCTGCGCCACGAAATTACCGCGCTGTTGACCCTCGCGACACCAAAAGACGAAGTGGTGCTGCGTCTGGAAAGCGGCGGCGGCATGGTCCACAGCTATGGCTTGGCCTCGTCGCAACTGGCGCGCATCCGCGATGCCGGTGTCCCGCTCACAGTCTGCATCGACAAGGTCGCGGCCAGCGGTGGCTACATGATGGCGTGCATCGGCGACAAGATCATCAGCGCGCCGTTTGCCATTCTCGGGTCGATCGGTGTGGTCGCGCAGCTACCCAACATCAACCGCCTGTTGAAAAAGCACGACATCGATTTCGAAGTGCTGACCGCCGGTGAATACAAACGCACCCTGACCGTGTTTGGCGAAAACACCGAGAAGGGCCGTGAGAAGTTCCAGGAAGATCTGGACATCACCCATCGGCTGTTCAAGAACTTCGTAGCGCGTTATCGCCCGCAATTGGCCATCGATGAAGTGGCGACTGGCGAAATCTGGCTGGGCATCGCCGCGCTGGAAAACCAACTGGTCGATGAACTCAAGACCAGTGATGAATACCTGGCTGATCGCGCCAGACACTCCGAGCTCTATCACCTGCACTACGCCGAGCGCAAAAGTCTGCAAGAACGCATCGGCATGGCCGCCAGCGGTTCGGTGGATCGCGTTCTACTGAGCTGGTGGAGTCGTCTGACTCAACAACGCTTCTGGTAATCGCTGAATACGCTCGGGTGGTTACAGCCACACGAGCGTAATTCATATTGCCCGGCGAGCTGTGCGGTATATACATATATTAAAGATTCGCATTGTTGCTGGATTTGCTGCAAACCTATCAACTAATGGCGATGTATTGAATGCTGTTTCAACTTTATTCTGAATGCTACTTTCAGAACAAGGTTGTTAAACATGGACGTTAAAAACAGTAAGTCGAAATTGTCAGAGATGACGCCCGCACAGCAGGGCGTTTTTTTTGAATTGTTTAAAAAACAGATTCCTGCCTGGGTGGTTGAATCATCGGACGCCGTTCGCGAAAGTCTGTATGAGAGCCTTAAGTCCAGTTACAAATCCCGCCATGCCGCGCTTGAAGAATTCAACAAGCTGAAATCTCCGGAAAGCTTTTGCAAGCCCCTGCTGGCCAAGGCCATGGCTGACAAGCTGGGGGCACCGTTCGAGGTCGAGGGAGTAATCTTTCAGCATGTGCGCTCTACTTCCAGCCTGTTGGGGCTGCGCAAAAAGCTGGTATTGCCAATTGATCGGGATCTGTTGACGGCAGCCTGCGAAAACTTCGAGCTGGCGGAAACCTTGTCCGGCAACTATCACGAGAGCTCCTTGCTTTATATTCCTGAACGCGTGACCGGGCGATCCAATCAGGTTCTGTCGATGCAACCCCATGAGTTCGCCAGGCTCTGCCGGTATCTGGATCTGGGCAAGCAGTATCAAAACCACGTGCAAAAATTTTTTGGCAGTGACACTCAAGTGGCGAGTTTGCAGGAAGTGTCTGTGGCCAGTTGCAGAGACCAGTTTGAAGTCGATCGGCATATTGCTTACATGCGCGGACATATAACTGCCGATGTTTACCAGATGCTTGAGTCGGTAAAGGACAAAGCGCCCTCGATCATGCTTGGCAGTAATACTCTCGGTTACCAGAGTCTTGAGTTATTGGGGGTGAGCCTCAAAGGGCCTATGTTCATCGGTCCGGTGAGCGAACATGCCGACGAGGATTATCGTTGCGTCGTGTATGTGCCGGATGATCCGGAGCACCCATTGAAGGAATACCCGTCGTTCGTGAAGTTCGAACTTGAGTTGAGCCGGCGCCTGCGAGACTTCAATTTCCGCAGTTTTTTCATGGGTTTCATCAATCTGCAGGATCGCTCGAGCTTCCTTGCGGAGTTGGAGCTACGTCTGTTAAGCAACAATATAAGTCCCTTTCCTGTCACATCAAACTACGTGCCGCTGACAGGCGTCGATCTCGACGGTGACGCCAGGCTCGACCTGTTTCTGGCGATCTTCCAGCAGCGCGCAGCGCAGGTGATTGCCGACAGTCGATTGTTGGTGGTGCCGACTGACGACGAGGACGAAAAAACCCGCCTGGCCAGGCTGGAAACGTACAAAAGCATTGGACTGAACACGGTGTTGTTCTTTGCGTCCTTCCTGCCTGTGCTCGGGCTGGTCATGTGTGCGGTTGCCGGGCTGCAGTTGCTCGGCAAGGTGTTCGAAGGCATCAATAGTTGGGCCCATGGCGATCAGGAGCATGCAACCGATTGCCTGTTCGACACCCTTGAGAATCTGATCCTGATGGCAGGCTTTGCCGCGGGCAGTGTTGCTGCGGGCAAGGCTTATAAAATCGTGCGTTCGTCGAGCTTCGTACAGGGACTCAGACGTGTGCCGTTTGATGCGCACTCGCACCGATTGTGGAATCCGGATATGGCGCCATACCGCTTGCGGGAAGCATTGCCGAGCGGTCTGGCCGCTAACGATCAGGGACTGGTCTGGCGTGGCGACAAGCGCTATCTGCCTTTGGGCCCGGACGCGTATGCCGTGCGTGAAATCGACGGTAGCGGATTATGGGAGGTGCGCAATCCGCAGTCACAAGAGCGTTATGCCCCGCAACTTGAGACCAACGGTGCAGGCGCCTGGCGTCACGACTCCGAACTGCCACACAATTGGAGTGCGCTTGCGCTGTTCCGCCGCCTGGGTTACCGCGAAGACATGGTTTCGGACACGCGGGCTTTGCAGATCATCGCGTCCAGCGGCATCGACGAGACGGCCATGCGGCAACAGTTCGTCGACCGCGGCAAACCCATGGCGATATTGACCGACTCAGTCAGACGCTTCCGTGCCGACGCTGACGTGTCAGCCTTCATGGAACAAATGGTCACGCCATTGTCCGCGCCACTGGCCGATGCCGACTTGCAGTTGTACCTGCTGACGGGAGCAGGGCGCTGGCCTGCGGACTTGGCGATCATTGTGACTGACATCGGCGGTGAAGAGGTCGCGCGCTATGGCGAGGGCAAAGCTCATCGGCGAGTGGAAATCAAACAGGATACGTTGCGCAAAGGCCAGTTCTACCCAGCGCTGTTGACTGCGCTCAACGAGGCGGAGCGCACGCGCTTGCTGGGCGCGGCCACCGTGGAGCTGAAAAACCAGACCACGCTGATGGGCAAGCACATCGCCGGGTTGGCACCGCGCATGCGCATGGCGTTGATGGAGCGCCTGTATCGGCGAGTCGATGTGTCAGCATTTTTTCGCAGCGAGCCGATCACCAAAGCGTTTCCGGGGCTGTCCGCCAGTGTCGCCGACGAACTGGTGCAACATGCCGATGTGCGTGAGTGGGAGCAACTGGAGTCTGACAAAGTCCCGCTGCGCCTGGCCGAAGAGGCGCGACGCTATCAACAGATCCAGCGGCTCAATCGCGCATACGAAGGACTGTATCTGGACGCCGCCAGCGGTCGCGATCCGGACATGCTGGTGCTCGACACGTTGACGCATTTGCCGGGGTGGCCCGGGGATGTATATATCGAAATTCTGGATTGGGGAGTGTATGCCGATCAACGCGCCACTGTCGGGCCGAGTGACGCCGCGTACAAGATTGTCATCGAAGCCTACGCCGAGCGTTATCAGGGCCTCGACACGCAGAACACCGTTGTATCGAGTCAGCCGGCGCGCACGCGTGCTAACTTTTTCCAGGCGCTATGGCAAAGCCTTCCCAAGCATGCTCGCAAAGCCATCGGCGTTGATGCGGACGCCGATGGCGCGGGGCTGCGCCAGAAAATCACGGCGCTGGCGTTACAGCGACGCGATGCATTTGCCAAGGTGCTGGGCGTGTCGGCCGCGCGCGCGGGCTACCGCTCGCCGATGGGCCTGGCGGATCGTCAGGTCGAACGACCCATTGTGCAGGGAACGCCGGGGCCGGATGCTGCAGCGCGTAAATCGTCGGCACAGATACGGCGCGCCAAGGAACTCTATCCGGCGCATTCAGCCGAGCAAATCGAACGCTTTGTCTCGACACTGGGCACTGACGAAGTGCTGGTTATCAGGACACTTGAGCGCATGCGCCAGGAATACCGGACACTGGTCGAAACCCTCGAGCGCTGGGTGCATCGCGATACCTGGTACCACGAGGACGATGGGAATCGACTCAAGGTGCCGCTCCACAGCAAGGCCCGTGCGGCGCGAGCGATATTGAGCGCGTGGCGCAAGGAGACCCGCAGTTCGGCGCATTCTGATCACCTTTCATACACTTTGGCTCTTGATACGCTGCCCTTGGGGGATCTGCCGGTACTGATTGCCGATTTCGCTCACGTTGACGTACTGCAGTTGAGCGGAATTGGTGCCAGCGCCGGATTGAATACCTTTCTGCGCAATTTCACTCGTCTGCGCGTGTTGAATCTGTCAGGCAACGGGCTGACACGCATTCCCCAGGCCATTGCGGACATGCCTGGCCTGACGGGACTGGATCTAAGTAACAACCGGATCCGCCTGACCGAGCGATCCATGCAAGAACTCGGCGCCAAGACGCATCTGCATATGCTCAACCTCAGTTTGAATACGACGTTGGGGCACGCCCCGGCTGTCGCCGCAATGAGCAATTTGCGCCATCTCGATTTGCGCGAAACCGGTATCACCGAGTGGCCCGCGGACCTTGCCGGGCTTAGCCATCTGGAAACCCTGGATCTGCGCAACAACAAGATCGTGGAAATACCCGATTCCGTGTTCAAGTCCCGCACGGTGCTCAATCGCGGCACCAGTATCGATGGCAACCCTTTGTCCGAGGCCAGCCTGCGAGCAATCGCGGCTTATCAGCAAGCGCAGGGCATCAGCCTGGGCGTCATCACCACCGAATACCTCGCCACCGCGCGAATGGCCGCCGACCGAACAGGTACCGGTTGGGTCAGTGGCTTGCCCACCGTGCGGCTCGCCCGGGCACAGGAAGTATTGACATCGTTGTCGGACGATCCGGACTCAAGGGCATTTTTTGAAGTATTGATGCAATTGCGGGGCACTGCCGATTACACACGAACCCGTACACAACTGGTCGAAAGGGTCTGGAACGTTCTGGAGGCGGCCTGTGACGACGACAGCCTGCGCCGCGCGCTGTTTCGCATGGCCAGGATTGGCCGGGTCAGTGCCGTCAATGCGCCCGCGCTGTTCAGCGATCTGGAGGTCAGGGTGCTGTGCGCTCGGGCAATGGCGGCTGCCCGCACCGGAACGCAGTCGCTGGAAGGCGATCTGATCCGTCTGCTGCGTGGGCTGTTCCGATTGCAACAGGTGGATAAGCAAGTCTTGCTGGAAACGGCACGGCGTGCGCGGACAGAATCGCTGAGCTTTCACCAGGCACTGGATATCAGTCTGATCTACCGCGTCAGGCTGGCGCAGCGACTGCAACTGCCGGCGCAACCCCACGAGCTGAATGTACAGCTGGATGCCGAGGTCTCCGACGCGCAGATCGACAGCGCCTATCTGGAGGTGGTCAAGGCCGAGCAGACTTCGCAACTGAACGATTCGATCAGTCGGCAGGAATTCTGGGCCGAATATCTGTTTACTACACGCCGTGAAGCATTTGCCGAAATCCTCGATCGCAGCGCCCAGTCTTTCGCGCGGCTGGACGCTCAGGTCGAGCTGTCGCGCGAATCCGCTACGCAGCAAATGACGACGATTTTCGACAACTTCAGGAATGAGAGCCAGGAGCTGCGCAAGCAGTTGACCATCGCGGCGTTGAACCGCCATCCGGGGCTGACCTTGCCAGTCACACCGAGGCCTAACCGATTGGAAGTAAGAGAAGGGTGAGTCTACGCCCCGAGTCCGTTGATACGGGCCCGGGGCGTTCGATCAACGGCGACGGAACAGCGGCAGCGGTTCGTCAGTGGCGGCCTGATAGGTCACCGAAAAGTCCTTGAGGCTCTCAAGGGCGTCATACGGGTCTTTGTCCGCGCGCAAGGCGAAGGCATCGAAACCGCAGCGGCGCAGGTAAAACAACTGGTCACGCAACACATCACCAATCGCCCGCAGTTCGCCTTTGAAACCATAACGGTCACGCAGTAGACGGGCGTTGGAGTAGTTGCGACCGTCGGTGAAGGCCGGGAAGTTCAGGGCAATGACCTGAAACTCGTTGGCGTCTTCACCGATTTCTTCGGCTTCTTCATCGGCGTCCAGCCACACACCCAGGCCGCCATCACGGGCCTTGAGCATACGGCTGTGTTCGCGCCATAGCTGCAATGGCACGATCAGGTCGTCGCAGTTGCTGATCTCGTCGATGTTGAAATCCTTGGGCAGCAAGTGCCAGGTTTCGTCGACGACCTCGTTGTTCTTAATGATTCGCTGCATAGACGCGTTCCTTGAAGAGGTCGATGCCAATACGCTGGTAGGTGTCGATGAAGCGCTCGTCTTCTGTACGTTGCTCAACGTAGACATCGATCAGCTTCGAGATCACGTCAGGCATGGCGTCCTGAGCGAAAGACGGGCCGAGGATCTTGCCCAGGCTCGCGTCACGGCTGGCGCTGCCGCCGAGCGAAACCTGATAGAACTCTTCACCTTTCTTGTCCACCCCGAGGATGCCGATGTGGCCGACGTGGTGGTGACCGCAGGCGTTCATGCAACCGGAGATGTTCAGGTCGAGTTCACCGATGTCGAACAGGTAATCCAGGTCGTCGAAACGGCGCTGGATCGATTCGGCAATCGGGATCGATTTGGCGTTGGCCAGCGAGCAGAAATCACCGCCAGGGCAGCAGATGATATCGGTCAGCAGGCCGATGTTCGGCGTGGCGAAACCACCTTCACGCAGCTCGCCCCACAGGGCGAACAACTGGCTCTGCTCGACGTCGGCAAGAATGATGTTCTGTTCGTGCGAAGTGCGCATTTGACCGAAGCTGTAACGGTCGGCCAGATCGGCCACGGCGTCGAGCTGCTTGTCAGTGATGTCGCCCGGCGCTACGCCGGTCGGCTTCAGCGACAGGGTCACAGCGACATACCCCGGCTTCTTGTGCGCCAGGGTGTTGCGTGCGCGCCAGCGAGCGAAACCCGGATGCTCCTTGTCGAGTGCGGCCAGCTCGGCGTCTTGATTGCTCAGCGCCTTGTAATCCGGGTCGACGAAGTGCTTGGCGACGCGATGTACTTCGGCTTCGGTCAGGGTGGTCTGGCCGCCGCGCAGGTGTTGCATTTCGGCATCGACTTTCTGTGCGAACACTTCAGGCGTCAGCGCCTTGACGAGGATCTTGATCCGCGCCTTGTATTTGTTGTCGCGACGGCCATAGCGGTTGTACACACGCAGGATGGCGTCGAGGTAGCTCAACAGATCTTGCCACGGCAGGAATTCGTTGATGAACGCGCCGATTACCGGGGTACGACCGAGGCCGCCACCGACCAGTACACGGAAGCCCAGTTCGCCAGCGGCGTTGTGCACCGGCTCGAGGCCGATGTCGTGGACTTCGATGGCTGCGCGGTCGGAGGTCGAACCGTTGACAGCGATCTTGAATTTACGCGGCAGGTAGGCGAATTCCGGGTGGAACGTGGTCCACTGACGGACGATCTCGCACCAAGGGCGCGGGTCGATCACTTCATCGAACGCGACACCGGCGAACTGGTCGGTGGTGACGTTGCGCAGGCAGTTGCCGCTGGTCTGGATCGCGTGCATCTGCACGGTGGCCAGTTCGGCAAGGATGTCCGGGATGTCTTCCAGCGCCGGCCAGTTGAACTGCACGTTCTGGCGGGTACTGATGTGCGCGTAGCCCTTGTCGTAGTCGCGGGCAATTTTGGCCATCATGCGCAACTGACGCGAGGTCAGTTGGCCGTAAGGCACAGCGACGCGCAACATCGGCGCGAAACGTTGAATGTACAGGCCATTCTGCAGGCGCAGGGGGCGGAATTCTTCTTCGCTCAGCTCGCCTGCCAGATAGCGTCGGGTCTGATCACGGAACTGCTTGACGCGGTCCTCGATGATCCGCTGATCGTACTCGTCGTATACGTACATATAAGTCCTGTTCTCAGGCTTGGGTCACTCGGAAGGGCGCTGCGTTTTCGTTTTGCCGGAGTCCGAAAGTGCCTCTGCAATTCTGCGCGCACGGCCGCGCACTCCCAACGGAGCCGGGGCAATATACCCGTTTGCAGTTATGCGCAAAAGTGATGTTTGAGTATATGGAAAGAACCAAATCGCCTAACGAGAACAGTTATTAACTAATCCACATTTGTAGTGCGGACAATCATCGTCTTAACTGTGCTCGAGTGTTACTGCAATCACCGATAAAACCGATAAGAGGCGATGCAATGAGCAATCCGACCAAAGCAAGGAAAAGCGATAGCAGCGTTGATGCCTGGGCGATTTTGTTCCTGATCATTCTGGTCGTGGGAACCGCCGTATTCTGGGTCAGTCACCAGTAAAACGACCCGTCCGGGCCCGCCTCCGAAGATTGTCGGACAAAAAGCGGGAACAAGCGTGAATGGCCGGGTTCTCGAGGGCTATACTGCGCGGCCATTTTTCCTTGGGCCCGGATGATTCATGTTCAAAATCTTGCACCTCAGTCTGCTGATGTTCGGCGCGGTTTTCGCAACCTGCGCGCGGGCGGAGTCGGTGCTGTTCCTCAATCCGGGTTCAACTCAGGAAGCCTTCTGGGTCAGCTATTCGCAATTCATGCAATCCGCCGCCCGGGATCTGGGGATTGATCTGCAAATCCTCTATTCGCAACGCCAACCCGAACTGACCCTGGCCCAGGCGCGCCTGGCACTTCAAGGCCCGAAGCGTCCGGATGCAATACGTGGCGCCGCAGATCCTGCGCATGGCCACCGACAGCGGCGTGAAGCTGTTTATGGTCAATGCGGCACTCACTGCCAATCAGCAAGCGCTGGTTGGCGAGCGTGCAGACCTCGTCGGCAGTTTGCTGCCCAACGACGAGGAGGGCGGTTACCTGATGATGAAGGAGTTGATCCGTCTGCATCCGCCGGTAGCACCGGGTGAGCGCATCGATCTGCTGGCCTTTTCCGGCCTGAAAATCACCCCGTCGGCGCAACTGCGCGAAAATGGCATGCAGCGCGCACTCGCCGAACATCCGCAAGTGCGTTTGCGCCAACTGGTTTACAGCGGCTGGACTCAGGACCGCGCCTATGAACAGGCGAAGTTGCTGCGCGTGCGGTATCCGAAAGCGTCACTGGTGTGGTCGGCCAACGACGAGATGGCGTTCGGCGCGATGCGCGCGTTCTCTGAAATCGGCAAAGTACCGGGTAAGGACCTGCTGTTCAGCGCGGTCAACACTTCGCCCGCGGCGCTGCAGGCATTGGTCGACGGGCGCTTGAGCGTATTGGTTGGCGGGCATTTCACTTTGGGCGGTTGGGCGCTGGTGGAGTTGCATGATGCGCAGATGGGCGTCGATTTGAACAAATACGGCGGCCGCAACCGGCAGATCCCACTGCTGCAACTGATCGACAAAACCCAGGCGCGACAAATGCTGACCATGGGCGCCTCGCCGGATTACGGCGTGCACTTTAAAAAGCTGTCGGCGAAGGGCCGACCAGCGTCTTATCGCTACCCGTTCAACCTGCAAACCCTGATGCGCTAAACGCCTGCCAGATGAACCACCAGTTTGACGATGCCGAACAGCGTCAAGGCGAACACCGCCGTGAAGCCGATCCCGAGTAACAGAAAGTGGCTGGGTTTGCCGTGAGTGAAGTCCCTTGCCCGGTTTTTGCCGCTCTGCACCCCGAACGCCGCAGCCATCACGCTGTGCAGCATCTGCCAGAAGGTCGGCGGTTTGTTGTCGACTGGATCGTCCATAAATCCCTCGTCTGCGTGTGTGTCAGACAAGCATAGCCAACCTTCTGAAGAACACTGCAAAACCCCCGTAGGAGTGAGCCTGCTCACCCAAGATGTTGGCTGACCCGACGCCATCGCTGGCAAGCCAGCTCCCACATGGGAGTGTGTGGAATTCAGATTATGTGAACGGCACAAACCTTGTGGGAGCTGGCCTGCCAGCGATGAGGCCGTCACTCGCTACACAAATGGCGACTGACCCGACGCCATCGCTGGCAAGCCAGCTCCCACAGGAGGCTGTGCAGGATTCAGATTATGTGACCGACACAAATCATGTGGGAGCTGGCTTGCCAGCGATGAGGCCGCCACTCGCTACACAAATGGTGGCTGACCCAATGCCATCGCTGGCAGGCCAGCACCCACAGGGGGCTGTGTAGAATTCAAATCAGGTGACCGACACAAACCTTGTGGGAGCTGGCTTGCCAGCGATGAGGCCGTCACTTGCTACACAAATGGTGACTGACCCAATGCCATCGCTGGCCTGCCAGCGATGAGGCCGTCACGTGCTACACAAATGGTGACTGACCCGACGCCATCGCCGGCAAGCCAGCTCCCACAGTGGGCTGTGCAGGATTCAGATTATGTGAACGACACAAACCTTGTGGGAGCTGGCTTGCCAGCGATGAGGCCGCCACTCGCTAAACAAATGGCGACTGACCCGACGCCATCGCTGGCAAGCCAGCTCCCACAGGAGGCTGCGCAGGATTCAGATTATGTGACCGACACAAACCATGTGGGAGCTGGCTTGCCAGCGATGAGGCCGTCACTCGCTACACAAATGATGACTGGCCCGGCGCCATCGCTGGCAAGCCAGCTCCCACAGGGACATGCTCTGAGCTGGATTAGTTGTCGTAGCCCAGATTCGGCGCCAGCCAGCGTTCAGTCACGCTCAGCTCTTGCCCCTTGCGCGAGGTGTAACTCGCGACCTGATCCTTATCGACCTTGCCTACCGCAAAATACTGTGCCTGCGGATGCGCGAAGTACCAGCCGCTGACTGCCGCCGCCGGGAACATCGCGTAGTGCTCGGTGAGGAACACGCCGCTACGACCGGCACGCATTTCCTCTGCTTCAGGATCGAGCAGCGCAAACAACGCAGCTTTCTCGGTGTGATCCGGGCAGGCCGGATAGCCCGGGGCAGGGCGGATGCCGCTGTATTGCTCTTTGATCAGCGCGTCGTTGTCGAGCACTTCGTCCTTGGCGTAACCCCAGTGTTCTTTACGCACTTGCTGGTGCAGCCATTCGGCACAGGCTTCGGCCAAGCGGTCGGCGAGGGCCTTGACCATGATCGAGTTGTAATCGTCGCCAGCGTCCTGATAAGCCTTGGCGACTTCTTCGGCGCCAATGCCGGCGGTGGTGATGAAGCCGCCGACGTAGTCGATGATTTCACTGTCCTTCGGCGCGACAAAATCGGCCAGCGAGAAATTCGGTTTGCCGTCGGTCTTGATGATCTGCTGACGCAGGTGATGCAGTTTGGCCAGTGGCTTGCCGTCATCGCCATACAGTTCGATGTCGTCGTTATGCACCTGATTGGCTGGCCAGAAGCCAAACACTGCGCGGGCGCTGATCAATTTCTCGTCGATCAGTTTGGCAAGCATTTCCTGGGCATCGGCGTACAGCGCGGTGGCGGCTTCACCGACCACTTCGTCTTCGAGGATGCGCGGGAACTTGCCGGCCAGATCCCACGAGATGAAAAACGGCGTCCAGTCGATGTACTCGGCCAGCACCTTGAGATCGATATTGTCCAGCACGCGCGCGCCAGTGAAGGTCGGTTTGACCGGCGTGTAGTTTGCCCAGTCGAACTGCGGCTTCTTGGCAATCGCTGCCGGGTAGCTCAAGCGCTCGGTACGCGCGCTGCGGTTGGCGGTGCGCTCGCGCACTTCGACGTATTCGGCACGGGTGCGCTCGACGAAACCAGCCTTGAGTTCTTTGGACAGCAACTGCGTTGCCACGCCCACCGCACGCGAGGCGTCGGTCACGTAAACCACTGCATCGTTGCTGTACTTCGGTTCGATCTTCACCGCCGTGTGCGCTTTGGAAGTGGTCGCGCCGCCGATCATCAACGGCAGGTGGAAGTCCTGACGCTGCATTTCACGCGCCACATGCACCATCTCGTCCAGCGAAGGCGTGATCAGACCGGACAGGCCGATGATGTCGCACTTCTGTTCTTTGGCGACCTGCAGAATCTTTTCCGCCGGGACCATCACGCCGAGGTCGACGATGTCGTAGCCGTTGCAACCCAGCACCACGCCGACAATGTTCTTGCCAATGTCGTGCACGTCACCTTTGACGGTGGCCATGAGAATCTTGCCCTTGGCTTCCGGTTTGTCGCCTTTTTCCAGTTCGATGAACGGAATCAAATGCGCCACGGCCTGTTTCATCACACGGGCGGATTTCACCACTTGCGGCAGGAACATTTTGCCAGCGCCGAACAGGTCGCCAACGATGTTCATGCCGGACATCAGCGGGCCTTCGATCACCTCGATCGGGCGGCTGAACGACTGGCGCGATTCTTCGGTGTCTTCAACGATGTGCGTGGTGATGCCTTTGACCAGCGCATGCTCCAGACGCTTGTTGACCTCCCAGCCACGCCACTCTTCGGTCTCGGCTTCCTTGACGCTGCCGTCGCCCTTGTACTTGTCGGCGATGGCGAGGAGGGCGTCGGTACCGTTCGGTGTGCGGTTGAGCACCACGTCTTCGACAGCGTCGCGCAGCTCGGCCGGGATCTGATCGTAGATCTCCAACTGACCGGCGTTGACGATGCCCATGGTCAGGCCGTTGCGGATCGCATACAGCAGGAATACCGAGTGGATCGCCTCACGCACCGGGTTGTTGCCACGGAACGAGAACGACACGTTGGATACGCCACCGGACGTCAGCGCATACGGCAGTTCGTCGCGGATGTAGGCGCAGGCGTTGATGAAGTCCACAGCGTAATTGTTGTGTTCTTCGATGCCGGTGGCCACGGCGAAAATGTTCGGGTCGAAGATGATGTCTTCCGGCGGGAAACCGACTTCGTTCACCAGAATGTCGTAGGAGCGTTTGCAGATTTCTTTCTTGCGCGCTTCGGTGTCGGCCTGGCCGGCTTCGTCGAACGCCATGACCACGACCGCGGCGCCGTAGCGCTTGCACAGTTTGGCGTGATGGATGAACTGCTCGACGCCTTCTTTCATGCTGATCGAGTTGACGATGCCCTTGCCTTGAATACATTTCAGGCCGGCTTCGATCACTTCCCATTTCGAGGAGTCGATCATGATCGGTACGCGCGAGATGTCCGGTTCACCGGCAATCAGATTGAGGAAGGTCACCATGGCCTTCTTCGAATCGAGCATGCCTTCGTCCATGTTGATATCGATCACCTGCGCGCCGGCCTCGACCTGTTGCAGGGCGACTTCCAGCGCTTCGGTGTAGTTGTCTTCACGGATCAAACGGGCGAATTTCGCCGAGCCGGTGATGTTGGTGCGCTCACCGACGTTGACGAACAGCGAGCTGCGATCGATGGTGAACGGCTCCAGACCGGCCAGTCGGCAGGCCTTGGGAATGTCCGGAATCTGCCGTGGCGCGTAACCGGCCACCGCTTTGGCGATGGCTTCGATGTGGCCCGGCGTGGTGCCGCAGCAGCCGCCGACGATGTTCAGGAATCCGCTTTGGGCGAATTCTTCGATGACCTTGGCGGTCTCCGACGGCAGTTCGTCGTACTCGCCGAATTCGTTCGGCAGACCGGCGTTCGGGTGCGCGGAAACGTGAGTGCCGGCCTTGTCCGACAGCTCTTCCAGATACGGGCGCAGCTCACGGGCGCCGAGTGCGCAGTTGAGACCAACGGAAATCGGCTTGGCGTGTGCCACCGAGTTCCAGAACGCTTCGGTGGTCTGCCCCGACAACGTGCGCCCGGAGGCGTCGGTGATGGTCCCGGAAATCATGATCGGCAGTTCGAAACCGACTTCCTCGAACACACCTTGCACGGCGAAGATCGCGGCTTTGGCGTTGAGGGTATCGAAGATGGTTTCGATCAGGATCAGGTCGGCGCCGCCCTCGATCAGGCCTTTGGTGGCCTCGGTGTAGTTCTCCACCAGATCATCAAAAGTGACGTTGCGGTAGCCGGGGTTGTTGACGTCTGGCGACAGCGAGCAGGTGCGGCTGGTCGGGCCGAGCACGCCGGCGACGAAGCGCGGCTTGTCCGGATTCTCGGCGGTCTTGGCGTCGGCGACCTTGCGCGCCAGACGTGCGCCTTCTACGTTGAGTTCGTAGGCCAGCTCTTCCATGCCGTAATCGGCCATGGAAATCCGCGTGGCGTTGAAGGTGTTGGTTTCAAGGATGTCGGCACCGGCATCCAGGTAGGCTTTTTCGATACCGCCGATCACGTCCGGGCGGGTGATCACCAGCAGGTCGTTGTTACCCTTGACGTCGCTCGGCCAGTCGGCGAAGCGTTTGCCGCGATAATCCTGCTCTTCGAGCTTATAGCTCTGGATCATCGTGCCCATGCCGCCGTCCAGAATCAGGATGCGCTCTTTGAGAGCTTGCTTGAGAGCTTGAAGACGGACGCTGCGATCGGACATTGGGACTACTCGAAAAAGACCATGACGAAGGGCCGGGATCATAACAAACCTGTGCGCTTTTGGAGCATGCGGCTGTTTTGCATGAATATCGCTCATGTTGGTACGAGCGTCATAACGGTAGAATCGCGAACTTTTTTTCTCAACACCGGACCCGCCACATGTCGCACCGCATCATCAGCATTGCATTGCTGTTATTGAGCTGGGGCGCTGCGGCGCAAGATCCGGCTATCTCGTCTGCGGTTTCCTACACCCGAGACATTCAACCAATCTTCACCGAGAAGTGCGTGGCCTGCCATGCGTGCTACGACTCTGCCTGCCAGCTCAACCTGGGCAGCGGCGAAGGTGTGGCGCGCGGTGCGAGCAAGTTGCCGGTCTACGACGGTGAGCGCAGTCAAGCGGCGCCGACCACCCGACTGTTCTATGACGCTTTCGGCAAGCGTGCCTGGCAACAGAAGGGCTTCTATTCGGTGCTCGATACCCAAGGCAGCCAGGCAAACCTGATGGCGCGCATGTTGGAACTTGGGCACAGCGTGCCGTTGCAGCCCAACGCCAAACTCCCGCCAGAGATCGTGCTGGGACTCAATCGCGCCAATACCTGTGCAATGCCGGGCGAATTCGAGGGTTATGCCGGTGCGCATCCGAAGGAGGGCATGCCGCTGGCGGTCACCGGTCTGACCGATCAGCAATA
This sequence comes from Pseudomonas sp. TWP3-2, assembly GCF_049897765.1. NCBI lineage: Bacteria > Pseudomonadati > Pseudomonadota > Gammaproteobacteria > Pseudomonadales > Pseudomonadaceae > Pseudomonas > Pseudomonas sp. TWP3-2. The sequence goes on along the minus strand of NZ_JAFCWW010000016.1, from coordinate 6,731 downwards.
CCAGACCCTGCAACGCTGGCTCGCCTCGGGGGCGCCGATCGACGAACAAGGCCTGGCGCCGAGCGCACAGGAAGCACTGCAGATCGTGCAATGGGAAAATCTGCTGAACCGCCCCGGTGCGCGGGAAAGTCTGGTCGGACGCTGGTTGTTCGAGCACTTGTATCTCGCCCACATCTACTTCAAGGATGGCGAGCCGGGGCATTACTTTCAGTGGGTGCGCTCGCGCACGCCGAGCGGTCAGCCGATTGACCTGATCGCCACCCGCCGTCCGAACGACGATCCCGGCACGCAGGTTTACTACCGCTTGTGGCCGGTGCAGGGCGTGATCGTGCACAAGACCCACATCACTTATCCGCTGAGCGCGGCGAAGATGGCGCGGATCAAAAGCCTGTTCTACAGCGGCAAGTGGCAGGTCAACGCGTTGCCCGGTTACGGGCCGCAGAGCCGGGCCAATCCCTTTGCCACGTTTGAGGCGATTCCGGCGCAGGCGCGCTATCAGTTCATGCTCGATAACGCCGAATACTTCGTACGCACCTTTATTCGCGGGCCAGTGTGTCGCGGGCAGATTGCGACGGATGTGATCCGCGACAACTTCTGGGCGCTGTTCCAGGCACCGGAACATGACTTGTATATCACCGACCCTAACTATCGCGGCCAAGCCACGCCGTTGCTGGCGATGCCGGGTCAGAACGACGATGTCGGCAGCGTTCTCGGGCTGTGGCGCGACTACCGTGACAAGCGCAACGAGTACGAAGCCTTGCGCCGCGATAGCTACGCCGATTTGCCGGCGCCGGGCTGGTCGACGTTGTGGGCCGGAAACGACAACGCGCTGCTGAGCGTCTTCCGCCACTTCGACAGCGCTTCGGTGACCAAAGGCCTGATCGGCGATGTACCGCAGACGATGTGGTTGTTCGATTACCCGTTGCTGGAACGCACCTATTATCAACTGGCGGTCAACTTCGACGTGTTCGGCAATGTCTCGCATCAGGCGCAAACCCGCTTGTATTTCGACTTGATCCGCAACGGCGCCGAGCAGAATTTCCTGCGGCTGATGCCCGCCGATTCGCGCGAAGACTACCTCAACGATTGGTACCAAAGTGGCGGTCAGTTCAAGATGTGGCTGGATTACGAGGCCATCGACGACGACAAACCGACCGGGCTGAAACTCAACGAAAACGACCCGAAACGTGATTTCGCCCTGCAGTTGCTGAACCGTTATGGCGACCTGAATGCGCGGCCCGACCCGATCAACCGTTGCGCAAACGCCTACTGCTCGCGGCCGAACATCGATCCGGCGCTGCAAAATGCCGAGCAGGCGCTGAGCCGCCTGACTTCGCGCCCGGCCGCTGGCCTCAAGGTCATCGATCAACTGCCGGAAGCAAGCATGCTGCGCATCGAAACCCGCAGCGGCAAACGCGAGGTGTATAGCCTGATGCGCAACCGTGCGCACAGCAACGTGGCGTTTTTGCTCGGCGAATCGTTGCGCTATCAACCGGGGCTGGACACCTTGACGATTTATCCCGGCGTGCTCAGCAGTTATCCGAATTTCATTTTCAACATCCCGACGGATCAGGTACCGGCGTTTGTCGATGCCATGGAAGGCGCTCGTGATCAGGCGCAGTTCGAACGCATCGTCGAGCGCTGGGGGATTCGCCGCAGTCATCCACAATTCTGGTTTTACTTCCACGACTTGAGTCAGTACATCCACGAAACCGAGCCGGTGGAAGAGGGTGTGCTGGACATGAACCGCTACGAGAATCTTTGATCTTTTGCACGAGGCCCGCTGTCCCACGTCCAGGCAACACCGCAAATCCCCCCTGTGGGAGCTAGCAGGCTAGCTCCTACATTGGATTTTTGGTGATTTTCGAGGAGTGGACGGGAGGGCAATCGATGTTGATTTCAGTGCAAGCCCTGCGTGCGCTCGCGGCCTGGACCGTGGTTTGCCATCACTTCATGCAGATTTTCTTCGACTTCAATGCGCGTGGGCCGATTGGCCAGTTGTTCATCGACAAAGGCGCGGTGGGCGTCGATATCTTCTTTGTCATCAGCGGGCTGGTGATTTTTCTGTCGACCGAAGGCAAGACGCTGCCGCCGGCGCGCTTTCTGCTGTATCGACTGTTTCGCATTGTCCCGGCGTATTGGCTGTACACGCTGCTGATGGCGCTGCTGGTGGTGGTCGCCCAGCCGCTGCTGCCGGATCAGTCGGTGGACTGGAGTCACGTGCTGGCGTCGTTGCTGTTCATTCCGACTGAAAACCCCGGCGGCTATGGGATTTATCCGACGCTGAATGTCGGCTGGACACTGAATTACGAAATGCTCTTTTATGTGCTGTTTGCCTGGGCGCTGTTGTTTCGCTTGCAGGTGCGGCTGTTGGTGGTGGCGGCGCTGTTGTTTGCGGTGTGTCAGGCGTGGACCGGGTTTGGCTGGGTCAGCGAGTTTTATCGCTCGGACATCGTTTATGAATTCTTGCTCGGGATCGGTATCGGTATGCTTTATCGCCGGGGCTGGATTGGCGCGGGGCTGTGGTTGCCGTTGATCGGGATTGGCGCAGCGTTGATCGCGATTTACCAGCTGCCACCAGCGCCGAGATTATTCAATTGGGGCGTGCCGAGCGCGGTGTTGGTCATGGCGTGTATTGCGCTGGAGCGTTACGTCGAAGGCAATCGGGTACTCAAACTGCTCGGTGATTGCTCCTATTCGGTGTACCTGATGCATGTGCTGGTATTGTCGGCCGGCGGATTTATCGCCAGCCGCTATGGGATCAACCCGTATCTGATGTTCATTGTGTGTGCGCTGGCGATTGGTGTCGGTTCGTGGCTGAGCTACGAATGGGTGGAAAAACGCAGCTATCAGTGGCTTAAAGCGCGAGTCGACGACAAATCAGCGACTTAGGCGATTGCGAACTATTCCTACGTAAATACTAGGACTTTGTGCCGCGCGCCGATTGGCGTAAACTCCGCCCAAGCCTGCGAGGAGTTTCCATGACCGCTATTACCATTACTGACGCCGCCCACGATTACCTGGCCGATCTGCTCTCCAAGCAGAACACCCCAGGCATCGGCATCCGCGTCTTCATCACCCAGCCTGGCACCCAGTACGCCGAAACCTGCATTGCCTATTGCAAGCCGGGCGAAGAAAAACCTGAAGACACCGCGCTGGGGCTGAAAAGCTTCACCGCTTACATCGACAACTTCAGCGAAGCGTTTCTCGACGACGCGGTTGTCGATTACGCCACCGACCGCATGGGCGGCCAACTGACCATCAAGGCGCCAAACGCCAAAGTCCCGATGGTCAACGCCGACAGCCCGGTCAACGAGCGCATCAACTACTACCTGCAAACCGAGATCAATCCGGGGCTGGCCAGCCACGGCGGTCAGGTCAGCCTGATCGATGTGGTCGAAGACGGCATCGCCGTGTTGCAGTTCGGTGGCGGTTGCCAGGGTTGCGGCCAGGCTGACGTGACCTTGAAGGAAGGCATCGAGCGCACCTTGCTTGAGCGTATTCCGGAGCTCAAAGGTGTGCGTGACGTGACTGACCATACGCAGAAAGAAAACGCCTACTACTAAGGCGTTCGCTGCAGACATAAAAAACGGTGCTGTGGCGAGGGAGCTTGCTCCCGCTTGACTGCGAAGCAGTCACAATCCAGGCGATGCATTTTCCCGTGATGAATGCGCCGTCTGAATTTGGGATCGCTTCGCGATCCAGCGGGAGCAAGCTCCCTCGCCACAGTTGTTTTCAAGGTCTGTAAAGATGGGCATGCCCGGCACGATATAGCGACGACTCGCTGAAATGATCGCTGCCCAACACGCGACCGACCAGAATCAGCGCCGTACGTCGAAACCCTTTGGCTGCTACTTTCCCGGCGATATCGTCCAGCGTTCCCACCACCCAATCCTGATCCGGCCAAGTCGCCCGGTGAATCACCGCAATCGGGCAGTCAGCGCCGTAATGCGGGAGCAATTCAACCAGGATCTTCTCCAGATGATTGACCCCAAGATGAATCGCCATGGTCGCGCCATGCTGCGCCAGGCTGGCCAACTCTTCACCCGCCGGCATGGCAGTCTTGTCCGCATAGCGCGTCAGAATCACGCTCTGCGAAACATCCGGCAAGGTCAGCTCAGCGCCCAATAACGCCGCGCAAGCCGCCGTGGCTGTCACCCCGGGAACGATCTCGAACGGGATCGATAACTCGCGCAAGTAGCGAATCTGCTCACCAATCGCGCCATACAGACTCGGATCACCCGAATGGACCCGCGCCACGTCCTGGCCCTTGGCATGCGCAATCTTGATCAGATCAATGATCTGCTCCAGATGCAGCTCCGCGCTGTTGACCACCGTTTCCGCCTGATGCCCCTCCAGTACCGCCTCGGGTACCAGCGAGCCTGCATAGATGATCACCGGGCAATTGCGGATCAGCCGCTGGCCTTTGACGGTGATCAATTCCGGGTCGCCGGGGCCGGCGCCGATGAAGTAGACGGTCATCGTTGAATCCTGTGAAAAGGGCAGGGTGACGCTGCACGAGCAGTCTTCAGATGAAGATTGCTCATGATCGAAAGCGTGGATTATCGGGAATTTACGCGGCGCCGGCCAATGCCAGTGTTGCCTGCGCGTATTTTTGCCGGGAAATCAGCAGTTTTGCCGGGGCGCTGATTAGCTGTTCGGCGAGCGCCAACGCGGCACTTTCCGCCACGCCGTAGCAGCCGGTGCGTTCAAAAGCGATTTGCGAATGGTGACTCAAGCGTTGCTGATAACTCGCCAGTTCCTCGCTGCTGAAATACAGCAACGGCAACGCCAGTTGTGCCGCCAGTTCTTGCAGGCCAGGTTCATCGCGTTTCAGGTCGATGCTGGCCAAGGCTTTGACTGCGTCGAGTTCGATGCGATGGGCCTGCAAGGCCTGGTCAAGCAACGCGCGCAGCGTACTGGCCGGGCAGCCGCGCTGGCAGCCGAGGCCGACCACCAAGGTCGGCGCTGCGCGGGTTTCGGTCATGCCTGGTATTGACCTTCGCTCTTGCGACGGAACAACCAGGCGCTGATCAGGCCCAAGGCCAGCCAGAACACGACGTTGGTCAGTTGCGAGGCGATTTTGAACTGTGCTTCCAGTGCTTCCGGGGCGAGCATCGAATGCACTTCCGGTTGCGGCGCGCCGATCACGTGTGGCACTGCGAGGATCGCCACGCCAAGAACCTTCATCAACCAGGGACGGCTGAACGCGATCAGCGATAGACCGACAGCGGTGGACGCCGCGGTGCCGATCCACCACATCTGCCGCGAAGCCAGATCTGCCGCCGCAGTGCCCGGCAATTCAGGTGGCAGGCCCATGGTCGGCGCCAGCACGAAAGTCGCGTAACCGGCCAGACCCCAGAGCAAGCCCTGCGAAGTTTTGGTCGGCGCACGCAGGGTGTACAGACCGGCGAGCATCAGCGCGAAACCGACTGCAACCACCAGATTGCCGCCAGTGGTCGAAACCACGCGCTGCCAGCCGTCAGCCGGCTCCCAGGCTTCGCCATCGTGGGTGTGCGCGGCGGTGCCGGCGGCGTGTTCGTGAACTTCCGCCACAGGCTCGGACTTCTCGTAAGTCTCTGCCTGCAGAATCAGCGGCGAAACCCAGAAGCTTTGCAGCAGGGTGAGGAGCAGGGCGGCCAGCAGACCGGTGAAACCTGCGGTTTGCGCAATACGCTTGATCATGTCGTCAGGTCTCAGTGGCACGGGAACGCGGCGCTGTGGCGGGTATCGTGCGCGGCGTTGTGCACCGCTTCGATGTGTGAGAAACCGGCGAAGTAGACCAGGCACGCACCGAGGATCGACGCGCAGATGGCGGCGGTCAGGCGTTGGCTCAAAGTGTTGGTGCTGGCGAAACTCTTGTCAGTGCTGCCGCTGCTGCTGATGATCGACATGGCGCGTCCCTCTGGAATGTCAGCGGGGTGACAGAGCGCGTGAAAACCCCTGCGAGCCGGGCACGCAGAGGTTCAAACAGCGCCCGCCCACCGCGGGTTGTTATGTTCAGTGGCGCAAAATGCGTACTGTGTGTTGCGGGCCGGTCTCCGGGCTCACGAGGGGTTGGCAGTTGGCCGACCGGCAAGCGTCACCTTCCCATGCCAATCGCACAGTGGATCTGACGCTTCGCTCGCTTACCGTTGCGGGGGCAGCACCGGACTGACATGGCTTTGGAGTAAAGCACATGATTCACCGGTTTCCCGTTTCACCCTGTGAAGGGCACCCGTAACAAGGTGTGTAGGAGAGCATGGGTTGGGGTTTTTAGTCAATTTTGTGGGGGCATATCCGTTGCTGCGGTTGTGGCTGCTTAGGGTTCCGCCCTGACGGCGGGTCACTTTTTCCAGACGCCGAAAAAGTAACCAAAAAGGCTTTACCCTGACGTTCGGCCCTCGCTGTGGCTCGGGTTCCTTCGCTCCGGGATCGATCCGGGAGCATCGCCTCCGGTTTGCTGCGCTGCACCTCCTCTCGATGTGTTCGACTTCGTCGAACGGTCGCTGCGCTCCCACCCCCCGGATCAATCCCTCCACTCAGCCTGCCGACGGGCGATCGAGATCAAAAGCGGTACTCGAGCTAACGCTCATTGTGTTGAGTGGTGAGGGGCGGGGGTTCGGCTTTGGTTGCAGTGGTCTAATTTCCCCGGACACCCCGATAGGTGGAAAATGCATCTATCGAGGAGTTATTCATGACCAAAAAACGCAGGGCATTCGACGACAGCTTCAAGCTGCAAGTCGTGAAGA